>NZ_SMGG01000003.1:0-372335 GCF_004339245.1 Seleniivibrio woodruffii
GCCAGCGTTCGTTCTGAGCCAGGATCAAACTCTCCATCCGAACTCTGTATAAATCTTTTTATCACATATCGACCTTATTCTGTTGTCAAACATCATGGGAACCTTGCGGCTCCGGAGAATTTAAAACCCCTTTGCAGGGGAGGATTAACTTACCCGATTCCCTTTCGAAAGTCAAGAAGTTTTTTTCAACTTTCTTTTTCCTTCCGTCCGGCCTTTCGAGCTTCCCGCTCTTTCAAGCGGCTGGTGAATCTATCAAATCTGCTCACCGTTGTCAATCTCTTTTTTTTAAAATCTAACATCTTTCTTTCAAGTCCCTTTCAAAACCTTTCGGCTTTCATCGGGCTGGTGAATCTATCAAATCCGTTCACCGTTGTCAACATCTTTTTTCAACTTTTTTCTCAGGCTTTTTTCAAGTTATTCAAAACCGGATATTTCGCCTTCGGAACCAAGTCTGAAAAATCAGTTTTCTAACAACATTTTCGCCTTCCTGCTCTTTCCCGTTCAGGGTGTCGCTCTCAGGCGGAGGTGAGTTATAACCAATCCGGCAGAGTAAGTCAATCACTTATTTTACTTTTTTGCGATTATTTTTTAACAGCTACGTAAATAGCTAATAGTTAAGAAATGAGATTGCTTCGCCCATATGGGCTCGCAAAGACAAATGCATGTCTCTGCGAGGGTTAAGCCCGAAGCAGTCTCATCTTTATATTATTAAGCTCTACCTGCCGAACCGAGAACATTCTCGTTCTTGGCGGCATACATTTTAACAAGTTCCGCTCTTGCGGGTTTCAGATACTCTCTGGGATCGAACTTAGACGGGTTCTGCGCCATAAACTCCCTTATCTTGGCAGTGAATGCCAGTCGTCCGTCGGAGTCGATATTTATCTTGCAGACTGCGCTTGCGGCGGCCTTGCGAAGCTGTTCTTCGGGTATACCGACAGCATTGTCCATCTTTCCGCCGTACTGGTTGATCATTTCAACATAAGCGGGAAGGACACTGGATGCGCCGTGGAGAACTATGGGGAAACCGGGTATTCTGCGCTCACACTCCTCAAGGATATCGAAACGGAGAGGAGGAACTGATTCACCGGGCTTAACTTTGAACTTATATGCTCCGTGGGACGTACCTATAGATATGGCAAGTGAATCCACGCCTGTTCTCTCAACGAACTCAACCACCTGATCAGGGTTGGTGTACGTTGAGTGCTCTGCGGATACCTCATCCTCTATACCTGCCAGAACACCAAGCTCGCCTTCAACAGTCACATCGAACTGGCGGGCGTACTCAACCACTTTCTTTGTAAGGGCAACGTTATCCTCGAAAGAATGGTGAGAGCCGTCGATCATGACGCTGGAGAAACCGAAGTCCACGCAGCTCTTGCATGTTTCGAAGGTGTCGCCGTGGTCAAGGTGGAGAGCTATCGGTATCTCACAGCCCAGCTCTTTTGCATAGGCGACTGCGCCCATGGCCATGTAGCGGAGCATGGTTGCATTCGCATAGTCCCTTGCGCCTTTTGAAACCTGAAGGATAACAGGAGATTTCGTCTGAACACAGGCGGTGATTATCGCCTGAAGCTGTTCAAGGTTATTAAAGTTATAGGCCGGCACGGCATATTTTCCTGCCATTGCCTTTGCGAACATCTCCTTTGTGTTCACAAGCCCCAGTTCTCTGTAGCTGACTGCCATTATTCACTCCTTATATAAACATACTGAGCGACATAGATATCTCGTCCATCTTGACCCTTGCTGCGTCCGTGTTGGAGTAGCTGCATGAGGGGACAACTATGCCGTAGAATTTGAAGCCGAATATATTGCAGAAGCCTTTCATCCAGTCCAGAGTGGGCTGACCGTGGCTTCTGTTGGGAGAGCCCTGAGTGAGGATGAAGAAGAATTTCTTCGTTCCCTCAAAGGTCGGGCGGCCGCTTTTGTTCAGCAGGACATGGAACCTGTCCAGAAACATCTTCGCCGTTCCGCTGATGAAGCTGAAATAGTTGGGAGATATGAATATGATAAGGTCGCTTTTAAGAAGGGTTTCGAAAGATTCTCTGAGTCCTTCCTCCACCATTTCGGGACGGAAAGCCGGAGCTTCCCTGAATTTATTCTCGTATTCGTGTTCAAATTTCAGAGAGGACAGCTCAATGAGCCTGCTTCCTTCATACTTTTTGAACAACGCATCCGCTATAAACGCAGAATTGCCGTCGGATTTCACCGCAGCATTAAAAATAACAGTATTCATAACTTCACCCCGCTCTATTTTACCCGCAACAAAGTGCCGTTTCAACAAATAATATTGACAACACGCTATTTACATTCATAATCCGCTCATGGAAGAAATACTGAATTCAATATCCAGCGCAGGGATCAAAACCGCCCCTGAGAAACAGGCCGACATAACCGCCCTGCCCTCTTATAAGGGCAACTTCGGGTTTTACCACGTTAAGGGCGAAGACTGGGAAACAGTCATTATTAAAGGCGTGTTCAAGGACAATCTGCGCAACATAAAAGGCAAGTGCATGATCCCCGACAGGAAGATGAACGAGCTGGCACAGATGCTTTCCGATGTTGAACGCTGTCTGCGCAAACCTGCCTCAGTTCAGGTGTGTTTTGATGATGACAGCTTCTTCGTATGCGCTGCCGAAGAGGGAAGCTATACAAAGCTGGCTTATGATTCAAGGGATTTCACCATCAGATTCCCGCTGACACCCGTTGAGGAATCGCTGGGACGCTCATCCTCCATCAGCGAAAAGTACCTCTTTGCAAGGTCGCCCTTCGCATCAATGTTCGGAGAGATTCTCAGCCCCTACGCCTATTCGCTGTTCGAAGCGATGCCCGACGTCTTCTCCCCGCTCTTCATGAGTGCTGACATCAAGACCCATTCGCCGTCGGTTAAGACAATTTTCGGCAGAGTTCTCATGAATTCCAAAAATATTGAGACCATAATGTCGGCGTTTTACACCAAGCCGGATTTTTTCTATCTGAATTATCTGCCGTCAATATATAAGTCCATAAAAAAACCTGTGATGGAAGTTCCAAAAATATCTGTTCTGAAACTGGCCGAGGATGAACTTAAAAACACAATTGATGATATAGACAGGGTCACAGACAGCCTTGACGAAGCGGCTCTGTTCAACAACGAGTTTCTCGAAGTGCCTATGCTGGGCGTAATGGCCTGGGAAATTGCTGTAGCAGGTATGTGGCACGCTTTCACCGGGTTTGCAAAAGCAACCGGGCTTGGACACGAAGATGCCATGCGTCATATATATAAGACGAGAAAGGGCGGGCTACTGAGATATGAAGGAGAGATAATGCCCCGACTGGATCCGGCTTTCGAGCCTGTACGGCTTGAACCTGTTGAACTTGCCGCTGAGGATGCGGACGGGTTTTACGGCTCACTGTCGTCCATCAAGCGTCTCATGCTCTCTAAAGTGAAGTACACAGCTCTGCTTGAGCAGACGCACAAGGCGCTGGATGATGCCGACAGGGTATATCTGTCACTCTCAGGCCTTGCCTCAAAGATACGCAGTGTTCTGCTGACCACAGCAGACAGACTGGTTGAAGACAGAATGCTCACCGACAGAAACGATATCTTCCTCCTTGAACATAAGGAGATACAGAACCTCATAAACGATTCTTTCTACGGCAACATCACTTTTACCCTTAATTTCCGCAGATGGCAGGGCAGCCGTTTCGCCTCTGTCTGTCTTCCGGCGTATCTTTACGAAAAGGACGTTGAAAACTACAAAGAGATAGCGGAAAAGCAGATGAGCAAATCCCTTAATGAAAAGATCATCCCATGCATGGCTTTTTTCCATAAGGACACAGAAACGGTGAATTTTGCATGCAGGTACGGGTTTTCCATTGCGGACGTTAAAGAAGCTGTTAAGGCCGACATTGTTGTGGCCGAGTCCGCATCGGTCTTCTCATACATTGCCCAATACTGCGCCACAACGGACAAGCCGCTCTACACAGGGGCAAGATTCGCACCCCTGCTGCTCAGGGACAAAAAACTGAAAACCGGAACGGATTCACTCACAATCGTCTGAACAAAAAAGGCGGGGTTTTGCCCCGCCTCTCTTTTTATCTGAACACTATATTAATTCTGACCTTTCCGTAGACCTTTATATCCGCCGCCGCTTCAGCAGCAAGCCTTGCCGCCTCTGCCGCTGCCTGCGCCGCCGCAAGCTGTGTCGCCGCATTGGAGGATGCTGCGCTTGCGTTCGTGGCCGCCGTCATGGCCGCCTGAACAGCCGCCAGAGCGTCTGCAAGCGCCTGTGCAGCCGAATCGGATATACTCTGTGCCACAGACTCGGAATCCGCCGCCGCTGCCGCCTGTTCAGCCGCAAGAGCAGCCAGATCCGCAGCTGCCTGTGCAGATTCAACCGCTGAATTTGCCGCCT
Source organism: Seleniivibrio woodruffii (assembly GCF_004339245.1). NCBI lineage: Bacteria > Pseudomonadati > Deferribacterota > Deferribacteres > Deferribacterales > Geovibrionaceae > Seleniivibrio > Seleniivibrio woodruffii. The sequence continues at coordinate 4,395 of NZ_SMGG01000003.1, forward strand.
GAGCTTTAAGAACAGCCAGAGCATACGCCGAAGACGCTGCCGAAACAGAAGTCTGTGCCTGCTGGCTTGCAGTCTGCGCCGCTGCCTGAGCCGCCGCAAGATCCGTCATAACTGTTGAACCCGTCAGAACAGATGTGGCTGTGGCAAGGGACAGTGCGTCCTGTGCCGCTGTTTTTGCCGCTTCTGCCTGAGAAGCCGCAGTGCCGAGATCAGTCAGATGATCTGAAAGCTGACCGTATGCGTTTTCTGCAGCCTGCTTATGAACAACCGACTGAGCCAGAGCCGCATTTGCCGCTTCAAGAGCCGAATTTGCCGCCGCCAGTGCCGCTGCCTGAGACTCCGCTTCGGCCGCCGCAGCCTGAGCTATCGCCAGAACATCTGCCAGTGACTGCTGCGCCTGAGAGTTGTATCCGGCTGCTGTGGTCGCCGCCGATGCTGCATAATCACTCGCCTGACCTGCACTCTGAGCATCTCCTGCCGCAGTGTTTGCTGCCGTGAGCACCGACTGGGCTATCACCTGAAGCTGAGCGAACAGCTCGTGCTCCGCAGCTTTCTGTGCGGCTGTCTGAGCCGCTGACTGTGCAGTGTTCGCATAGCCGAGTGCCTGCTGAGCCGCCTGATATGCTTCCGCAGCTTTCGACGCCGCCAGTCCGGCCGCATTGCTGGCCGCTTCCGCTGCCGCTGTTGCAGCCGCCAGTGCCGCCGCTACTGCCGCCTGTGCCTGTTCAAGATGTGTTTCGGCTATTTCGAGAGCCTGCTGAGCGGCTGTTTTTGCCGCCTCTGCCGCATCTGCCGCAGAATGTGCAGCCTCCGATGCAACTTGTGTATCCGTCATGGCCTGCATTGCAAGGCCGTTTTTATAGTCTGCATAATTTGCCGCACTCGCAGCTGCTGAGAGTGCGTTGTTCACCGCTTCCATAGCTGCTGTCTGTGCTGCCGCTTCCGCAACGGCTTCATTTGCTGCAAGAACCGCCGCCTGTGCTGCTGCCTGTGCTGCCGCCTGCGCTGCCTGTGCCGCAGTTGCTTTGCTTACGGCATCAGCCGCTGCTGTTGCTGCCGCCTGAGCGACCGACTGAGCCTGTGCCGCCGCCGCCTGAACCTGAGTTGATGTGGACTGGGCAACCTGCTCGGACTGTGCCGCCGCCGCCGCTGTCGCTGCCGCCTGAGCCGCCTGCGCTGCCGCCGCTGCCGCTGCCTGAGCTGCCGCATTTGCCGCTGCAAGCTGCGCCGTTGTCTGCTGAGATGCCGCCTGTGCCGCCGCTAACGCCGCTTCCGCAGCTGTTTTGGCTGCCTGAGCATTGGCAACTCCGTCTCCTGAGGCCTGCTTCGTGGCCAGAAGCGCTGCTTCCGCAGCTGTTTTCTGAGCTGCCGCTGCTGCTGCCGCATCTGAGGACTGGGTCAGCAATGTCTGCATCTGGGTTGCCGCCGCCTGCGCCGCAGTGCTCTGCGTTGCCGCAGTCTGTGCCGCTGCCTGAGCTGCTGCCAGTGCCGCCTGGGCTGTTGCCAGTGCCTGCTCCTGAGATTGTGCCTCAGCCGCTGCCGCCTGTGCCGCTGCCAGTGCCGCCGCCGCCGCTGCCTGTGCCTGTGCGGAGGATATTCCCGCCTGAGACGCCGAGCCGGATGCGGAAGTTGAGCTTGCCTGAGTGGCCTGTGCGTTAACCGCCGCCTGTGCCGCAGATACTGCCGCTGCCTGAGCTGCCGCCTGTGCCGCCGCCGATGCTGTATACTGAGCCGCTGATGCCGCTTTCTGTGCTGCTGTCTGCGCCGCTGCTACAGCCGCCTGTGCTGCCGCCTGCGCCGCCTGCGCTTTCTGTGCTGCGGTCTGTGCAGCTGTCACTGCCGCCTGTGCCGCCGCCTGTGCCGCAGTGTTGGCCGCTTCAGCCGCCGCTTTTGCCGCCTGTGCTTCAGCTTCTGCTCTGGAGAGAGCCGTTTCGGCCTCCTGCTTTTTAACTATAGCCGCCGCCGCCTGTGCCGCTGCCAGCGCTGCCGCCTCTTGTGCCGCATCGTATGCGGCTTTTGCCTCAAGGCTGTATGTGCTTGTTGCGAGAGCTGCTTCGGCTGCCTGAGCCGCTGCTGTCTGTGCTTTCGCTTCCTGATCTTTTCTTATTGCGTCAGCCTGAGCCTGAGCAGCCGCCTGTGCCGCTGCCTGCGCTGCCGCCTGTGCCGCTGCCTGTGCTGCGGCCTGTGCCGCCGCCGCCTGTGCCGCCGCCGCTGCCTGCGCCGCCGCTGCCTGTGCCGCCGCCTGCGCTGCCGCCGCCTGTGATGCCGCCTGCGCGGCTGCCTGTGCCGCCGTGTCCGCCGCCGACTGAGCCGGCTGTCCGGCTGTACCCTGTCCGGCATTGTCCTGCTGCTGGCCTGAATCCTGTAATGACGATTCTATTCTCTGGGCAGTCTGGGACTGACCTGTATCTTCCGCCTGAGCGGCTTCATCGCTTCCGGCCTGCTGGAAAGCCGATTCCTCGCTCTGGACTGTATCGCCGCCGGAGTTGCTCTGGGCAACAGGAGGACTCGTAAATATTCTCGAATTTGTGGAGATGTCATAAACCTGCGACGGTGCTCCGGTTGAGGAGATGAACACTCCCTGTCCGGGGCCAATTGTTATTACGCCGCCTCCAAAACCTCCGCCAAGGCCTCCTCCAAGACCTCCTCCGCCAAGGCCTCCTGCACCAAGGCCGCCGCCAAGGCCGCTGCCGCTATTAAATCCTGAACCGCCTGTATTAAGAGGTGCTGTCCCGCCGCCGCTAAGAACTCCCGCAGGAGCCTGCGGTTCCGGCTGTCCGGAAGCAAAACCGGGGGGCGGTGCAACAGGAGGGGGTGGGGGGGGGCGGTGCTATAGCAAGACCACCCGGCTGAGAACCAAACGCAGGCGGGGCCACCGGTACCGGAGCAGGGGGAGGAGGAGGGAGAAGGGGAGGCCCCACAACCACCAGTCCGCTTATACATTCAACTGTAGTTCCGGTCGGATCCACCATGCCTGCGACCACGGTACCCTTAACGCCTATAACCGCATTGCTGGTCTTTATTCTGAAATCTCCGGCAACCTCGTGCATCTTCTCAACTTTGAAGAGCACTTTGCCTTTCTGTATCTCTGCATTGAATCCGTCTTTTGTTCTGTCCTGACCCAGCAGGAGCAGACGGGATTTTTCGAATACTTTTATATCGCTTCCGTCAACAAAGCTCACTTCGGCATAGCCTTTTCTTTTGGTTCTGAGGATATCGTCAAAGGAAAGATTCAGCCCCTCCTTTGCGACCTTGCCCATAACCGCCTGAGCTTTTACAACATCAACACCGCCCTTCACCACCTTTACAGTACCCGCAACGGATGCCGCAAAGACCTGAGAGCTCACCATCATAACCGCAACAAATAACGCCGTAATCCTTTTCATGGCACACCTTCAGGAGATCAGTAAGTATAGCTTATGCCGATGTCGAACACTGTCTTGTCATAGGTGTATTCATCGACATTGGAGTTGACATCGGAGTAGGTCACTCCGCCGCTGACGAACATTGAGTTCGTAAGCCTGTATATTCCTTTAAGACCGAGGTTCCAAGCCTTGTCCTCACGGATTATGGCAAGTCCGGGTCTGTTTCTGTCGTCTATCGCCGAGTTATAGAAATCTGAATAGGTATAGTCGGCGCTCACGCTGAGAGTGAATGATTTTGTGAGTGCAGCCAGAGTTCCCACGGATAAAGTATATGCCGTGTTGTCCTTGTCTTCGCCGTCGGTATTTTCAACATCAACACCAAGCCCTAGTGAAACAATGTACTTGTCCGCCAGCGTTCTGGAGAGTTCGCCGGAAATGCCGTACACGTATCCGTCCTTGTCGGCTCTGGGGTCGGGCGAGGCGACATAGCTTCGCTTTTCAAACTTAACGGGAACGTTAAGGCCGTATTCGCCCAGCTTCAGGTTTGAGGCCAGTTCGGCTCCGAAGCTCTCATAATATTTGCTGTTTCCCAGAGAGAGTATCCCTGCGGTAAGTTTCGGGGTGAAAGATGCTGTATCCGTACTGCGGGTGAACTGGACATATGCCTTGTGCATCTCCAGGTCGAAGGAGCTTAAACCTTTTTTCATATTGAAAGACCTGTAGTTCATCAGACCTGCTGAGAACTTGTCCGCCCACAGAGGATAGAGATTGTATTTCGCATCAAGAACCATCGCCGTCCTGAAACTGGATACGCCGGAGGAGCCTATATCCTCGTTCTCCGATCTCACGTTGTCGTCATACTCCTCGGTCAGTCCGGCATAGATGCTGAAAGGACGCTGATAGGATCTGACCTTTTCCAGCTTTTCCTTTGCATCCCCTGCGGCTGTCTCACCCTTAAAGTTTGCTACCGCTTCATAAACACACTGGAACCTGCCGCTGATGAGGCATATATCCGCTATAAGCGACTGAGCCTGAGTGTATCTCTCGGCGTCCGCCGGAGAAACCATTCTGAAATTTGCCAGTGCGCCTGAGAAATCACCTTTTCTGTAGAGCAGCTTGCCCTTTCTGGAGTAATATCCGTCCTCTTTCGGGGCTTTTTCAAGTTCTGCTTCCGCTCTGTCCAGATCGTTCATGGACATATAGATATCAACAAGGGTCAGCCTCATGCTGACATCGCCTGTTTTGTCGGTGTAAGCCGTTATATCCGCAAGGGCGCCGTTCATGTCGCCGATGTTAAAATAGGCGAGGCCTCTGAACTTAAGGAGTACCGGATCGGTGTTGCCCTTGTTTATCTGAGTGTTTGTAACATAGACTATTTCGTCGTATTCCTGATTTTCCAGCATCAGGGTCAGGCCAAGAAAACCCTCTTTGGGCTGATTATTTTCAAAAAAGCATATGGATCTGTAGATACTGCCGGATATGCCTTCGGATGCGGAAAGAGCCTTCAGCTCGCTCTCCATTGACCTGCACTTTCCGGCCTTTATGGCATCAAATACCTTTTGATAAGCACTGTTGTAGTCCCCTATGACAGGATAGTCATAAGCATTGACCACGGCAGGGCAAAAAGCGGCAGCCATCATCAGCCCTGCGGTGAACACAAATCGACGCATAACGTCTCCTCCTGAAAAAAATTCCTATCTTCCCGTATAAGATGCTACCACATTTTTAGCGATTATTTGCGGTTTTAAGCACTTTTCAGCATTTTTTTGCGGTTAATTATCACCACACCCACAATAACCATCACAATACTAATGATATGCGGTGCACGGAGATATCCTACCATAAGGTCGTCGGCTCTGAAAAACGTCACGAAAGCCCTTATCAGACCGTAGAATATCAGATAGTAACCGAGCAGACGTCCGGTTCCTATGTTTTCGGATTTTCGCCACATTATATATAATGGAACAAAACAGATGAAATTAAGCAGCATTTCATAGATGAACGTCGGATGCACGGGAAGCGCACCGAAGTCGGCATATGCGGGCGTTCGGGGATAATTTCCGAAGCTCATTCCCCACGGAACGTATTCTTTGAGGGTATATACCTTATTGTCGAAAGTCACCTGCGCAGGCAGTTTGCTCATCAACCCCGAAATACTCTCGGGCGTGGGGCTTAAGCCCGTCTGGGAGCAGACGGCTGACCAGAACTCTTTGAACCTGTTCTCAACTCCGAATATCACAGACAGAGGAACCACAGTCGGCACGCCGTGCGCCTCGCCGTTTGCAAGGTTTCCTATACGCCCGATACACTGACCGAACATAAGCCAGGGAACCATGCTGTCTGCCAGGCCTATGAAACTGGCCTTCTTGAACTTCGTGAAGAAATAAAGACCGATGAGTGCGCCTATGATTCCGCCGTGGATGGCGAGGCCGCCATGCCATATGGCTATCATTTCAAAGAAATTACCGTTGTAGTAGTCCCAGCGGAGCGCAACATAATACATACGGGCGCCGATTATGCCCGACATAAAACATATAATGACGGCATTCTCCATATCCGTGGGCTTAAGGTTAAGCCTGTCGGCCTTCCGCTTTACCATGAAAATGCCCACAAGAAGAGCAGCGATATACATAAGGCTGTATACCCTTAAGTCAAAAGGACCTATTTTGAAAAGACTCGGAAACATACTTTCCCCCTTTATGTGCAGATCTCATAATAAACAGTACCGTACATTTTTACAAATCAAAAAAAACTTGCTTTTTTGTATGCCGCCTGATATAAAGAACACCCATTTTGCACGCCCGTATAGCGTATAAAATCGCCGAGTGCCCGAAATCCTTTCGGGTGGCGGTTTTGCGGGGCGCAAGAATAACAAATTGCGAGACCTGAGGTCTCCGGGAGAAATTAATGTCCTATATTTCAATGAAAAGCCTGCTTGAGGCAGGTGTTCACTTCGGACACCAGACAAAACGCTGGAACCCGAAAATGTCCAAATACGTCTTCGGCGCAAGAAACGGTATCTACATTCTTGACCTTCAGAAGACTGTTCAGTGCTTCAACACTGCATACGAATTTGCAAGAGACGCAGCTCGTCAGGGCAGCAACTTCCTTTTCGTAGGAACAAAGAAACAGGCTCAGGAAGCCATCAAACAGGCCGCTGAAAAATGCAACGCTCATTACATGAACGAGCGCTGGCTCGGCGGTACTCTTACAAACTTCCAGACTATCCGCACAAGAGTGGCAAGACTGAAAGAACTTGAAGAGATGTTCGAAACAGGCTTCGTTAACAAATACACCAAAAAAGAAGTTTCCAAACTCAGAAAAGAGCTTGATAAACTCACTAAGAACCTCGGCGGTATCAAAGACATGCAGTCTATCCCCGATGTTATGTTCATCATCGACATCAAAATGGAGCAGAACGCTGTAGCCGAAGCTCACAAACTTGACATCCCGATAATAGCTATCGTGGATACAAACTGTGACCCCGATCAGGTTGATATGCCCATTCCCGGAAACGACGACGCTATCCGTGCTTGCCAGCTTATCGCAGGCCGCATAGCTGATGCCATCATCGAAGGCAGACAGATACTCGACGAAGAGAACATCGGTCAGGCTGAAGAGGACGGCGGCGAGGATATCCCCGTTGACCAGCTGCTTGCAGATATCCCCGTGGACAAGGAAGAGGAGTAATCAAATGGCAGAAATCACAGCTGCACTCGTAAAAGAACTTCGCGAAAAAACAGGAGCAGGAATGCTCGACTGCAAAAAGGCACTGTCAGAAGCTGACGGCGACCTTGACGGCGCAATAGAATATCTCCGCAAAAAAGGCCTTGCCGCTGCGGCTAAAAAAGCTGACAGAATTGCGGCCGAAGGTATCGTTGCTGCCACAGTTAAAGACGGCGTCGGCGTTATCATTGAAGTTAACTCCGAAACCGACTTCGTTGCCAAAAACGATAACTTCACAGCTTATGCTGCGGAGATGGCTGAACTGGTTGCAGATGCAAACCCCGCAGACATCGATGCTTTCATGGCTGTTACAGCTAAAAACGGCGAAACTGTTGAAGCATACCTCAACAGCATGGTCGCTAAAATCGGCGAAAAACTCAGCATCAGACGTTTCGCTCGTCTCGACGGCGGCACCGTGGCTACATACATCCACGGCGGCGGCAAGATAGGCGTTGTTGTTAAACTGGAAGGCGGCTCAACTGAGCTTGCTAAAGACATCTGCCTGCACATCGCTGCAAGCAACCCCAAATATCTTGATTCCAGCTTCGTTGACGCTGCTTTCGTTGAGAAAGAAAAAGAGATCTACACTGCGAAACTGCAGGAACAGGGCAAACCCGAAAACATGATCCCCAAGATCGTTGAAGGTCAGGTGGCTAAACTTCTGAAAGAAGTTTGCCTCGTAAGCCAGCCTTTCGTTAAAGATCCCGACACAACAATCGAAAAACTGGTTGCCGCTAACGGCGCAAAGATCGTTACATACACCAGATTCGAACTTGGAGAAGGCATCGAAAAAAAGCAGGAGAACTTTGTGGAAGAGGTCATGAAGCAGATCCAGAAATAAGGGTCTGCATGACTGCCGCACTGGGCATTCTGTCGAAATTGAAATAATCAAAGCCGGAGTTTTGCTCCGGCTTTTTTTATCCGCATCATACGCCCGTCACTCTGAGCATTAGCGAAGAGTCTCTGATTTAGCTGTTTCAAAGATGATGACACGGTAAAAGAAATTGACTTTTTCCTGTCTGATATTATTATATTTCTTGCCTACCCCAAACTTAAGACCCACTGGCAAGGGTCTTACAATCTTATCCAACAATCGGAGTACAGTCATGTTCAAAAATGAACTTGTTATCGCTGGACGAACGTTCAGAAGCAGACTCATGGTAGGCACAGGCAAATTTCCCAATGCAAAAGTGATGGCGGATGCCATTGAGGCGAGCGGTGCGGAGATAGTCACCGTTGCTCTTCGCCGTGTGGATATAAACAATCCTCAGGATGATATCCTGAAACAAATAGACCCTTCAAAATACCTTCTGCTTCCCAACACATCCGGCGCAAGGGATGCCGCAGAAGCCGTTCGCCTCGCCCGCATAGCCCGTGCCGCAGGATGCGAACCCTGGATAAAGCTGGAGGTCACTCCCGACCCCTATTATCTTCTGCCCGACCCCATCGAAACCTTTAAAGCCGCACAGATACTTGTCAAAGAAGGCTTCAAGGTTCTGCCCTACATAAACGCTGACCCAGTTCTCTGCAAGCGTCTGGAGGAGATAGGCACTGTCACCGTTATGCCCCTCGGAGCACCCATAGGCAGCAACAAAGGGATAAAGACCATCGATAACCTGCGCATAATCATTGAACAGGCAAAGGTGCCGGTGGTCGTTGATGCGGGTATAGGCGCACCCTCCCATGCCGCTCTGGCAATTGAGATGGGAGCCGACAGCGTTCTGGTGAACACTGCCATTGCCACCGCAAAAGACCCCGTTATGATGGCGCAGTCATTTAAACTGGGCGTTGAAGCCGCAGTTACAGCCCGTGCCGCAGGCATGCCCGGCACCCGAGACCACGCTGAGGCATCAAGCCCCCTCACAGGATTCTTAAGGAACGAATAATGAGTTTTGAACAGGAACTTGATCAATATAATTTTAACGATACCAGAGACTATATCCACTCACGCACTGCGGCGGACGTCGAGTTTGCCCTCGGACGTGACAGACTGGACGAAGAGGACTTTGCGGCTCTTCTCTCCCCTGCGGCTCTCCCCTATCTGGAGGAGATGGCGCAGAAGGCATACCGCATAACAGTTCAGCGTTTCGGCAAGACAATAAAGATATACGCACCGCTCTATCTCTCCAACGAGTGCTCAAACTCCTGCCGTTATTGCGGTTTCAACCGTCATAACGAGATCCCCAGAGTGATACTCACCGATGAGCAGATAAAGCAGGAAGCGGAGATAATCCACAACATGGGCATCCGCCACGTACTTCTGGTGACAGGTGAATCCCCTGTTAAGGTCGGGACGGACTATCTCATAAACTCAGTAAACCTCATGAAGGACAAGTTCAGCTCTGTCTGCATAGAGGTCTACCCCATGTCGGTGGAAGATTATACCCTGATGTATAAGAACGGTGTCGACGGCCTCACCATGTTTCAGGAGACCTACAACCGTGAAAAATATGCCGACGTGCACCCCGCAGGAAAGAAAAGGGATTTCGGCTGGAGGCTCGGCGGCCCAGAGCGTGGAGCCGAGGCGGGTTTCCGCACAATAGGAATGGGCGCACTAATGGGACTGGAAGAGTTCCGCACCGATCAGTTCTTTCTGGGACTGCACTCCAGATACATAATGAAAAATCACTGGAAGACACACGTCTCCATCTCTTTCCCCAGAATACGCAAGGCATCGGGCAATTTCAAGCCCTTCGAAATAGTCGACGACGTCGGCTATGTTCAGATGATCCTTGCCCACAGGCTGTTTCAGCATGATCTGGGAATAAACGTTTCCACAAGGGAATCCGCTGAGTTTCGTGACAGACTGCTTAAGCTGGGAGTCACACACATGAGTGCCGGATCGAAAACAGAGCCCGGCGGCTACGCAAAAGAGCACGACGGAAAACAGTTTCAGGTGGAGGACACAAGGACTGTAGCGGAATTTTGTGATATGATCCGTAATAACGGATATGATCCCGTCCTCAAGGACTGGGACACATATTTCCTTAACGGAGAATAAGATGCAGTTCTGGGACAGTGTAAGATGCTCAGCGGGTTACGACCTTTTCATAACCTTTGACGAAGACAGAGTCTATGACATAGCATCTTCACGCCCCGACACACTTGCGAAAAAGCCCCTTGCGGAAAGGTTCCTCTATATGGCAGAATACCTGAAAGACTGCTCCAAACAGCCTATGCTGATAGAAGCTCTGGATGACCTTGATTTCTCGTGGACGACACCATTCTCGCTGTCTGTCTACCGTGCTCTGGCATTGATACCCTTCGGGGTGACAGTTACATACGGAGAGCTGGCACAGCTTGCCGGACATCCGGATGCGTTCAGGGCGGTTGGAACCGCAATGTCAAAAAACAGGTTTCTCATCATAGTTCCCTGCCACCGTGTTCTGGCGGCGGGAGGAAAGATAGGCGGATTTTCCAGCGGTCTGGATATGAAAAGGGCACTGCTGAAAGCCGAGGGACACAATGAGTTTTGAATCGCTTCCGTACACATTAAGATGGGTTGAGGACATCCTTTATGTCATCGACCAGACCAAGCTTCCGGAACAGTTCATCGAAGTGCCCCTGCGCAACATCGACGACGTATACGTCGCCATAAAGACCCTTCAGGTTCGCGGAGCACCCGCAATAGGTGTCGCCGGAGCATACGGACTCTGCATCTGCGCCCAGAAATATCTTAACGATTCCCCCAACATGTTCATGCAGAACCTAGGAAACGATGCGAAATATCTCAACTCCGCACGCCCCACCGCAGTAAACCTCAGCTGGGCCATAAAGCGTGTCATGAAAAGACTGTACGGTTGCGTCCAGTTCACCACCGAACAGATGTACGGCGAGATACTGGATGAAGCCACAAAGATACATCAGGAAGATCTGATAACCTGCCGCCAGATAGGCGAGCACGGCAGAGACCTCATTCAGGAAGGATTCGGCATACTGACCCACTGCAATGCAGGCTCGCTGGCAACATCTCGTCTCGGCACGGCCACTGCGCCCATGTATCTGGCACAGGAGCAGAAAAAACGTTTCAAGGTCTACGCCGACGAAACACGCCCCCTGTGTCAGGGTTCAAAACTCACCGCATGGGAGCTCCAGCGGGCAGGTATCGACGTCACCCTGATATGCGATGACATGGCCGCCTCGGTGATGGCTTCCGGCAGGATTCAGCTTGTGATAGTCGGAGCGGACAGGGTTGCCGCAAACGGCGACACTGCAAACAAGATAGGCACGCTTGGAGTGGCCATCATGGCGAAACATTTCGGTATTCCTTTCTATGTGGCAATACCTACCTCCACGTTAGACATCCAGTCCGCCTGCGGACACGATATAGAGATCGAGCAGAGGGGCAAGGACGAGGTCTGCTTCTTCGGCGAAAAGCGTACCGCTCCCGTTGACATTCAGGTGCTTAACCCCGCTTTCGATGTTACGCCGTCATACCTCGTGACAGGTTTCATAACAGAAAAGGGCATCGTTAAACCGCCCTATGAAAAGAATCTGAAAGCAATTCTGAAATGAGCCCCCACACCGGAAAGATACTCTCCGTCTGCCTCAGTTCACGCACATGGGACATAATCTGTCCGGACGATTCCGTATATGAAACATATCTCGGCGGCAGAGGACTCTGCGGCTGGCTCCTTTCCAAATATTTCTACAACGATCCCATAATCTTCTGCACAGGGCCGCTGACCGGTTCCGGATATCAGACCACCGCCAGATGTGCCGTTATGCATAAAGACACCATGACGGGAGGGCTTTTCCGTTCGGATTTCGGCGGAAAATTCGCAACCTCCCTTAAAAAGGCGGGATACGACGGTCTTCTGATAAAGGGTAAATCATCCGACGCTGTTCATCTGGTGATAGGCGAAACCGTATCGTTTGAGGAAAAAGCCCCCGAAGGCTTTTCCACCGTTAAGGCCGGAGCGAACAGGGATATCCTCTACTGCGGGATTATTGCAGACGGTTTTTTCAAAACCCACAGAGGTTCCACCGGAACCCTGATGCACTCAATGAATCTCCTGTCGGTGTCGGTAAAGACTGCCGATGAACCCGAAGCTCCGCACACGGGCGCATACGAGGACATCGAAAGACTTATAAATGCCTCTCCCTCCCTGACGGGCAGACTGGGCATCGGCCGTTTCGGAACTGCGGCCCTCTACGACCTAGCCCACGCAAGGGATCTTTTACCCAGCGGCTTTTTCGGACTGCCGAAGCCAGACGCTAAACATAACGCAGGCGCATTCGGAGAGACGGAATCCGTCTCATGCGGTTCATGCACCATAGCCTGCCGCAAAAAGAAGAACGGACTGCGCATACCAGAATACGATGAAATGGCAATGCTGTTAAGCATCGGCGTACCGTTTGAAAAAATCACCGAAATTTACAATCACTGCCTGAACGAAGGCATCGACATGATAACCGCCTGCCACTGCATCGCAGAGAGCGGCACAAAAATTCCTGCGGCAGAACTGCTGAAGAACCTGCCGAAAGAGTTCGGGCAGGGAATATCAAAGCTCTCCGTCAAAGGGGTTCCTCTGCCGTCGTTTGCTCCTCAGGGCGCACAGGGAACGGCACTGGGCTATGCGACCTCACCAAACGGAGCCGACTGGACAACCGCAATGGCCATCACCCACGAAATTCTCAGAAAGCCTGTGCCCACCGACAGACACACAGCCATGGGCAAGGCTGTGATAAATGTTGCATACGAAAATGCCAAGGCGGCGGCGGATTCTCTGCCGGTCTGCCGATACGCTCTCTTCTCTGTCTCGCTGGAGGAGTTTGCGAAAACTCTGGACACCACAGCGGCACGTCTTTCGGAGTGCGGAAATACGATTTTCATGAACGAAACAGAGCTGATCCGCCGCATGGGTTTCACACCCGCGGACGACCGTCTGCCGGAAGGACTGCTTACCCCTCAGCAGCAGGCGGAGTTTGATGCGGAACTTAAAAAATATCACAGAATAAGGGGGATCTTATGATTTGCCCTCTTGAAACATATAACCTTTCTTTTCCCGATTCTGAACCTCCCTTTGACAAAGGGAGGCAGGAGGGATTTACATTCGTTATTAAGAAAATCCACCCCAACCCTCCTTTGTTAAAGGAGGGAGAGATATGATGAATCTCTTCCATAAATATCTGGGAAAACTGAAAAACCAGAAATTATCCGACAAAGCCTGTTACATCGTAACAGAAGATACGGTATCGGTTTACGGCTGTGAAGCAGATGCAGAGCTTTTAAGAGCCGCAGAGCTTCTGAAAACTCCCTGTCTGCTCTTTGTAAAGCCCTCAGAACCCTTTATGACAGCCCTGAACGAAGCGGCAAAGGGCGGAGAGTTCGCCCCGAACGATTCCGAGACCAGAACTTTTCTGCATACGGTACCTGTCATTGACGGGCTGAATGCTGACGAAATATCCAATGCTCTGAGGCGGCGAAAGGCTGTCTTTGTGCGAGAACGTGGAATAGTTACCTCGGCGGCGTTCGGAGCGGAACAGGCCTTCATATTCGCAAGCTCTGTGATTTTCAGCGGATTCGTGAAGTATTTTGCTGATGCAGGCGAAGCCGCACTGCTCAAAAAACCTTACGACAGAGCACTTACAGCCTCACTGATAAAACAGTACATAGAAAAATTTCCTGCCCGATCTCTGCCGGAACTGAACAAAGATATTTTCCGCACCGACGGAACCATAATGAACGCAATGGTTCAGGCGGCGAAGGTCACTGTGGATATGGGGCTGGTGGATTCATTTTTCGGAAATATATCGGCGTTCAGCGAAAATAACATTTATATAAGCCGCACGGGGAGCAGTCTGGACGAACTTGAGGGCGAAATAGACGTATGCCCCATGGACGAATCCTCATGCACAGGACTGACAGCATCCAGCGAACTTGCGTCACACCGCAGAATATACGAGCTGACCGGCAACAGGGTCATTCTGCATGCGCACCCACGCTTTTCGGTGATAATGTCCATGCTGTGCGCAGACGAATGCGAAAACAGAGGCAGATGCCACTATGCATGCACAAAAAAAAGATTCATAGGGGATATGCCCGTTGTTGCGGGCGAGGTCGGCAACGGTCCCAGAGCAATGGTGAACACCCTGCCCCCTGAAATGAAAGATAACGAACGTGTTACGGTATACGGACACGGCGTTTTCACCGTGTCCGCAGATGATTTCAACAAAGCTCTCAGGCTTCTCACCGAAGCGGAAGCGAAAGCACTGGAGTTATATCAGCATCTTGCTTGCCAGCCACACGTCGACTAATTCGCCTTCGTGCATCATCTCAGCCTCTTCGCTGATAACAGAAACACAGGGAAAACCCACTCCGCCCTGATCGACGATTGCGTGTCCGTCTTCGCTGAATCTGAGCCATGTTCTGACAAGTTTTGAAAATCCTTTCTTTTTCTTCATGGTGAATCCGCTGACAGCCTTTATGCAGCCTGTCTTAAGACCGTGCCATTTACGGATGGCCTGCACCAGAAACACCTCGGAACAGGCTATCGCCGCCGCAGGTGAACCGGGGAACATGAAGAGGGGTCTTCCGCCCAGCAGTCCGAAACGGAATGTTTTTCCGGGGCCTATGCGCACTCCCTCAACGGGAATTTCGCCGCCTGCCTCAAGGACTGTGAGTTTCAGCAGGTCATATCTTGAGAAACCTGTTCCGCCGAAAGTTATGACCATATCACATTCCAGAGCGGCCTGTTTCATTGTTTTCGACAGCTCGCCCTCGTCGTCCGGCACAACGCCGAAATATTTCATATCAACATCAAAAATGCGCAGAAGACCGGCCATGTGATAGAAGTTGCTGTTCACTGTGCCGGGTTTCGTAAAGTCCTCTGTCAGCTCTGAGCCGGTGGAGATAACCCCAACCAGAGGAGCCTTTGCACAAGGCAGAGAGGGAATACGCATGCTTGCGAATATTTCCATCATTCTGATGTCCACACGCATGCCTTTACGGGCGATCACATCCCCTTTTCTTATATCGCTGCCCGCATGGGTGATATGCTTCTTTCTGTCCTCACCCTGATGGTAAGTGACGTTTTCACCGCTTCTGTGGGCATTTTCAAAGGGCACAACGAACTCTGTGTTCGAAGGAACCTTCGCACCTGTGGCAACACGGACGCATTCGCCCTTGCCCAGAGGTTTTTCATAGGAATCGGCCGCAGAGATCTCATTGACCACAAGACATGCGCCTTCGCTTCCCTGTCCGACAGCATAGCCGTCCATACGGGAAACATCCGCCTCGGGGTAGTCATGTTCCGCAACCACATCCGCCGCAAGCACCCGCCCGGCCGCAGCTATCAGGGGCACTTCTTCCGACTTTGCGTCGGGGATCAAAGATATTATTGTTTTAAATGCTTCTTCAAGTTTCATAGATCAATAATAATACATTTTGCGGGATTATAAAAGAGAGTTAGGAATAAACCTGTATTTTTTTGCTCCCGTCATATAATATATACAGTAGCCATGAACAGAATCGTTATATACAATTCAAAGGTCAACTTTTGTGATATATCCGACCCCTTCTGCCGCATGGTTGCCGAATATGAGCAGATAAGCGGAACGCAAAAGCTCATAAACAGGCTTAAGGCAGGCGATGTCGATGCGGTGGTATTCGATGCTGAAGGTACCGACGATGAATGTCTGGCCTATATAAAAAATCTCAACCTCTCCCCCGATGCACCAAAAACAGCCGTATATCTTTCCGGCAGTTCCGACCTGCGGCGGTTCGCCGAAGCGGGCATAAACAATTTTTTCACCGACAGCTCAATGCACAGCGGAATCAAACAGCTGATAAAGGCCAAAAGCAGTAAATACGCTTCGCTTATGCACAGGGCGGTGGGACGGATGAAGGAACTGGCGGAGTGTGTGGAGCACGGCATAATAGTGTTCGATGCCGCCGGAAAGGTCTCTTTTGCAAACAACGCCGCAAAAGCCATTCTTGAATTGACCTCCGCAGACCTGAACAGCAGAACACTGAACGAAATATTTCTGATGCACCCCTACTCAAACTGCAACGAAAGGTGCGACGAACAGCCCCACACCACCTGCAAAGGCAGGGAACTTATCCTGTCTTCAACGCTCACCGTGACCCGTGACAACGAAGACACCACAGGCAGCATTCTCATCTTCTACCCCGTCTCAGCAAGCTCCATAAACAGGCAAAAGGAACTGGAGCTTTTGAAATATCAGGAGCGGTATCACTCCACCCAGCAGACTGCGGCATTCAGAAAGCAGATGCTGGTGATAAAGGATGAAGTTTCCGGAACCAAAGGCAGCAGGTTCTTTTTCGAGACCTATTTCAAGCCGCTGGATATCATGAGCGGCGATATCTACGGAAACATGAACCTGAAGGACGGCCGCTACTTTTTATACATAATAGACGCAATGGGCAAAGGGCTGTCCGCATCGGTGACCGCTCTTCAGTCCAGTTCATTCATAAACCACGCAGTCGAACTCTCCATAATCAAGAATGACTTTGAGATGTCTAAAATGCTCAGTTCGTTTCTCCACTACATCCGTGACAGACTGATGGAGGACGAAGCCCTGTGCGCAGTCTTTGCCATGATAGACACCAACACCGACACTATCTCCGTTTCCAGTTTCGGCATGCCGCCCATTCTGGCCTGTATGAAGGACGGCACCGTGCAGAAACTCCGCACGCCGAACATGCCCATAATGCGGTTCATGGCGGTTAAGGAGGTAACGGATTTCAGCCTTAAAGACGTGGACAAGCTGCTGATATATTCCGACGGACTCACCGAATCTTTCACCCGTGACGGATCGCTCTACAACGAACGTCTGCCGGAAGCCTTCCGCAAAGCCGCTACAAAAAAACACCTCCTGAAAATGGTTAACTCAGATGTCACTCACAACGAGGATGACATCACCTTCTATTTCATAAGCAGCGAGCCTTCGGAAATAACAGCATCCGAAAGTTTCAGAGTCAGATCCAGCACAAGCCAGCTGAGTCTGGCCGCAGAAAAAATCAGTGCGTTTATGGAGGCTCAGCAGATTGACCATTCAGAAATATCCACATTTGAGTTCGCAGTGAACGAGATGCTCATGAACGCTCTGGAACACGGAAGCCTCGGCATCAGTTTCAGGCAGAAACAGGAGCTTATCAGAAGCGGAATTTATGATGAGTTCATCGAGCAGCGCACAGAAGAGACCTCCGACTATTACAATAAGGAGATAAGCATCCTTTCGCACATTTCGGTGAATAAAGCCAGCGGCAACAGACTGCTTACGGTGGAGATAAGCGATACGGGCACGGGTTTCAACGTGCCGGAGATATTCAAGTTCAACAGTTTTGACGGGAACCTCTTCCGCATTGAAACGAAAGAGTACAACGGGCGTGGTATATTCATAACCGACAATCTGGTGGACGGTCTTTTCTACAGCGACACCGGAAACACGGTTCACATCGTAAAGGTCATTGAATAGTCGTACTGAAAACAGGCAGGTTCAGCTCAGCTGATGCGCCCTCGGCAGTGTTTCTAAGCTCAATATCCCCGTGCATATGCTCTTTTATGACTGCTCTGGCCATGAACAGCCCTATTCCGGCTCCCTTGCCCTCTTCCTTCGTTGTAAAGTAAGGCTCGAAAACCTTGTCCATGATATCCCCTTTTATGCCCGTTCCGTTATCGGCAACAACAACCTTTATGCTTCCGTCGCTTCTGGCCGCTGTAACGGATATTTTTCCTCTGTATCTGGGAGTACCCACAGCCTTTTCGTTTATGGAATCGATGCAGTTGTATATCAGATTAAGAATAACGTGGCGGAACCTGTCCTGCTCGCCTTTGACATAAACATCCCTGTAGGAACAGTCAGGACAGGCAAGAACACTCGAACACATCTGGTCTCTTTTGCTGCATTTGCATAAAAAACGAGTGTCTATTCCAAGATAATTTATCTGCGCATGGAGAATGTTCATAACGTCGGTAAGCTCGGAGACTATGTTGAACTCTTTGCCTGGGCTGTCCGGAGCAAAGAAAAGCCGGAAATCGTCTATTATGCCGGACATGTTCTCTATTGTGGATGAGACAACACGGTTGTAGTCTTCAATATATTTATCGTTCAGCTCTCCTGCGGCGTATGAATCCTGCAGGTCGATGTTGTACAGAGCAAGAATGTTCAGCGGCTGACGCCACTGGTGGGCAATTGCGCTTAAAAGCTTGCTCATGTCCGCAACTTTTTTCTGATTCTCTATAAGATGCTCCTGCCTGTGACGTTTTTTCAGCTCCTCTTCAACCTTCTCTTTCAGTTCGTTGTGGATGTGGCGGATGTGGTTGTCCATAAGAACGTATGAGGTCATATCCCTGCACATGACCAGAAACCTGTCCTCCGCAACCCTCACCGCATGGCAGGAAAGATAATATTCCGCACCGCATTTCTTAAGGAATTTAAGTGTAACGTCCAGCGCATCAGCTGTCAGCATTTTTGCCAGAGCGGAGTAGCCCTCTTTAACGCTGTCCTTGCTCCACATGTTCTGAATAAGCATCTTATGAAGTTCATCGGAGGTATATCCGGAGATGGATTCCATGGCGGGGTTCGACTCAACTATTTTTCCGGTTCTGTCGCAGACAATTATGGGGTCGGGCGAGTTGCTGATATAGGTCTTATATTTTCTGTCATGCTCCAGCGCCTTTTCCTCGACACTCTTCATCCGCTTCATGGTTCGCCATACGACAAAGGCGAAAAACAAAAAAAGCACAGACGCAAGAGACCTTTCGGAAAACTCCCTCGCAAAATCGTTATGAGCGAATTTTGTGTCGGAGAGATAATCCAGAAAAATATACGCACAGGCAAAACCTGCCGACAACAGAAAGAAATGCAATCCGGACCTGTTTTTAAATAAATAATTATCCATTCAATACCTGCTTATTAAAAGAGTATACACTATTTAATAGGATATTAAAAATAATTTTCCGCCTTTTTATATCCGTGAATCAATATTAAATCCGTGCACCGCAAAATATCGCTTCCTTCCACTCCGCACGGGTATATATTAGTTTATGTTGCATAGCACTATCTGACAAAAAAATACGGACAGAGGATCAAAAAACTTTTGATTAATCTGCTAAATAAAGTTACATTATATATTATTAAAAGTTACTAAGCGAAATAAATAGCATAGAGGATAGACAATGGTTAAGACTTATAACTTAAATGTTCTTGCGCTCACACCGCTCATATCGCCGAACAACCTGAAACAGGTTTTTCCGCTCCCGGTGAAGGGCGCAGCGTTTGTTAAGGAATCCAGAGAGACCATACGGAATATTCTGCACGGAAGAGACAGCAGGCTTATGGTTGTTGTCGGCCCCTGCTCCATCCACGACACAAAGGCCGCTCTGGAATATGCGGACAGACTTAAAAAACTCTCGGACGAGCTTTCGGACAAACTCTTCATCATAATGCGTGTTTACTTTGAAAAGCCCAGAACCACCGTGGGCTGGAAAGGCCTTATAAACGACCCCGACCTGAACGGCACGCACATGATATCCAAAGGCTTGGGCATTGCGAGAAACCTGCTATGCACCATCACGGAGAAACAGCTCCCCATCGCATGCGAAATGCTCGACCCCATCACACCCCACTATCTTTCAGATATGATCAGCTGGGGAGCCATAGGCGCAAGAACGACAGAATCGCAGACTCACAGAGAGATGGCAAGCGGCCTGTCTTTCCCCGTAGGATTTAAGAACGGAACGGACGGCGGACTGAAAATAGCTACCGATGCGATGGCTTCTTCATGCAGACCCCACAGCTTCCTTGGAATAAACAACGACGGCGTAACCGCCATAGTTCAGACTGCAGGCAACCCCGACATCCACATTGTTCTCAGAGGCGGCAACAACTCGCCCAACTATTACAAAGAGAATATTGAAGAGACAGTGGAGCTTCTGAAAAAGGAGAAACTGCCGTCAGCCATCATGGTTGACTGTAGCCATGCCAACTCATACAAGGATCACGAAAAGCAGCCGATGGTTCTTGAAAGCATCGTAGCTCAGGTCAAGGCCGGACAGACTGATATCAAAGGGGTTATGATAGAAAGTAACCTTTTTGCCGGAAACCAGAACATTCCGGAGGACCTCTCATGCCTTAAATACGGCGTGTCGGTCACCGACAAATGTGTGGACTGGGAGACAACGGAAAGAATGCTGAGAGATGCACACTCAAAGTTATAAAAAAGGGCGGCCAATCGGCCGCCCTTATTGTTTTGTTATATAAGTCCCTGAGAGATCATCGCATCAGCTACCTTGCGGAATGATGCAATGTTAGCGCCGAGGATATAGTTACCGGGCTGACCGAACTCGGCAGACTGCTCATAGCATGCCTTGTGGATTCCGATCATGATCTCGTGCAGGCGTTTTTCAGTGTACTCGAACGTCCAGGAATCACGGCTTGCGTTCTGCTGCATTTCCAGAGCGGATGTTGCAACACCGCCTGCGTTCGCAGCTTTTCCGGGTCCGAAAAGAACGCCGGCGTTAAGGAACACTTTTGTGCCTTCGGGAGTTGTGGGCATGTTCGCACCCTCACCGACAGCTATACAGCCGTTTTTAACCAGCATTTCAGCATCTTTCTCGTCAAGCTCGTTCTGAGTTGCAGAGGGCATTGCCACCTGACAGGGAACTTCCCAGATGTTTCCGCCTTCAACATAGGTTGCGCCCTTGTATGTATCGCAATAGTCTTTAATTCTGCGGCGCTCAACCTCTTTCAGCTGTTTGACGAGGCTGAGATCTACGCCTCTTTTGTCATATATGTAACCGTTGGAGTCGGACATGGCCACAACCTTGCCGCCCAGATGGTTTATCTTTTCAACAGTGTAGATAGCAACGTTGCCCGAACCGGAAACAACGCATGTCTTACCTTCGAAGCTGTCCTTTTTGGTTTTAAGCATCTCGTTCACGAAGTAAACCGCACCGTAGCCTGTTGCCTCTGTGCGCACCAGTGAACCTCCCCATGAAAGGCCTTTGCCAGTGAGAACGCCCGCTTCGTAGCGGTTTGTTATTCTCTTATACTGGCCGAACATATAGCCTATCTCACGTCCGCCCACGCCGATGTCGCCTGCGGGAACGTCAGTGTATTCGCCGAGGTGTCTGTAAAGCTCAGTCATAAAGCTCTGGCAGAATCTCATTATTTCAGCATCGCTTCTGCCTTTGGGGTTGAAGTCGGAACCGCCCTTTCCGCCGCCGATGGGCATGCCTGTAAGTGCGTTTTTAAATATCTGCTCGAAGCCGAGGAATTTTATGATACCCAGATAAACGGATTCGTGGAAACGGAGTCCGCCTTTGTAGGGTCCCAGAGCGGAGTTGAACTCCACACGGAAACCTCTGTTGATGTGTATGTTTCCTTTGTCGTCTGTCCACGGAACACGGAAGATGATCTGTCTTTCGGGTTCGCAGATACGCTCGATGATCCTGTGGTCTGCATATTTGGGGTATTTCATGATAACGGGCTCAAGGCTGTCAAGAACCTCACGCACCGCCTGGTGGAACTCGGTCTCGCCGGGGTTTCTGTCGATGACCTGCTGATAAATACTTTCGATCTTGGATGTCTGTCCTTTCATTCGGCAACTCCTTTATGTATGTAACAATTGTAATAAAACTTACAATTAATACATACTGCAAAAAATTCCGTTTGAACATAGGAAAATTACATCAAAAACCTTATTTTATAATTTTTTCATCCCATGGAGCATGAATCTCCTTTTCGGCCACCTTAATTTTAGCCATCGATGCAGGTTCGGAAACGCATCCTCCGGTCTGGAGATAATTCAGAGCTGCGCCCAAAAATTTTTCATCCTCACTGCCGAACTGCCCCAGAGAATCAACGTTTTCATACTTACGGCAGTCAGCGGAGATGCCGCTGAAATATCCGCCCTCGTCCAGCGTGTTCTTGTTTTCAAATGTCACGGCGGAAAGGTATTTATCGCAATAGCCTATATAATGGGAACCCACAGGCTTGCCATAGGTATTCGAGCCTATCAGATATACGTCTTTAAAAGGTTTAAGTCCGTTTATCACCAGTTCGCTGGCCGAAGCTGTGGCTCCCGTCACCAGAAAAACAACCTTGTCGACATCCAGAGCATAGACAGGATCGGCAAAAGAGACCTTGCTGTTCATGCCGGAGTACTTGTTATTGAATATCATCTTAAGCATTGTAAGTCCGCTGAGACCACTGCCGCCGATGAAACTGCCGATATATTGCGCTGTTTTAACCAGCCCGCCTCCGTTATACCGCAGGTCAATTACCAGTTCACTCACCCCCGCCGTCCTGAAGGCCTCCATGGCGGCTGTTGTATCCGAGGTATTCTCGTTAAAGGAATTATAAAAAAGATAGCCTATCTTTTTGCCATTGCCGGAGTTGGTGAAGATGTCATAGACGGGTGCGGAATCCGCATAATATTCGGCCTTGCTTACCACCGCCGTCTTACTGACGTTAGAATTATCCAGATAGTCTATGGTGACAGAATATCCTGCCGTTGAGGGACCGAAAGCCGCATCGGACACTGCACTGCTGGCCAGCATCTGCTCTGCGGAATATCCGTTCACACTCATAATTCTGTTTCCTCTTTCAAGTCCGGCCAGATCCGCAGGCGAGTCGGGGTAGACCATTCTTATGTAAAGTCCTGTGCCGTCGGTTATTGTATTCAGCCCAAGGCCTATGTTTGAACCTGAATAGTAATCATTTATAAACTGCTTGGTGTAGATGGTGCTGAAAACGTCCTTGCTGTTGCGCATGGCATAGATAAGGTCATACTGGGAGTCGTATGCTTTGTAGTCCAGAACCGGAGAGGTATCCGCCCAGTAGTAAACATCGTGCATCGCTTTATAAACAAACTCGGTCTGCGCCGCCTCGGAACATTCTGCCGGATAGTAATCTATATTGAAAACCTTACTGCCGGAAGAGGACGAATCTCCCCCGCCTCCTCCGCAGGCAGCCAGAAACATGGCAAGTGCCAGAACTGCGGTAAGTTTTAACTTTAACATCTCTCCTCCTAAACGCTGAGGTACTTCGCAATCATAAGGGCGGTGACCGCCTGCTGTCTGTTGGATACACTGAGTTTCACAAATATATTCTTAAGATGAAATTTTACAGTATTTTCGCTGATACCCATTATATGAGCAATCTCCCAGTTTGTCTTCCCCTTAACCAGCCACTCGGAAACCGCCTT
The DNA here is from genome assembly GCF_004339245.1 of Seleniivibrio woodruffii. Classification (NCBI taxonomy): domain Bacteria; kingdom Pseudomonadati; phylum Deferribacterota; class Deferribacteres; order Deferribacterales; family Geovibrionaceae; genus Seleniivibrio; species Seleniivibrio woodruffii. Next base: position 27,663 of record NZ_SMGG01000003.1, read on the forward strand.
CTCCTTCGCCGTCATGCCGTTGAAAAGAGTCAGCATATCCAGCTTTTTCCTGCATATCATCATATGGGAAACAACCATCCTGCACATCATCTCGGTGCGGGCATCAGGTTTTTTCTTTTTGTCGGCAAACGAAACAAGAAATGCGAAATCCCGGTTCTCCGAATCGTCATAAACAGAACAGCCGTACTCAAGGCCGTAATGTTTGCGCCGCCTTACGAGATACTTCTCCCTGTCGCTTAAGGCTCTGTCATAGCTGTCCCATAATATAAATGACAGATTAGCGTTCATCGCCAGCCTTTTTTCCATCTCTATCCTGACAGGGTCGCACAGCAGGAAGTTCTCCCTGCGGTATTCATCCATCCACTCTTCAGGATTTGAAAGATTAACGATATCAATCTTGTATCCGTTGGCATAGGTTGCGTTCGTGTAGGCATACAGAACGTATCTGAAACCCATCCACGAGGCAAAATCCATGATGACCCTGTGATATTCCTCTTCGGTGGCTATCTTGAGGCACCTGTTTATGACGTCCAGACATTTCACAAGATCCTGCTTGTCCAGTCTTCCGATTGCAGACGGTTCCACTGGCATAAACATCTCCTTCACACATATCATAAAATCATAGCATAAATTTGGTTGAGAACGGCATAAAGTGTGGTTTTTGCAGGGGAGAAGAATATTATAAAGCGAGCGCAAACAGAAAATACGCATTTTGTTTAATTAACTGGAAAGCTCACCCTTTCCCACATTATCCCCTGTGATTTATGTTAAGAAAATCCACATATAGACGATATTTATTTCACATACGTTCTTAATTTAGGTGCTGCATGATAATTTCAGGCGCAGGCAACAGCCAGAACTACAGCTTTCTTAACATACAGCAGACGACCTCTGAAAGAACGCCTGCAACATCAGCTACAGACAAATATACACCTTCAACCACCAATACTTCAAACAACTACAACATGTTCGGCAACCTACATAAAAACACATTCAATTCCTTAGCAGGTGCAAGCAGCTTCATGGATACAATCCGGGTCGTGCTCGACAACTTGGAGAATACAGCTTTAACAACCAGAGATATAGTTGAGGCCGCAGCAGAATCAGAAGAATTTCAGAAAGAAGGTTCATGGCTTTTGAAAACTGAAGATGGAAGGACACTTATTTCAGGTGCCAAAAATGCTTATTACAACGATGGAAATGGCAGCGGTAACGTCAGTATCGTAGGAAGCGAAAACGTTGTTTATGATGCTGGGGAAGGAAATAATAAGACAGCGATTTATGGAAGCCGAAGAGTTGTTTCCGTCAGTGGGAACGGGAACGACACATATAATATGTGGTACACCAGCTCTGCAATAATAGACAGCGGTGGCGGAAACGACAAGATTTACATTGAATCCTCAGAAAACGCATATATTGAAAGCGGGAACGGGGATGACAGCATTAAAGCAGCATTAACAGCAAATGCTAAAATAAACAGCGGATCCGGAAATGACAAAATTGGAGTAGTGCACTCATCAGATGTCAATGCTTCTGCCGGAGACGGTAATGATCAAATTGAAATATTTAATTCATCGAATGTCAATATTTCTGCCGGAGGTGGTAATGACAAAATTGAAATTGCATATTCATCAAATGTCAACATTTCTGCAGGGGACGGGGATGATACTGTAGAAATCGAAAACAGTTGGCGGGATCAATCTTCCACCATTGTGGATGCCGGCAAAGGGAATGATACAATAATAATAAAGTCAGGCTCTGGATCGATAATACTCAACGGCGGCGATGGGGATGATTTCATACGCTCAAACACATCAGTAATTGTGGATGGCGGAAATGGTAATGATGAAATATCTGCATCAGGTCTCATAAGCGGTGGAGACGGCGATGATGTAATTACTGGAAGTGGAATTATTAGCGGTGATGAAGGGGATGATACAATAGATGCAAGTGGTATCATTTCCGGAGGAACCGGAAACGACTATATTACATTACGCTCATCTTTTGATAATACTGCAAGTACAATTCATTACCAAAAAGGCGATGGTAACGATATTATCAATACTCGAGGGGAAGATACTATTGTAGACATGAATACGCTGTCAATCAATGATGTTGAGATATCACAGTACATCAATGAGGATACCGGACTTGAGGAAATGAAAATAACCATGAAAGACGGAAGCGGTAGTATGACGTTTGCATCAGATAAACATCTCGCAGAAATGCACGCAAACGCCGTGGCAGTCGGCAAACAAATGGGCTGGACACCAACTAAAGAATCAATCAGCTTTCTTCCATCTCAGATTATATTTAAAGATGCCAACCTCATGAGAGAATCGTGATAATCTCAGGATTGGACAACAGCCAGAACTACAGCTTTTTTAACATACAGCAGACGACATCTGAGAGAACGCCTGCAACACCGACCACAGACAAATATACCCCATCAATCACCAATACTTCAAACATCTACAACATGTTCGGCAACATACAGAAAAACATATTCGACTCCTTCGCAAGCGAAAGCAGTTTCATGAATGCTGTCCGCGGTGTGTTCGATAACGTGGAAAACAAGGTGCTCACTTCTGATACATTAACTCAGGCTGCAAAAATTTCTGATGAATTCAGTAAGCAGGGCGAATGGCTCAGTATCAGTCATGACGGTACTCATGCCTCAATACGTGATGCAGAAATTGTTTACTATGAAGGTAATGAACAGAGTATATCGATTTCTCACAGCAAAAATATTGTTCTAAATGTAACAAAAGGCAGCAGAGATATTGATATTTTCAGCAGTGATAATGTTATTTCCAGCACCGGAGACAATAGTGATCGCTTATCTGTGTCTGGATCAAAAAATGTGATCATCAACAGCGGTGGAAGCAACGATGGTATAGGGGTTTTGAATTCCAATAATGTTATCGCTAATGCAGGTAATGGGGATGATCGAATCTTTTTTGTGAAAACAAGTGACGCTGTAATCAACAGCGGAGCAGGTAATGATATTGAAACAATAAGCTCTTCAAGCGATGTTGTTTTAAACAGTGGAACAGGAAGCGACTATACAGAAATTCATGAGTCAAGCGGAGTCGTTGTAAACAGTGGCATGGGAGATGACTCAATAAGTATTCTCAATTCAAACAAAATCGTATTGAATGGAGATCAGGGAAATGATGTCATAAATGTTGAACATTCTGCCAATGCAATCATAGATGGTGGAGATGGTGATGATATTATAACCGTTAATGCCTCAACTAATACAATCGTAGACGGCGGGGCGGGAAATGACACTATCACAGCTTCCGGCATTATCTCCGGAGGCACAGGCGACGACTATATAAAACTCTACCACTCAATTTTCGAGAAAGACGCAAAAGTTCAGGATGTCATCAAATACAGCAAAGGCGACGGAAACGACATAGTTGAAGGCGTAACGGATGACACTGTGATTGACCTCAATGGTATATCAGTGGATGAATATGATATCACCGAATCACGAAACGAAGGCGGCACAAGAGTTAAAACCCTGACCATGAAAGACGGCAGCGGAAGCATCACTCTGGTTTACAATGGTCGTGCTGATAATGTTAAAAAACAGGATAATTCTGAACTATATGGTAATGCTCCTGAATACGCCCGTTTAAACGATGTCAGTGTCGGACAAGCAGACTAAGTTATAACATTGTGCAGTAGCCCGCTCTTCAGGAAATGTCAATTGATGTGTTTTCTAGCATTGCGTTCGCATTAACCCGAACAATGAATCCCATGCTCACATAGTGCTGACATAAAAAATTTCTGAGAAAATCGATTAAAAATGAACAACAAAAAAGGCCTTCGTTAAGAAGGCCTTCTTAAACTCCCTGAACTGGACTTGAACCAGTAACCTATTGATTAACAGTCAATTGCTCTGCCGATTGAGCTATCAGGGATTATCTTCAACAGGGGGAGAATATATCAATATCCGCCCCCTTTGTCAACTACTTATCAGAAGATTTTTTCAAATTATTTTTCGAGGGAAAATTCCATTGCATCAAACCAGAATCCGTCCTGAGCCATGAAGTCAAGCTCTGCCTGAATGATGTCTCTGTGTTTCATCTCGACCTCGGACAGCTTAAGGAAAAATGCTTTCAGCTCAGCATCTTCAGTCTTCTCCGCCTCTTCTTTATAGAAGGCGCAGGCCTTTTCTTCGTGAGCCAGAGCTATCTTGAGAGCGGTCTCATCGCTGACGGTGGATTTCTCTGTTTTCGTTCTGGATGCATCGGAAACTTTGGGCATAAACTCGGAGATTCTGGCCTTGGGCACTTTAACCGGCTCAAACTTTTTTCCGGCCAGAAGGTTGTCCATGTACTTTTCGATCATGTCCATGTGGTCAACTTCGTCCAGAGCAAGCTGGAGAAACATGTTCTTTCCGCTGGCAACAGTTGTCTCCTTTGCAAACTTAAGGTAGCTCCTAAGGCCTTCTTTTTCGGCCTCATAGGCTGTTTTCAGGGCTTTCTGCATAGACTGGCTCATAAATACCTCCGCTTTTTTTGTCACTATAAGTATTATTATAACATTTACCTTTGAAAAACAAAGTCAAGTAAGTATAATAGGATACTTTTGCCTTTTCCAAAGGGAGGTATATTTATCATGAATCCATTAGCCAAAGAGCTTAATGAACAAATTGCAAAAGACAGCCCCATAGTATTGGAGATGCTCTCCGATCTGGGCAAAAACCTTTTCATGCCCAAAGGTATCATCACGCAGTCCGCAGAAGCAAAGGAGAAAGCCCACAAGTTCAACGTGACGATCGGTATCGCTACGGACAAAAAAGGCCCCATGTATCTGGACAGCGTTTACAAATATTTCAACGATATGTCCGCTCCCGATCTTTTCACCTATGCCCCTTCGTCCGGCAAGCCCGAACTGAGAAAAAGATGGGCGGAAAAGATACTTAAGGACAACCCCACTCTGGCCGGAAAGCAGATAAGCAACCCCGTTGTCACAAATGCGCTGACACACGGTCTTAAGCTGATGGGTGATATGTTCCTTGAGAGGGGCGACACCCTCGTTCTGCCCGACAAGTTCTGGGGCAACTACCGTCTCACCTTCGTCACCATCGGCGGAGCTGAAATAGCAACTTTCGCAACATTCAACGATAAAGGCGGCTTCAACGTTGAGGCTATGCTTGAAAAATGCAGAGAGACAGCACGCATCAAGGGCAAAGTTGTGGTTATCCTCAACTTCCCCAACAACCCCTCAGGCTACGCACCCACTGTCAGCGAGGCACACGCCATCGCCGACGGACTTGTGGAAATAGCTGAAGCGGGCTCAAAAGTTGTTGTTATCACCGATGACGCATACTTCGGCCTGTTCTATGAGGACGATGTTTACCCCGAATCAGTGTTCAGCCTTCTTGTGGGCCGCAGCAAAAACCTGCTCCCCGTTAAACTGGACGGCGCAACGAAAGAACACTTCGTATGGGGTTTCCGTGTGGGCTTCGTAACCTTCGGCGCAACCGCAGGCGGCGACCAGTCCGGCATGATGGCCGCTCTGGAGAAAAAACTCACCGGACTTATCAGAGGAACCATCTCTAACTGCCCGCACCCCTCTCAGTCCATCGTGCTGAAGGCGCTGAACGATCCCAAGTTCGACGAACAGCGTGCAGAGAAGGTCAAAATAATGAAAGGCCGTGCACTGAGCTTCAAAAAAGTTCTGGCCGACAATAACTTCTCTGATGAATTTGTCCCCTATCCCTTCAACTCAGGCTACTTTATGTGCCTTAAGCTGAAGAACGTTGACGCAGAGGAACTCCGCATTTACCTGCTGAACCAGTACGGCATCGGAACCATCTCCGCAAGCAGCACAGACCTGCGCCTTGCGTTCTCATGCCTTGACGAAGCGGACACTCCCGAGCTGTTCAAATATATTTATCAGGCCTGCAAAGAGCTTCATAAATAACATTTACCTGACGATGTTAAAGGCACGCTGGCTTTACGGCCTGCGTGCCTTTTTTGTTTAGACCACGGAGGAAACGATGGACGTAAAACGTCTGACCGAATACGCCAAAGCTGCCGGCTGAGCAGCCAAGACGGGTCCGGGCGACCTGGCGGCAATACTTTCCGATCTGAAACTCTTCCGCCCTTCAAACCTCCTTGTGGGTTTTGAAACGGGTGATGATGCCGCTGTGTTCGATCTCGGAAACGGTTCATATCTGGTGCAGACCGTTGATTTCATTACGCCCGTTCTGGACGATCCATACCTTTTCGGCCGTGTTTCGGCTCTCAACTCATTAAGCGACGTTTATGCAATGGGCGGCAGACCGCTCACGGCTCTCAGTGTTTTTCTTCTCAACTGTTCTCTGGAGGCAGACTCCATAAAAGCCATGCTTCAGGGTGCGGCGGATGAGTGTGCGGCGGCCGGGGCGGCACTTTGCGGCGGACACACTGTTGCCGACAAAGAGATAAAGCTGGGCTTCTCCGTAACAGGTATAATTGAAGACGGCAGGATATATAAAAACTTCGGACTGAGGGCGGGCGACGCTCTCATCTATACGAAAAAACTCGGCGTGGGTCTGGTCACCACCGCACTGAAAGCGGGCAAAGCCTCCGATGAGCATATCAAAGCCGTAGCCGATACAATGCTTCTGTCGAACAGGAACGCATCAGGAGTTCTTCGTCAGTTTGACGTGTCCGCATGCACGGACATAACGGGCTTCGGAATGGCTGGCCACGGATACGAGATGGCAAAAGGTTCGGGCGTTACTATAAACTTCGATTCAAAATGTTTTGCGTTTCAGGACGGCGCAAAGGATTACGCATCGCAGTTCATAATCCCCGGCGGGGCATACGCAAACGAGGAATTCGTAAAGCCTTTCTGCGGTTATTCTGCGGCGGCTGACAACTCCCATATGCTGTTCTTCGACCCGCAGACTTCCGGCGGACTGCTCATAGGCGTGGCGGAGAAAGAGGCGGAGGCGATGGTTCGTGTTCTGAGCTCCGTGGGCTATCCGGATGCCTCTGTGGTGGGCATCGCAACCGAAAAAACCGACAAATCGGTGATATTTATTTGACGTTAAGCCGTAAAGCTGATATAAACCGCTGTACTTAATGGGCATAATTGAGTTTTTTCGGATAGATTCGATTAAAGACGAATGTAAATCTCCCCTAGCCCCTCTTTGACAAAGAGGGGAACAAGAGAACTGGATTGTTTTTATACAACTGAATAGATTTGCCTGGGTGGCGGAACTGGTAGACGCAAGGGATTTAAAATCCCTCGGTCGCAAGGCTGTACGGGTTCGATTCCCGTCCTAGGCATTTTAGTACCAATAAGTTAGAAAGCCTCAGCAATAGTTGGGGCTTTTCTACTATGCAGATTTCTAACGTTTTTTCTAACTATGCGTTCTTTTTGAAAACGGAAAGTTTCCAATATCTGATTTTATTTTTCTTAAACAGATTGCTATTAGATGTTTTTAATATTCTTTCTAATACGACTTACCAGAATAGCTTCTTTTGATACAAAAGAGTTTGTAGCCTTAGCCCAATCCAATATACCATTATCAATATTATCATTTTCTAATAACCTATTCGAGAACCAAGCAAAAATAGGTATTATAGTTGATTCTGGATTGTTTAAATTTACCAGTCCGCCAGCAATCGTGAGCAACCCTAGAATATCCCATTGTTTTAACCGCTTTTTGTCTTTCTCAAATTTTGTCACTTCTTTGTTAATCTCATCAATATGGAATTGGACTTCATTATAATTCACTGCTTTAATAATTTTAGAAACTCTATCAATATCTCTGTGTGAAAAACAACTGTCAACTTCTAATACTGGAGCATCATTATCAATACAAAATAGACCATTGGTAAGTAACTGGAGATTTTTTATATTAACATTATTAGGTAAAACTTCTATTCCAGTGTAGCAACTTGCACAAAGTTGTGTTGCATCAAACGAAGAATATCCTTCATCACATGCAGGAATGATTGTAGCCTTTAAGCCAATCGCAATATCAAGTGAAGCACACGCAAGAGCAAATTCATCGTTTCTATCAATCCCATATGCCATATTGTAATAATAAGCTAATATTGAACCAAAATTATTCAACAATAACCCCATAGAGCCTCTCGTATTTATTACATATTCATAAAAACTTAATTGTAACCCCATTACTTTTATCATTGATTGTAATAAAAGATTTGGAGATACATCATAAATTGATACTAATACTTCTAAGAGCTTCCGCCTTTCAATTATGCCCATAGTCGGAAACATAAACGGCATCTTTTTTTTCATCTCATTTATGGTTATTGCAGCCAATCTTCTTGTAAAAATTAAAGATCTGGGTGATGCCTCCATTAATTGGAGAATAAATCCTTGATTATATCTTTCAATTGACTGAGGCAGTATAAATTGTACTCTTCCTCTTATAGTCAACTCAATAAGCTCTTTTTCATTAATATTTAAAGCTTTTACAAATCCACTCAGGTTCTCTGCCAGAGGCATCACAATTATTAGCCTTCTGTATAACGTGAGATATGTTCGCATATTATCAGGTGGCAAAAATGTTGCATCGATCAAACATGCAGACCCATCCATTGCATAGCTTTTATCGATAAAGGATTGCGGGTCATTTTTTGTAAAAACACTGTTTCTATTTTCAGCCCAAAAATCTTCATCTTGTTCATAATATTCTTTAATTAAACTATTGCACTGACATCCAAGTTCTCGACTTGTTTTCAGAATCATAGGGTTATCAATTTTATAAGTTTTTGTATTGGTATCATTTAAGGATGATGTAAAATTGTCTGTTTTAATAATAACATCAAGAGATTCGTTTATCATTTTACATGTTTCTTCAAGAACACAAGTCTCTTCTAGTGTTAAGGATTCTTTGAAAATAACAGAAAGTTTATGTCCATTTACCTCAAACTTAAATTCTGGAAACTTTTTTGGCAAATTAACTATAAGTTCTCTCATAAACTCATCTAATGTCAGAGGATCTCCTCTAAGGCAGGCTAAATCAGTAACGCTTCTCTCTTCAACCCTCAGAGAATCATCCGGTGCTTTTTGCACGATCGAGATTGGAGATGATGCCATTCGGCATTCATTATCAAACCATTCAGTTAGTTTTTTGTCATTTACATTGTATTCTTTTTCGTTGAGATAAGGGCATACTGCAAAATATTGATTATCTTTTACCCAAAGACCATTAAAAGGCACGTGTGGAGCTTGTAATATTAATCTTTCATAAGAAACTCTTGCATAGTATTTATCATGATTTATATCATTACTCATGGTAAGCTCCAAATATCTTTGCCATATGCAATTTAGGATTAGACTTACAAAATTACTAGTATCTATAAGTGGTTAATCGTTCCTTTCCTTTCTCTGTGGCACGATACTTCTGTTTACTACTTGTTGGCTTATCCGGTTCAGTCATTTCAAGTAGACCTGCTGTAATAAGAGGCTTAAGCACTTGGTTCCTAAACTTAGTTCTGTCAGATCTACCTTCAATAGACATTAAATCTGATATACTACTTTCAGTTAAACACATTTCTAATATTTTAACTTGGTGCCGACTTAGTGCCAGCTTAGTGCCTTGTCCGGCACTATCTCCAGAATCTTTGCCACCGCCAAACTCAGGCACTTTGATAATTATCTTGAAAATATCTCCTTCTATAAGCTCAGGATTCTCACCGCCGTAAGCTTTGCCATATTTCATAAGGTTGCGAACACCGGAACCAAGCTCATCAGCCAAACCAATCTGCCTGAAGAACCGTGCGATAACTGGATTTTTCGGATAAGGAGTAAAAGATGCAGGATTGATTATGCCCATTCCATGTGGTCTGTTGCTGTTCTCGGTGCGAACCAGCCCTTTCTCAATGATCAACTTTGCCGGAAACGCATTCATATATTCCCTGTGAATCAGAATGTTTGAAGCCACCTCTCGAAATATAGTATCCCTGAGACTGATGTTTGTTGTACCTTCGAGATAAAACGGATCGGGGAGATGCTTTGCGATAAAAGCCAGAATCCTGTCATAGCTTTCTACAAGATTTACTTCAACAAGGTCTCTGTCATCGTATCTGTCTAAGTTTACTTTTCGGAGTATCAGGTCTGTGCGGTGATGCGGCACGGCAGACAAGACAGAAGCATGTTTTCCGAGCAATAATATCCCAGCAAGAGTCAGCCCGCTTTTTCCTGTCTCTCTGTCGATCTGGTATAACTGTGCACTTTGCAGAAGATCCATATCGTCCATATCTTTCCAAGGATGATCACCTCTTCGGATAGTAGCTGTTTTACGGCATTTTGCCAGTAAGCTGAGTTCAATATCCTCAAGCCCCGTATATGGAAATATTTTGTTTTCGCTATAAGACGACTGCTTACGTTGATAAAGTCTGGAAACCATGTCAGTATTGTTTGTAATGTCCAGATCACCATCTTCGTTACGGTCAAATATTTTTGCTCCGCACCTGTGTACCTGAGAACTTTCCGGAACATATATGTGAAGTACAGTTTTGCCGTCAATTTCAACCGGATCAACCGAAAGGTATGTTGGAGGATTTATCTTCTGGGGATTATTAACTGTAGTAACAAAAGTTTCTTTGATTGCCTGGACACAATCCTTGTCAACGCCGACAATATTCTTATTATCATCCACGCCAAGAAGTATCGTTCCACCATGGCGATTTAGAAAAGCACAGACTGTGTCATACACATCTTTGTTCAGACTTATTCTTGATTCTTTAAACTCGACAGTCAAGCCTTCGCCATTCTCGACAAGGCTTTTAATTATACCGATGTCAGAAATCATTTATATATCCTGTTTATTTCTTTTACGATTCTTAATGAATTCAGTATACCAAATATCTTTATTCAAATAAAGATACGGAAGCCAATATCCTTCTATGACATCTTTTTTGATCACATTGTTGTGTTTGAAAATATTATTATCTGTTTCTAAAAGAATTTCTGACTTATGAATAAACCCATCAACGCCTGAAGTTCCAAAAAGCGCATCTTTTGTCAACCAATCAATTGTAGGCATCCATTTAACATACTCATCCTTGGGAGATTTTTCATTTAAAACCCTTGCAACATGTGTACCTCGATAAATATTCCAATCAAAATTTGTCGTTATGATACTACCTGTTAATATTAAACAATTCAGTGACACTGGAGGAGTATCTTTAAAGCCACTAATATAAGCAGCAATAATATATGTACCAAATGAGTGAGCTATTATTGAAATTGGTTTTTTATAGATTCCATTAAGAGCAAACAACCATTCCCGAAACTCATCAACCACTTTATCTCTTTTCTTTTTATTTCTGAGTAAATCAATACCATTATCTTCAGTATAACTATATGGGGCAAAGATCCAATTTTTAGATGAAATAAGCGGCGCAAGATCATTATTCCATTTGGCATCAGTCATCAAACCATGAATAGTTACAATGACACCATTGGAATCATAATGATCTATAAAATGCCTACCTATATATGCCCGTTGAATAATCTCATATTCAATGTCAGAAGGATAATGCTTTATTTCCCATGTTTTATTTGTTGAAGTAAGATTGACCTGTATAACACCAACTTTTTCACCAGAAGCTTTCGTCATAAATAAATGAAGAAAACTATCTATAACATTAGGGTATTTTATAGAACATACCTGTATATCAATCTTCATCGCATCTATTGTTAGCATTTCATTTCTACGAGGCAAATTTGTATCGTCACGAAAAACAATTAAACAGTCAATATCATTTGGTTCATGAGCCTTCGTTACAAAAGAGCCGCCAAAAATAATAAATATGGCACCTGATTCTGTAGCCCAATCAAAAATATCAGCGATCGACTTTCTAAAGCTTTCTCTGTAATCATTAAAACAAAAGAAATCAATAAACTCTAGTCCAGAGCATTCATGAATACCTTCTGGCAATAAATAATTAGAATTAAAATTTGGAATCATGGGAGTAACTCGAATGAATTGATTAACTTCAAATAAGTCAAGCAATAATAGCAATTTTCATATACACTCTTGCTAAGGCTCTCTGCCGATCTTTCTTGTATAATCTGCTTGTTATATTTGATTGTCATATGAAAATTGTAACACTTGCAAAAAACCTGTCCATTCCATTTTGCTCATGCTATTTGCTTTACCATCTTTTAAGCTATTTGACCTTTTTTCAACTGAATACCACAGTTTTTTCTGCTAAATAATTACAGATTTTGTATTAGCTAAAAAACAATGTTTAAAATATATCTAAAAATGCCAACTAAAAACAAAAGAACGACATAAGCTCCAATAGATTCTCTAAACTTTAAATTGAGAAGAAACTTTGTAGAAGCAACAGGATATATAACAAAATACGCTGTACTTAATACCATTATTGGAACTTTGAAGTGTCCGTTTGGTGATAACAGCTGATAAGAAATAAGTCCAAATACAAATAAAACTATTGAATATGTATTTAAAAAAATAAAAAAAAGACCACCATAAGTGGCTCTTGAAAATTTATACATTTTATTAGCAATAACAAAGATTAATGTAGAAAGCATAATAGCTAATAACAGCGTCAAGATATTATTAATATCTACTAGCATATTTAAAGTATCTATCAAGCCATTAGTCATCAGTTGAAATTGTTCCTTTTTATCTTTTCCTGCACTTGCCAATAGTTCTTTTACATTATACGAAGACAATATCTTTTGGAATGCATTCTCAAATAATTTTTTAGCAGATAAATAGCCTAGCAGATGGAAAGCCAAAGATGTTGAAACAAGCTCAATATTACTAAATCTACGGACGGTATGCTTAATTGGCAAAAATAAAATAAGAAGTAAGTTAATCCATTTATAAATATCAAAGATGTCTTGATAATCTAATACTACTGAAGACCTTGTCTTGTTTGATGCCTGTTTTTCTTGATGTCCTTTGTCTCTGAGAACCTCAACGATATTTGGAATTCTTCCAACCTTGACATAGAACCCTTCAATCGAAATTTTGAAGTTGTGGTTTCTGTTATAATTTACATCAAAATAGCTGATCATTCGTTCGTTTAATCCTTTAAAATAAGCAATTACAGCACTTCTTTTAGAAGGTACTTTTGTCTCATCTCGCTTGCAATCATCACCTGAATCTCTATTAAAATATTTGAAAAATCTGTCATCACATCTCAGAACATTAGACTCATTAAGCATTTTTATAGTTTCCTTAACATAACAATGAGTCGTTGAGGCATTACCAGTTTTATGTTCGCTTTCGTAGTATAAAAAACTATTCAGAAAGAGAATCGTTTCTTCTTTTTCCGTCTGAGAGTAATAAATTTCGTCAATATGCACAGATTTTTTTTTCGCCATAATCCCATCCTAGAGAGGTAGTTGCCCAGTACATTCCCAAAGGTGCAGGTACCTGACCAGTAACAAACTTTTCTTATCAGATAAAAAAAGCTATGTCTAGGTAAACAAAACAGGAGGCTACGATGGATAAACCTATGAATGTAGAGGAAGTGGCAATATACCTGCACAAAGCTGTTAGCACCATTTATCAAATGACACACAAAAAGCAAATTCCACATATCAAGGAAGGCGGCAACCTTTTATTTGACAGAGATGACATTAATAATTGGCTCGCAAGTAAAAAAGTACCTGTTAGGAAATGCTAATGAGCCTTGCTCGTTCTATATCAGCTTCAAACGCTGAAAAATACTATTATGAAAAAGACCCGCTCCTTAGTAAAGAACCTGAAGGCAACTCAAAATGGCAAGGACAAGGTGCTGAAAAGCTGGGGCTAAATGGACAAGTATCGAAAGATACCTTTGTAAAAATACTTGATGGTAGGCATCCAGAGACTGGTCAAAGGTTAGTTGCACTTGGAGTAAATGGTGAACACCGAGCTGGAATAGATTTTGTCTTCTCACCGCCTAAAAGCGTCTCTATATATGCATTACATGGCGGACACGCTGAAATACTCAAAGCTCATCAAGAAGCTGTCAGAGACACGATAAAACATATTGAGACCATTGTTACCTCAAGAAGCACGGAGAATGGTCAAACAAAATATCAGAATACTAGCAATGTTGTAGCCGCGACATTTATGCATTCCACATCCAGAGCCAATGATCCGCAGCTACATACACACGCAATAATTATGAACATGACAGAATCCAACGGAGAATGGAAAGCAGTCTCAAATGAATCCCTATTTATTTCTCAAAACATTATCAATCAGGTTTATCAGAACCATTTGGCTCAAAATATTGTTGAGCTTGGATATAGTATAGACCGCAGAGGATCGTCATTTGAGATATCTGGCTTTAAACAGGAGTGGATTGATCAATTCTCTAAAAGGTCAGATGAGGTCACAAAATACCTGAATGAAAATATTGATAAACTACGTGAACAGTATCCTGAAGCCTCAGAGCAGAAGTTAAAAGACTTAGCTATTTTGGCCAGCAGAGATGAAAAAGACAAATCCATTACCTCAGCAGAATTGAAAGACCTGTGGGAATCTCAGGTCAGCCGAGACAGCATAGAACAAGCCGTCTGTAATTCCATTGAGCAGCAACTTCAAAGCTACACATTAGAAAAGACAGCGGATCTTATTACAGAAAACCAGAACACTTTTACAAAAGAACTGTTCGCAGAAACATACCTCAAGCTAAATGTTGGCTCACGCACTATTGAAGATTTCAAAATAGAGCTCCAAAAGTCTCTTTCAAATGAACAAATTCAAAAAGTTGGAGAAGTCCCAACAAGAATAGGCGCTCGGACAATCAATTTACCGCAAGCGATCTACACAACAGCCAATGTAATAGAAACAGAAAAAGCGATTCTAAACACTATTGAAAACCAGAAGAGTATCAAATCATATATGACGGCTGAACTGGTGAGCCAGTATCTTGAAAACACCTCATTGACTGCTGGACAACAACAACTTGTAGAGCATATTGCAACTACAGATAAACGATTCTCATTTATTCAAGGAGACGCAGGAACGGGCAAAACATATGCTCTGGATATGGTTGCGAGCATCTTGCAGCAAGAATCTGAAGTTAAGATTATCGGAGCCTCATTCACAGGGAAAGCCGCCGCAGAAATTGAGGAAAAAACTAGCGGTAATATTCAGGCTCATACACTCCATAGCCTTCTGAACAACTGGGATCAGCATATTAAACTTGATCAAGCATCACTTCTTATCGTTGATGAAGCTTCGATGATTTCATCTAAGCAATTCGCATCTATTATTGCACATGCTCAACAAACTGACACCAGAGTCATATTTATAGGTGATACAAAACAGCTTCAGCCAATTCAGGCTGGGCAAATTTTCAAAGACGCTATCGACAAATTCGGTGCAGACGTAGTTCTCTCTGAGAATTTACGTCAACAGACCTCACTTGCTCAAGAGATAGTCGGATCGGTTAAAGATTACCACCAGGGAATAAATGATAATGGTGTACATCAAGCTTTTTCATCGTTATCTGCCAACGACAAAATTCATGAACAATCGGATTTCACCAGCAAAGCTATTAAAGACTATATTTCAAATATTCAGGCGAATAAGGATACCTTGCTTCTGACACATAAGAATGACCTTAAAGATACATTGAATATTAATATTAGAGATCGTCTATTAGATAGCAACACTCACCGTTTTGAACTCACTGTCAGAGAACAGATAAATATTAGCCAAACCGATAAATTTAATTCACACAGCTATGAAGCTGGACAGAGCATATTTATAACAGCAGCCATTGATAATTTTAAAGCTGGCTCAGAATGGCAGATTTCATCTATAGACCATGAAAACAACAGCCTTAATGTCATAAATCCCAAAGGCTACACTGAATCAATCGACCTATCGGAACACGGAAACCACATTTCAGCATTTACAGAGCAGACAAAAGAATTCGCCATAGGAGACAAAATAGTCTTCGAAAAGAATGATTACCTTATTGATGTCAAAAATGGGCAGACAGGGCAAATAGAGAGCTATGAGAACGGTATTCTCTCAATCAACAAAGACAACGGCGATTCAGTTAATTTCAAACCTGAAAACTATAATTACCTTGATTATGGGTACGCTCTGACAGTCCACAAAGCTCAGGGGCAGACATGCGACACTGTCCAGTATGTCACCGAATCTAACGACAAAATGATTAATTCTGAAAGCTTCTACGTGGCAATGACCAGAGCCACAGATGACATAAACATATACACCGATGACGCTGACAAACTCGCAGATCGGGCAAGCATTCATGAAAACGAAATATCGCTTCATGACATGCTTGAGAACACCAACACCCACGAAACAGAAATTGACAACCAGATAGAATTTTAAGACTCGGAAAAGGAGGATACTTCACGCAACCATGTTGCTTTGAAGAATCAGAAGAAAATTAAAGAATATAAGTAAGTTAAATAAAGAATTCTGTAATGCAAAATGCATGACAGAGTGTGCGAAAAATTGCTGAAACGTCTGGCCAGACAATGCACTGACAACGCACGACAAAATTAATACGGAGGACAGATGTATAAGAACATCACTTTCAGGATCAGTTTTGCGGATTATGCCGCTATCCAGTCCTTCGCTGAGTCAAAGAATATGACTATCAGCGAAGCGATCAGAGAGCTAATCCGAAGCATCGGCAAACAGAAAGCATTCGAGGCCAGATTAATGGATTTTATGAAAAAAATCGAATCTGAAATTAATGCTTCTGGCGATTATGACACCACACTTTTGAAACAGATCTTTGACGAGGTAATCAACGTCAACAAAGGTCTGGCTATCATGGTGAACAAACATAACCGGAACGAATGGGACGACATGGTAAAGATCAAAAAAGCTCTTTATCTATTATCAACTTCATCACCACAAACAGCAGCAGAAATGAAAAAGTTGCTGGAAAACTAAGGAGCATGTAATGAGTGAAAATCATAATTACACAGGCTTTGAAGCGTGGCTTCATAACCTTAAAATGTCAATGAGGATGATGTTATTCATCCTCGCTGCTCTTGCAATTGTGTATGTAGCAGTAGTGGTAACTTACGTCTACTTCTCGTATGACAAGGATCAGCTCTATTACATGTACAAGTGGCTATTGTCGGGCGCATTGGCAAAGACATTTCCGAATTTTACCATGCACCTGAACTATGACGGCAAGGTTATTGAAGTCGCAGCTCATAACCTGTTTTCAGTCTATTATGAGCAAGGCATGACAGATTTATTGGCTCTAAGGTCAGTAGCGATAAAATCATTGTTAGTATTTCTGCTGTTCTTTCCGTTGCATAAGTTCTTCAGCAACAAAGCTAAGAGCCAATCAAAGGATGAGTACGCCAGAGGATCTCAACTAAGCACTCCAAAAGAGTTGAGAAAGCAGCTTAGAAAGGAACAACTGAGTTTACCGTTTGGAGAAGTCAAGATGCCTATCAAGGCAGAGGTGAAGCATTGCTTCATAGTAGGAGCAACAGGCAAAGGGAAAACTGTCCTGACAAGCTCATTTATCGAAGAACTCAGAAGAAGAGGAGAAAAGGCAATCATCTATGATTTTAAAGGTGATTACGTCAGCAGATTCTTTGATCCTGAAAGAGATTTGCTATTTAACCCTCTGGATAGCAGATCTATCAACTGGGATATCTTTTCAGATATGAAAACGCCTATGGATATCATATCTATGACGGCCTCTCTGATTCCAGAGCAAGCCCATACATCACAGCCGTTTTTTAATTTGGCGGCAAGGGATGTATTTACAGGTGTTGTAAGTCACCTATTCCAGACAAACCAGAAGAATTATTCCACTCTATGGAACACACTGACTAAGTCGCCTGAAGAATTAGCAGAACTTCTTCGAAACACCAAAGGTGGCACAGCAGGAGCGGCACACATAGCAGACCCATCAAATAAACAGACAGGATCAGTTCTGTCAACAATGCACCTGTATTCTAAAATCTTTGAATATTTCAAAGATGATAACGACTCATTCAGCATTGAAGAATGGGTGAAAAACGGATCAGGAATATTGTTCATCTCCAATTATGATAAGCTAAAAGAGACTCTTAAGCCGATTCTGACAATGTTCATAGATACAGTTGCCAGAAACCTGATATCTATGCCTGACGATCCAAATAACAGGCTGTTCTTTATTTTGGATGAGTTTGGAACTCTTCAGAAGATGCAGAGAATCGTTGAGCTTTTGACACTCTCCCGAAGTAAAGGAGGTGCAGTCTTTCTGGGTATTCAAGATATCGGCCAGATAGATAATATCTACGGCAAAGACCTCAGAAACACTATTATCAATGCTTGCGGCACAAATGCTATATTCGGTGTAAATGACCCAGACACTGCCGACTTCTTAAGTCGCAAAATTGGCGATACTGAATATCACAAGGCTTTGAGCGGAATGACGTTCGGATCATCAGAAAGAAACTCTGTAAATATGCATAGGCAAAAAGTCAGAGAACCGCTGTTCATCTCATCGCAGATTATGCAGTTGCCTGATTTACAGTGCTATGTAAAATTCCCCAACTTTGCCGGCTGCATGACAACCTTAAAGCCTAAAAGTTACTCGGTGAATCAGGAAGAGTTTAAAATGAGACCAGATCTATCACTGGACAATATCTTTTGGGAACGACAAAAGATCCTTGATGAGCTACAAATCATCAAAACTGATCAAAACTCTTCTAAATTAGAGAAGTTTTAACAAATAGCCCCTCGAAAGAGGGGTTATTTTATAATCTTTATATTTTATAACTAAATTACTCTCAATTATATGCTCACATCATATTGTTTGCATATTTAATATCAAGAAGATTTATTTTATCAATTTTATCTTTATGAATAACGATACTGAGCTTTGCTGGATATTTAAATCTCATCTCACTAATTCGAAATGTCCATAGCATAATTTTGAGTAACTCCTCATCACTTATGGCCTTATGACCTTCAATACATGTGATACCAGAGCCAAAAATTGGAGTAGATACGCTTTTTTGAGCGTAAACATTATTAACATTATCCCAAAATGTAATTAAAAACTCCAAATACTCAGGCATTGTAAGCCTTGCCTTATTTTTGTTATCAAATTTAGAAAATGCTGTTATCAAGTAGTCTTCATATACGCAAATTGTGCCTATTTGAAAACGATCTTTTTTACCTCGAGATCTTGTTTGAATAGTTCCTAATATTTGATTATTCTGAAGGTTATATGTGTTGATATATTCATCAAATTCAGCGACAGAAACATCCAGATATTGATTGATGAATATTCCGTTTAATGAATGAGCTGCTATTACTTGATCATCAACTTGGGTATCAAAATACTCATTGAATGCAATTGCTTTTAATCCTTCTTGCTGGAAAAGATCACCCACCTTAATGATCACATCACTTCCTTCAATATTAATATCAATCTTATTTAAATTATTCGATTTAAACCAAATAATAAAATAAATCACTACTAATAGCACAAGAAAAATCCATCCATAAATAGTCTTATTATTAGCAGGGATATCAACAAAAAGAACAACCAACGACAGTATTGTACTTATAACAGAAGTGGCCTTAAGAAAACTTCCAATAACCCTCTTATCGAAAAAACTTACTTTTGTCATGATTACCCTATTCCTATGCTAAGCGAACTTAAGATTTGTATATATAAATATCTGCATCTCTTTTTGTGGATAACATAAAGTTTGTATTATTTAATGCTCTCTCAATTATACTCTTTTCAAGATGAATATGGAGAGTAGGAACTTTACTCATAGAGTCTCTGAAGATAGGAAGCTTATCCCATAGACTTTTTACACTATCTTTCAGATACCCGTTTGTCAAAAGACTCTCTTTAGTTGCATACTCTGGATATATTACAATAACCGGTAGCTCTTGATTGTTAATTCCGTAGTCAATTTCTTCTCTCAGTGCCCTTGAATTTACGGTATTAGCACTAAGGAAAAGCACTATATTTTTTGAGTTTCTCAGACGTTCTCTTAGCCTTGGTTTCAAAGTAGTTTCCCAATCGCTATCATCTCGGACGTTGTATGTCTTGTTATGTGAATCATTAAATGGAAATGAAGAATCCGTACTTTTCCAAGCTCTCAACAATTGATAATAAAGAAAGTCTTTTGTTGCATATGCTCCAAGTGTGCTTTCAACAAATGGTTCGGCGACGTAAAAAGCTGCGTAATTTCCATTTCTATAAGCCATGATTAATCCTCACAATTTAGAAAATATTCCAACATATCATCTTCACATCATGCTACAATAATTTCATAAAAGCTAATATAATTGAGGTATCAAATGACAGAATTCTTCAGTGATCAAGAAAAAGGGAAAAAGGAACTTATTACTGAGAATATATCTAATAACTTATACAACACATTGTTAGAGCTACACGAAAGTTACAAAAATAACCTTTCTTTTTCTTTTAGCATGCTATGCAGCGATGGAGATGGAGTGGTGTGCGGTTTCGATGAAAACAAATTTATAAGAAGGATCCAAAGCATAATACCAGACTTATCTTTTTCACTGATTAAAACAAATGCTTTTAATAAGCCAGAATCAGTAGACGAAAAACTCAATTATGCCATTATTGATTTTTTACAGTTCATTTATGATAACATTAAGGATTACGAAGTAATAAACTATCACTATTATATGAAACACCATCATATCAAAGAAATTGTAACTGAAGATGCAAAAAATAAATTTAGAGAAGAAGTTAACCAACTTTTTGAAAGAAATGGCGTAGTTTTTTATCTTGATCAAAACGGCAGTATTAAAAGAAAACTACAAACAGGGATGCAAAATCTTATTAATAAGATTGATATATCAAAAACTGAAACCGAACTTAAAAAACATTTACTTGAGGCATGCTCACAAATTATTAGCCCTAAAACTGATGATAGAAAATATGCTTTGCGAGACCTTTGGGATGCTTTTGAAAGAATTAAAACAATTATAAATCCAAGTGATAAAAAGGATTCAGCAAATCAACTTGTAGATAGGATTGTTAAAATAGATAATCTTAATAAGTACATTATTGAAAATGAGTTTAAGCAATTAACAGAGATTGGAAATCAATACCATATAAGGCATGCTGAATTAACTCAGATAGATGTTAATGACATACATACCATAGACTACTTATTTTTCCGAATGATGGCATTGATCAATATTGCACTAAAGGTAATTTGACCAAAATTACAACAAGGCTATAATTTAAAGCTTTTCGACGGCATCACGAAGGTTTTTCTGATTGAGGTGGGCATAGCGTTTTGTAACTGTGATGTTGCTATGGCCAAGAAGCTCTGAGACGGTATAAAGACCGACTTCTTTTTGGACTAAACGGCTGGCGAAAGTGTGTCTGAGATCATGAAAATTAAAATCGTTTATCTCTGCTCTTTTAATTGCATTTTCATATGCGCCACGAATGCTTTTATTTTTAAAAAGTTTCTCTTCGTCTCCAATACTGCCACATTGATTAAAATATTCCACCAGAACGTCATATAAGGCATCATTAATAGGGATAAATCTTTGCTTACCATTTTTTGTATTGTGCTGAGCAATGATTATAGATCTATTTATCAAACTCACATTTTTACCTTTCAGAGTAAGTACTTCTGAGAACCTCATTCCTGTTTTCAACGCAACTTGGACAATGTAGTATAAATTTTTATTTCTGCTTCTCCTGCATTCCGTAAGCACTCTTTCGACCTCTTCATTTGTCAAATATCTTGTGCGCTCATTAGAAACAGGCATCTGTTTTATATGTCTCATTGGGTTAATTACGATAATATTCAGCTCAATAGCATAGTTCATCATCCGCTTAACCGTGGCAATATACCTGTTAATAGTACTCTTGGAGATTTTACGTTCCAGTTGGAGATATTTAAGAAATTTATCAATATCATATTCAGTTACACTTTTAAGCAGGATATCCCCTAATTGTTCTTTAATAACTTTAAAGCGGCTTTTTTCCGATTTAAACGCTTTATTTTTCAGCCTGTAGTGAGGTGTGAATTGATTATCAATAAAGTCACTGAAGACTATATTTTTAAGTTCTTTATTGACTTGCCCAACCTTTCTGTCAATAAGATCGTTTTTCTTTTTTGTTTCGAGTTCTTTCGCAAATTTTAGGCTATGCCCTGCATGTTCCCAAACTTTTTTTCCATTAAACGTATAAACAATGTAGTAAAGCTTCTTTTTGTCCTTTTTCAGATCATTACCGCATTTACATGTGGAATTCTTCAAAGATACCTTTGCATGACACTGTGAACATTTAACCATAACAGCCATATTAAGCCTCTTTTGATGTCTAACTTTTCTAACTATTTTTCTAACCAGATATAGCAAATTATGCCAAAATGGATAGAAAAGTCAATAAATTTTACGAAGCCATCCCAGAAGTAAACCACTGTTAATAAATAGAATATAAAAGAATAATAATCCAGATAAAAACAAATCAAAATAATACACAAGGGATTTAAAATCCCTCGGTCGCAAGGCTGTACGGGTTCGATTCCCGTCCCAGGCATAAACAAAAAAAGGGTACTGAAATCAGTACCCTTTTCTTATTTCTATTAGCACGATGAACAATACAATGATTTAACCGTATAATAATTATTTCTCATATCACTTATTAAGATGTATAATATTAGAAACAACATATCGAGGACACTATCAGATATCTCATAATTGAGCTGGTGTTGGTGATGTTTATTCTTTTCACTGGTGACTACATGATCCAGAAAAGTCTTCGCCAACAATATATTTCTTTGCAGCAGGCTCAGGTTTATTCAAAGATGGGTGAACTGCGAGCCAAGCTCGAATATGAAGTCACCAGCAGTATGCTTCTGATACAATCCATGGCATCATACATTTCCATATACCCTGACCTTACGACAGCGGATTTCAATAGATTTGCAAAAGAGTTATTTGAAAGAAACGCACATTTAAAAAATATTACTGCGTCGCCTGATTTTGTATTCAAATATGTTTATCCTCTGGAAGGAAATGAGGCACTTCTTGGAAAGAATTATAGAAATATTCCGGGGCAGTGGGAAAGAGCAAAGATGGCGGCGGAAACAGGAAAAGTTGTTCTGGCCGGACCAGTGGATCTGATTCAGGGCGGAAAAGGACTGGTAGGCAGAGTACCTGTGTACAATGATAAGGGTGTATTCTGGGGACTGGTTTCCTCTATATTAAATTTCAACCTTATGATGGAATCCATCAGCAAGGCTAATTCCACTAATCCCATCAAATTTGCTTTGAAAGGTTATGATGTATTTGGCAACAAAGAAGATATCATCTATGGTGAACCGGAACTTTTCAGCAAAACCGATGTTATCAATATGAGCATCAGCATCCCCAGCGGCAAATGGAGAATGGTTGCAGAACCCGTTAACGGCTGGGCTGTTTCACATCCGCATGCTCTGTATGTTCATTTAATAACTTTGGCCATGATGCTGCTTGCGTTCTATCTGACTGTCGGCAGAATAAAGAATATGAACCAAATGAAAGCTGCCCGTACCCACGAGGAACAGATCAAAAAGCAGTTGGAACAGCTCAACAGCGAACTTCAGGACAGGGTTAAACAGGAAGTGGAAAAAAACAGGCAGCATGTGGAAATGATAGCCGAACAGCAACGGTTTGCAGATATGGGACAGATGATAAATGCTATTGCTCACCAATGGAGACAACCCCTGAACAATATCAGGCTTGTTATGCAGATGCTTGATGATATGGACAGCGGCGAAGACTATGGAAAGACACGTGAAGAACTGTATGAACAGCATTCTGAGCTGGTAGACTACATGTCAAAAACCATTGACGATTTCAGAAACTTTTTTTCTGCGGGTAAGCAGAAGCAGATTTTTTCTCTGGATTACGAGGTCGCCAGAACCCTAAGGCTGGTTCAACCGCAGCTTAGCCATTACAACATAAGAACGATACAGAATTGCAGTTACGAAAATAACCCTGATGACCCGAGCGATATGTATTTCGGTTTCATGTCAGAGCTGAGACAGGTTCTTCTGAATATTATTAACAATGCGAAAGATGCTCTTTTAAGCGTTGAAAATGATGCAAGAAGGATAGTCATCAATATCGACAAAAAAGATAATAACTACTATTTATCAATCTTTAACAACGGGCCGGCAATCCCTGAGGATATCCTGAAAAAGATTTTTGTGGCTTATTTTACGACAAAACAGGAAAAGCACGGTTCCGGTATAGGGCTTTATATGTCACGCACTATCATCGAAAACCATTTCAACGGTACTCTGCACGCCGAAAACACACCGGACGGCGTTATTTTTTACATAATATTCCCGGAGAATTCGCCCCCCGCAACTTTACCTCAAAACTGATATCAGAAAAACCCTTCAAGTGCACCGCCCCTGACGGCCATGTTTTCGACCTTCTTAATTACTTCTTCGTCCATCTCCATCGCTTCGGGATGGTATGCCTTCACTCTGGCATCGATGACCATTGAACCTGTACACCCGAAATGTTTGGCATGTGTGAATGCCCCTATGCCGTAGACATCGGTTGCCGGGTTGGAGCGGGTGAACGTTACCCAGAGGAAATTATTTATATTTGCCGCCGTAAAATCACTGTCGTCCACAAGCACAATCAGCGGAAAACCGTTCACAGGGTTATCCGCCTCAAAAGATTCGCAGAATCTTATCATCGCAGGATCGTACTCCCCTCTGGGGGCAGTGTGTTTCGGCGCACGGACGGCAAGAACACCGTTCATGACAACCCTCGGAGCATCAAAACCGTCAGGCAGGTTTATATTCTCAGGCAGTCTGTCGGGCAGTGTGCGTTTTTTCTCTCCGCAGGCTGCCACGGTGAGCTTCGACCCTTTGTTCAGGCCGTGCCCCGTATAATCCAGCGTATCTATGGTCACAGAGGTCTGGAAATGCAGGTCTCTGCGCCAGTCAGCCCGCTCAAGTACATGGGTAAAAAATTCTTCAGCGTCATGTATATCCAGTGCGGGATTATCCGCATGGTTCGTAATAAAAAGATATTTCGCAAGGGAGAGCTGACCCTGCCCCAGAATAGCGTTGGCCTGAGTGAGTATCTCTTTCGGTTCGTCCTGCTTCTGGTACGGAGTGTAGCGTTCCGAGCCGATGGCGAACAGCAGAGGGTGCACCCCAGCGGGGTCTACCGCATGAACAGCCTTCACGCCCGGCAGAACGTCAGGGATAAGCTCGCCTGTGAGCTCGTGGATGAAATTGCCGAAGCTGGTATCTTCCTGCGGAGGTCTGCCCACGGTGGTGAAGGGGAAAATCGCTCCGTCCCTGTGGAAAACTCCGGTGACCTTCATCACGGGAAAATCGTGTTTAAGGCTGTAATAGCCCACATGGTCGCCGAAAGGTCCTTCGGGTTTCAGAGTTCCGTCTATGTATCCGCAGATAACAAAGTCCGCCTCAGCATAGACAGCTGTGCCCTGCTCCGGTCTGAAAAAAGGTATGCGATGTCCGCCCAGTGCTCCCGCAAAAGATATTTCGGGCATGCCTTCAGGAAGAGGCATAACAGCGGCAATTGTCATTGAGGGCGCACCGCCGATGAAGACGTTGACATAAAGCCTCTCACCTTTGGCCAGTGCCTCGGTGTGATGTATCCCAAGCCCTCTGTGGAGCTGATAGTGCAGTCCTGCCTCATCCGGCGCATAGTCGTTGCCGGATATCTGTACACGGTACATGCCGAGGTTGCTGTTTCTGAACCCGCCCTTGACGGGTGATTCGGAATAGACCTGCGGAAGGGTTATGAACGCCCCGCCGTCCTTCTGCCAGCCCACAAGCTGAGGCAGGTCTTTCAGAGCGATGCGGTTTTTCATAACAGGCGCACTGCTCACCGTCTTAGGCAGAATATTCAGCCCGGCCGCCGGAAGTTTCAGCAGTTTCGAAGGATTTCTGAACAGATATGCGGGGTCGGTCTTTGCCTTAACCATAGCTTCGATGGACGCAAGAGTGTCTCTGAATATGAACCTGGTGCGCTCCATTGTTCCGAATATGTTTCCGGCCATGGGAAATCTGCATCCCTTTACGTTGGTAAAGAGCAGTGCGGGGCCGCCCGCTTCATAAACTTTTCTCTGAATGACTCCCATCTCAAGACAGGGGTCTATCTCAGCATCTATTCTTTTGAGCTGTCCGTGTCTTTCAAGGTCGTCCAGACAGTGTTTCAGTGTTCTGTATCCCATATTTCACCTGCTGGATAAGGATATAATGAGAAAGGGGAAACGGCAAGAGGGAAAGAGAAGAGGCCGCCACAGGGCGGCCTCAGAATTATAGATCAGATACTGTCATTCTGAATGCAATGAAGAATCTCAGTTTCAGATCCTTCGCATTCGCTCAGGATGACACTGTTATTTCGCTATTGTCTGTTTGGCAACGTTGAGAGCTATCTCTTTGAAAGCGTTTGCCGTGGGGGTGTCTTTCACCTCAAGCACATAAGGCTTTCCGGTGTCTCCCTGAATGACCACCATGGGGTCTATGGGCACTCTGCCGAGGAAATTAACCTCCATCTCCGTTGCCATGCGCTCGCCGCCACCTGTTTTGAACAGGTCGACAGTGCCGCTGCAATGGGGGCAGACAAGTCCGCTCATGTTCTCCACGATTCCCAGCACCGGGATTTTCAGCTTATGGGCAAAGGTCACGGATTTTCTGGAATCAAGCAGTGCAACTTCCTGAGGAGTTGTAACTATCACAGCGCCGTCAACAGCACCGATGGTGTGCGCAACGCTGAGAGGCTCGTCGCCTGTGCCGGGGGGCAGGTCGATAATGATGAAGTCAAGATCGCCCCAGTCAACGTCTGAGATGAACTGTTCGATCATTCCGTGTTTAACGGGTGCACGCCAGATTATCGCATCGCTGTCGTTCTCCAGAAGGAAGCCGACGGACATGACTTTAAGGCCGTCCACTGCCTCAAAGGGAACGAGTCCGTTCTCGCCGGACTGAACACCCTTCTGAGCCAGACCGAACATTTTGGGGATGTTGGGTCCGTGGATGTCGGCATCAAGGATACCCACGCTGTAGCCCAGAGAATGCAGAGCGGAAGCGAGGCTCACGCTTACTGTGGATTTACCCACACCGCCCTTGCCGCTCATTACCATTATCTTGTATTTAATCTTCGACAGCCTGTCATCAAGCCGCTTTCTGGCATGCTGTTTTTTCTCGTCCGTGTTGCATCCCGCCGCCGAGGAGCAGGAAGAACAGGAGCTGTTTGAGTTGCAGTCACTCATTTTGAAAACCTCCGTTTGTATGTGTCTTTCGGAAATATATAAATTTAAGTACATAATTTCCACTTGTTTTTGGATTTTCCTGATGATGAACAATTTATTTTTAATTGCGGGATTTATTTTGTAGGTATAAAATATACGGAGCAAGGGGAAACATGAACGAAGAATACAACAAAGACGTTGAGTTATTGAAGAATCTTTCTGTGATGCATGTTGAGGATGACACAAGCGTCAGAGAGAGCCTTATGCGTTTTCTGAAGAGACGTTTCGACACCATCTACTCCGCAAAGGACGGCGCAGAAGGCCTTGAGATGTACAGAGAACACCGACCCGACATAATCATAACAGACATTCAGATGCCTGTTATGGACGGAATAGAGATGTCCAGAAGGATACTCGATGAAAACCCCTCAGCAGTGATAGTCATTACCACTGCATTCAATGAAAAACCCTACATTGACAAGGCAGCGGAGATAGGCATTTTCGAATATCTCAAAAAGCCCGTTGTTAAGGAAGATCTTACCCTGACGCTCCGCAAATGTGCGGAACGCCTCGGCAGATAGTTTTCTACCGCATCATCCAGAAATGATCCACCGGCCCGTGACCTGAACCTATCTTCAGTGCGTCCGCACCCTCAATGGCTTTCTGTATATATTTTTTTGCCGCATCGACACTGTCGTAGACCGAAAGCCCCTTTGCCATTCCGGCGGCAATTGCGCTGGCCATGGTGCATCCTGTGCCGTGGGTGTTTTTAGTAGCTATGCGTTTTGAAGTGAATGTGTGAAAATCCGTTCCGTCAAAGAACAGGTCTGTGGCCTCTTCGCCGCCCAGATGTCCGCCCTTCAAAAGAACGCTGCGCACTCCGTAATCAGCCAGCTCCAGACACACATCCTTCATGTCCGCTCCGCTGACAATCTTTTTTCCGGTTATGTATTCAGCCTCGGGAATGTTAGGCGTGATTATGTCCGCCAGAGGGAACAGCAGGTTTTTCATGTTGTTCACCGCCTCCTGCTGAAGAAGGGGCGAACCGCCCTTTGCAACCATAACAGGGTCGACAACGACCTTTTCCAGATGATATTTCGCAATTTTGTATGCCACCAGAGCCACAGTGTCGGGGTTTGAGAGCATTCCGGTTTTCAGGGCATCGGGTCTTAAGTCGGTGACGATGGAATCTATCTGCATTTCAATGTATTCCAGCGGGATATCCACATATCCCTGAACGCCTGTGGTGTTCTGAGCAGTCACCGCAGTGATAACGCTCATGGCGAACACGCCGTTCGCGCTCATGGATTTGATATCCGCCTGAATGCCCGCTCCGCCGCCTGAATCCGAACCTGCTATTGTAAGTGCTTTTCTCACGAATCCCCCGTGCGTTTCTTAAAGAAACTTGGTTTCTGCTCTTTATGTTCGTATGCTTTCGCTTTGATCTCGTATCTGCCCTTGCCGATGAGGTCGTCGATCTCCTTGTAGAAATCGAAATCCGGCTTCACCTTATAATCCTCTCCGGCGTTGATGAACACACCGTAGGTCTTGGGTCTTTCCAGATAGAACGACACCGGAACGTCCCCTTTGTGGGTTCTGATTATGGTTTTCAGCTTACTGATTATCTCTGTGGTCATGCCCAGACTGGTGAGCTTCACCGTCACCCGCTCGGTAAGTTTTTCCACGGCCTCAGGAACATCCATAATGGCATCCGCCAGAATGGTTATCTCCTCGTCCTTGTGGTTGACGTTACCCGCCACGATTATGATCTTGTCCGCCACAAGATGTCTTATGACCTGCTCGTACACCTTCGGGAATACGACTACATCAAGCTCGCCGTCCATATCCTCAATGGTGACGAACGCCATCTTGTCGCCTTTTTTGGTGAAAATATTCTTTATTGCCTTCACCAGTCCGCCCACAACGTATGCGCCGGACGCATCAGGGGTCTTCACATCCGCCAGAGGAACTGCGAAGGTTTTAAGTATATTGTTGTAGACGGCGAGAGGGTGGTTTGAGATATAGAAATCCAGAACCTCCTTCTCCATCTTAAGAAGCTCGTTTTCGGGCATCTCGGTCACATCGGGAAAGTAGTAGCTCTGCTCCCCGTTCTCGGTCTCGTCCTCAAGGAAGGACTCCAGAGAGATTATCCCCTGCTGCTCCATTTTCTGCTTGCGCTGTCCCTCTTCCAGAGCTTTTTCGAGCACCTGAAGGTTCTGTCTGCGGTTTTTGCCTGTGCTGTCGAAAGCTCCGGCCTTAACCAGTGATTCCAGCACCTTTTTATTGCTCAGGCGCAGGTCGACCCTTGCGCAGTAATCGTATATGTTTTTGAACTCGCCGCCCTCTTCCCGCACCTGAAGTGCCGCTTCGATGGCGTGCATGCCTACGTTTTTAATGGCTCCCAGACCGAACCGGATTGTGTTGCCGTCGATGACGAACGATGCTCCGGATCTGTTGATATCCGGCGGATGCACCTCTATCCCCATGCTTTTGCACTCTTCGGTGAAGGTTACTATCTTTTCACCCTTGTCAATTTCGCATGAAAGGATGGCCGCCATGTATTCCACAGGGAAGTTGGCTTTCAGATATGCGGTCTGATAGGAGACCATTGCGTATGCCGCTGAGTGCGACTTGTTGAAGCCGTATCCGGCGAACTTTGCCAGTTTGTCGAACAGGTCTTCGGCCATAGCCATATCGAAGCCCATTTTCTTTGCACCCGGAATGGTCTTTCCGTCGCCGTGAAGGAAAAACTCCTTCTGCTTCTCCATTTCCGAGGCTTTTTTCTTACCCATCGCACGGCGCAGGTTGTCCGCCGAACCCAGCGAATAGCCCGCAACTATCTGTGCGATCTGCATTACCTGTTCCTGATAGATAACAACCCCTCGGGTCTCTTTCAATATCTCCTCAAGCTGAGGGAAGATATAGTCTATCTCCTCCTCGCCCCATTTCCTTTTAACGAACGAATCAAGCATGCCCGATTCCATGGGGCCGGGACGATAGAGAGCCACAAGTGCTATGATGTCCTCGAACTCCTCCGGTTTCAGCTTTTTCAGAAGGTTTTTCATGCCAGAGCTTTCCAGCTGGAAAACGCCGGTGGTGTCGCCCCGGGTCAGAAGGTCGTATACTTTTTTATCGTCCAGCGGAATTTTTGAGATATCAAGGTCAATCCCTCTGTTCTCCCTTATCCGCTTGATAGCTTCATCTATGATGGTCAGGTTGTTCAGACCGAGAAAGTCGAACTTGACCAGACCTACGGCCTCCAGAGTATCCTTTTCAAACTGGGTGATAACCTCGTCGTTCTGACCTTTGCAGAGCGGAACGTATTCGTTCAGAGGTTTATCGGAGATAACCACGCCCGCCGCATGCATGCCGGTGTTTCGCACCAGTCCTTCCAGCTTCACAGCGTGGTTCAGGATGTCAAGCCCCTGCTCCACCTCTTTGAAATTATCGTTAAGGCTGGGATCCTTTTCCAGTGCCTTGCGCAGGGTCATTCCGGGGTCACCGGGCAGAGCCTTTGCCAGTTTATCAACGTCTTTCAGCGGCACTTCCAGAACACGCCCCACATCCCGTATGGTGCTTCTTCCCAGAAGCTTACCGAAGGTGATGATCTGCGATACCCTGTCGTCGCCGTATTTCCGGCGGACGTATTTGATCACCTCTTCACGCCCTCTTACGCAGAAATCGATATCAAAGTCGGGCATGGACGCTCTTTCGGGGTTCAGAAATCGCTCGAACAGCAGTTTGAACCTGATGGGGTCAATGTCGGTGATTCCGAGCGCATATGCCACCAGAGAGCCAGCACCCGAACCCCTTCCGGGGCCGACGGGAACGCCGATGGTGTGTGCATGGTTTATGAAGTCCCAGACTATCAGGAAGTAGCCTGCGAAATGTTTGTCGATGATAACGTCCAGCTCAAGCTGGAGACGTTTATGATATTCCTCGTGTCTGTCGGCGGGTATCTTAGCCAGTTTTTTGACAAGTCCGTTCCTTGACAGATGGGTCAGGTAGCTTGCGATGGTGTAGCCTTCCGGAACCTCAAACTCAGGCAGGTGAAGGTTTCCGAACTCTATTGAGGTGTTGCATCTTTCGGCAATGGCAACAGTATTAGTCAGAGCAGAAGGTACTTCTGCGAACGCCGCCCACATCTCCTCGGGGCTTTTCACCCAGAGCTGATCGGAGTGTATCTCGAACTTGTTGGGGCTGTTTACTGTGGACTGGGTCTGAATGCATATAAGAACCTGATGGCTCAGGTGGTCGCCCCTGTTCAGATAGTGGCAGTCATTCGTTGCCACCAGAGGAATTCCCGTTTCTTTGGACATCCTGATTATCTGACGGTTCACCATCATCTGCTCTTCGATGCCGTTCTCCTGAATCTCAAGGAAGAAGTCGTCCTTGCCGAGGATGTCACGGTATTCCATGGCCGCTGCCAGCGCCTCGTCATATCTGTCACGCATTATCTTTCTGGGAATCTCCCCCGCCAGACATGCGGACATGCCTATAAGCCCCTCGGAATATTCCGCAAGAATCTCTTTGTCGATACGGGGTTTATAGTGGAAGCCCTCGAACTGCGCCTTGGAAACCAGCTTTTGCAGATTCGAAAGTCCCTTGTTGTTCTTGGCCTGCAGCACAAGGTGATAGTTCCTGTCCTGCCCCTTCTCGTATGATGTGTTTTTGCGGGTGTCCGGCGCAACGTACACCTCGCAGCCGAGAATGGGCTTAATGTCGTTTGCCAGAGCCTGTTTATAGAAATCCACTATGCCGTGCATGGTTCCGTGGTCGGATATGCCTACAATGGGCGTTGAGCCTTCGGTCTTTATCTTCTTCATCAGATCGCCCACGATTATGGCACCGTCCAGCAGTGAATACTGGGTGTGCAGGTGCAAATGGACGAAATCTTTCTTCTGGGACATGAATACCTCTGAGTCAATTTTCCGGATGGGGGCATTGTATCAAAACCGCACTATTAATGAAATAATAAATACGTTAGAATATAGCATGCTGAAAAAGATAATCCCTATGTGGCAGAGACTTAACAAAAAAACCGAGATTTTCTTTGCGCTTTCTGTCCTCTCGGCACTGGCGTTTTATCCCGCCGAGGTGCCGATGCTCATTGCCGCATTCCTCCTGCCCGCCATTTTCATAGGGAAACGGACGGGAATAGCCGTCGGCCTGTTCACAGCCGCACTGGCATATATTCTGTCGGGGCACATCCTTATCACCGAGATAAAGAAACCCGAAGGTGACAAATGGCTCTATAAGACCACATGGGGTTCGCTCCTCGCACCCGCAGGTTTTCAGCCGGGGGACATTCTTTCTGGAAAATTCAGCAAAAAGACCTATTCGTTTCTGAAAGAGAGCAGATTCTCCGCCGGATACTACATAGCCGACCGCATCGATAAAAAAACCTCAGTACCGTTCATACAATCCATCCTGCTGAAACGGGAGGATCTTTCCGACAGCCTGTATTTCGCATCGGGCGGAAAGGCTGTTCTGACGCAGGCGCTGGCCCTTGGCGACAGGCGGTATATTTCGCCATCCATGAACGACCTGTTCATCGTTACCGGTCTGGGGCATCTTCTCTCCGTATCCGGAATGCACGTTGCCGTTCTGGCGGGTATGCTATATTTTGTTTTCGGTTTTCTGCCCAGAAAACTGCGGCTGATTCCCATGATAATGTCCATGCTCCTGCTGATGCCGTTCACGGGATTCACCGTCACGGTTTGCCGTGCGGCTCTGTTCGGACTAGCTATTATGGGTGCGAAACTCCTCGACTACCGCACCGATACGGGGAAACTGCTTCTGTTCACAGCCGGCATGTTCGTTCTCATAACCCCTTCAATGCTCGGAGATATCTCGTTCATATTTTCGTTCTCCGCCGTTTTGGGACTGGTCTATCTGCCGCAGATAAAGAACTCGCTCTGGGGAGGCATAGCTGTAGGGCTTGCAGCTTCGGCGTTCATCATGCCTGCGGCGGCGGCAGTGTTCGGCATGTTCAATCCGTCCTCAGTTATCTCAACCGTGCTCCTTACCCCCGTGGTGGCTTTGCAGATGGCCTGCTTCGGTCTGTTCTGCATATTCCCGCAGCAGTCCGTTGCGCCCATACTGTTTCTGGATGAAGTGCACATGGCAGTGGTGAAATTCTTCTCCGACTATTCAGGCTTTTTCTATCAGGTATACAAACCTGACAAATACATCATAGCCGCAATGATTGTTTTCCTGCTCTACACGCTCTACAGGCGGCAGGTGCTTGCGGCATGCGTCCTGCTTATGCTCCCCTATCTTCCGGCGGACAGAGCGGCAAAACCTATTGAAACGACCGTATCTAAAACTCAGACCTCGGCATCGCAGCCTCAGAACTCTCTGAAGGGTGCATATTTTATGGGCTATCAGCGGTCGAAAGCGTTTCTGATTTTGGACGGCAAAGTGCGGGTATTTTTCAAGGGGACATATGGAGATTTCAAGTATAAGTTCGTGCCGTTTCTCACCGAAAAGGGTATTTCAAAGGCTGACACAGGCACAGTTATAATCTATAATGGCGAAAACCACCTGCTGAAGATAGCAGAGGAGAATGAGGACTACGGCGGCGTTTGCGTGAACGAGACACGGGAAGACTGCAAAGCGGTTTATCATACCCGCAGCAATACTTACACTTGCGATGATGACAAACGTGTGCATATTCTATATAATAACGACAGAAATTGCAGAGATATGATTCTGCTCAAGCATACGGGGGATATTGTTTTAGATGAAAGTACTTATAAATGACAATGAATATTTTTTGGCTGACGATGCACTCTCAGGAGCTGGAGCTGATTTGGTCAAGCCTGATGCAGATGTTATCATACACAACGGGTTCATAGCAGGAAGACAGAGTCCGCTGAAAGACGGCGACACACTGTATCTCATAAAACGGGGCGAAATACCCACACATGAGGAGATGCAGAACCTTATATATTCACGCCACACCCCGAAGATTGCAGACAGGATGGCAAAAGCAAGAATCGCAGTTTGCGGTCTGGGCGGACTGGGGTCAAACATAGCCCTGAACCTCGCCAGAATGGGCGTGGGATATCTGCGGCTGATAGATTTTGACGTGGTTGAACCTTCGAACCTGAACCGCCAGCAGTATTTTGTAGATCAGCTGGGCATGAAAAAGACAGATGCCACTCTGCAAAACCTTAAGCGTGTTAACCCGTATATCGAATACGACATCCACGATCTTTATATCACCAAAGATAACGTTAAGGGACTGTTTGACGGATGCGATGTTATCATCGAGGCGTTCGACAGTGCCGTAAACAAGGCAATGCTAATCTCCACCGCCGCAAATGCTTATCCGGACTCATTTATCATTGGGGCATCGGGTCTGGCGGGGCTTGGCAGTTTCAAGGAATTTAGGGTGGTAAAAGCGGGAAAAAACGTGCATATTGTAGGTGATTTCACATCCGAGGCGGCCGTTGGCAGAGGGCTTATGGCAACAAGGGTTGTGATTGCCGCAGGTATTCAGGCAAACCTCGCCGTGCGGCTTATTCTTGGCGAAACGGAGGCATAATCATGAAAATAATTCTTAACGGTGACGCTGTAGAGCTTGAAAGAGCATATACCATCAGCGAACTGATAACAAAATACGATATGAAAAAAGAGACTGTTGTTGTTGAGCTGAACGGCGACCTGCCGGACAAAGCCACCTATGACGACACCTTCACCAAAGAGGGCGACAAAATCGAACTTATCAGATTTGTCGGCGGGGGCTGATAGACTTTTCTCAGCTTAAATCACTTGTCACATCGCCAACCAACGTTTAAAATATCCCTATGCGAGGGGATATGGAAGAAAAACATGAAAATCAATGTGTGGTTGAAGGGTGTGAGTTGAAACGTTCTATTCTTCATAATAAATGTGTCGTTCATTGTGCTAAAGGCAGTCCATCAGGACTTTCACCAAACTACTTCGCAAACCAATTTAATGAATATTTAAAGTGCAGAATATCTAGTTCTTCTCAAGGAGTCTGTACTCTTAACTCAGTTGTTTTTCCACATGATTGGTCTGATGATTATGATTCTTTATTTCGTGATTTTGACAAGAACATAATAATCGAATGGAAAGATTGCTCATTTAATTATAATTTTTTACCTAGAATTAAAACTAATTTTACAAACTGCTCATTCAACAATAGTTTTTCTCATGATGATGAGCTTAACAATATGAACTTATCTTTCATTAACTGCACTTTTAATGGGGATTTTAAACTTGAACATATTAAATCATTATCTTTGTATTTCCAAAAATGCCGCTTTAAAAACGAATTTATCATTTTTGATTGTTCGATTGAACATTTCACTCTTTTAGATTCTAATTTTAATCTTTCAGCAAAAATTTCTCAAAGCTCTTTAGGTGTAAATGAATGTATTCCTCGCATAATCAATTCAATTTTTACTGGAATCCTGAGCTTTGAATTATCTAAATTTCCTTATGGACTACACTTTGATTCTAACATTACGCATGAGCCACCTAATTTCCGTGGCATAGACATTTCATCGTCATCAGCAAAAAAAGTTACATCACGAGAAACATACCGTATCATCAAATTTAATCTTGATAGTGTAGGAAATATAGTTGAAGCTAATAAGTATTTTGCTCTTGAGATGGATAAACTCTATTCCGAATTAAGCTGGAAAAAGAATCTTTCAGAAAAGTTCTTGCTTTCAATCAATAAGTATTCCTCTAACTTTGGTCAAAACTGGTGGCTACCAATCGTATGGATGATTGTCTTTGCTTCTTTGTTTTACATTTTTAGAGATTATGACCCATTTGATTATTCTTTTTTAAATGGCATTGCGTCTTTTATCATTCCTTATCAAGGTATAATAGGCGATACGCATCAAATGTCTAAGCTATTGTGTTCTATACTATTTGGTGTCTTGTTTTACCAAACGACAGTCGCTTTAAAGCGGAAGACAAGGAGATAATGTAAATCCACCCCAACCCTCCTTTATCAAAGGAGGGGGTTTTAAGTCTCCCTTTAATAAAGGGAGATTTAGAGGGATTTACATTCCTGCTTTTCTGATATGGAAGTTTGCTTCGCTACGCTCGCAAAGAATTACAGTGAAACGACCGCATCACTTCCTCGTGTATTTGCTCAATGGTCTTTTCAGAGATTCCGCTTTTTTCTCCAATTTCAAGAGCACTAATAAGTTTTTCGACAGACGGACTTCGCCTCAGTTCTCCCCTTGCTCCAACTTCTTTTTTTGGTGTGACAGTTTCATATTTTTCCATTCTTTTATCTTATCGGAAATGCAAATGTAAATCCACACCAACCCTCCTTTATCAAAGGAGAGGTTTTAAGTCTCCCTTTAATAAAGGGAGATTTAGAGGGATTTCCATTATTGCAAACTAGGCGTGGAAGTTTGCTTCGCTACGCTCGCAAAGACAACAGAAGATTGCCACAGCACCTGCGGTAATCCGCAGTAATGCGCTTCTATCTCCCCCTTTGGCAAAGGGGGATTAAGGGGGATTTACATTTCGCTTCCTGACGTAGAAATTCAAAGGCAAAATCCACCCCGACCCTCCTTTGATAAAGGAGGGAGCAAGAAAAAAGCCCCGCAAAATTGCAGGGCTTGGAATACGATTCTTAATGTTGATGCTCAGAACCGAGCAGTTCAAGGCGGAGGATGAAAAATATGCGCAGTGTACGTCGTAGGTACATGAGCAATATTTTTATTCCGACAACGCAGAAATGCGAAGCGTTATCAGCATCAACTTATTTGACTGCGGATTCCCAGTCTTTCAGGAACTTCTCTATACCTATATCCGTCAGCGGATGTTTCATCATCTGCGTAACAACGGAATAAGGAATAGTGGCGATATCCACGCCGACTTCCTGAAGCTGGAACATGTGCGCTGTGCTTCTGATGCTTGCGGCGATAACCTCGGTTTCAAATCCGTAGGTCTCCACAAGCTGCTGGCACTGGCTGACAACATCGATACCGTCGTGGCCTATGTCGTCCAGTCTGCCCGCAAAGGGGCTGATGTATGCCGCTCCGGCTTTGCAGGCCAGAAGAGCCTGATTTGCCGAAAAGATAAGTGTTACGTTAACGGGGATTCCCTCGCCTGCCAGAATGCTGGTGGCTTTCAGGCCGTCTTTTGTGAAAGGAACCTTAACAACGATATGCTCGCTGATCTCCGCCAGTTCTCTGCCCTCTTTCACCATGTTTTCCCAGTCCAGTGCGATAACTTCCGCACTGACAGGTCCGCACACGATTTCGCAGATCTCTGCCACGGTCTTTTTAAAATCTCTTTTTTCCTTTGCAATGAGCGAAGGGTTGGTGGTCACGCCGTCAAGGATTCCGAGGTCTTTAACCTCTTTGATCTCGCTGATGTTTGCCGTATCAAGAAACAGTTTCATTCTCTTCTCCGGTTTTCTGGGCTATGAACTTGTCCATGCTCTCTTTTGAGTCGAAGTAGTATATCTTGTCATACAGTTTCACTTTGAAATCGGTGTCCTTGCTGACATAGGTCCCTGAAATAGGGTCTACTGCCGTCTCAAGCGGTTTCGGAGCCGCCTCCTCCCTCACCTTTTTAAGATCTTCCGGTCTGCGGAAGAGTTTAAAAGCTACGAACGCGATAAGTGCGAAAATAAGAAATTTAACCATTGCTAGTCTTCCTGCACCGATTCTTTCTCCTGCTTCGGAGCGTCGGTATTTGAGTTATTGTCACGGTTGTCATTTCGGGGTCTGAAAGGGCGTTTGCCTCCGTCTCTGGGAGCTCCGCCTTCTCTCTGCCCGCCGGGTCTGCGCTCGGGAACGATAAGGATTTCCTTAAGGTGTCCCTCGCCTTTGCTGACGGTGCTTATGCCCTTTATCTGCTTAAGTGCGATATGGATTTCCTTACGCACCATTGTGACCATAGGAGCCATTTTAATGGGTTTGCCTGTTCTGCGGACAGTTTTTGCCAGTTTGATGGCCTTGTCTTTCAGCTGCTCGACAACTCTGTCTCTATAGTCCTCAACATCTACTATAAAAGTGCCCTCGCCGCCTTCCCAGTCCACCATACGGTTAAGCAGAAACTGCATAGCGTCAAGCATCTGCGCATTTTTGCCTATGAGCAGTTTTGAGTCGGGCGAGATTATATTATAGATAACATCGGGATGTCTGAACTTAGTTTCAATAGTAAATTCGGTGAAACCTGCTTTTTCCAGAAGCTCCGACAGAACCAGTCTGCCTTTGCGCTTGAAAAACTCAGTGTCATTGAATTTTATCTTAACAATTGCGTTTTTGCTGCCGAATCCCAGAAAGCCTTTGCTTCCTGTCTCAAGTGTTTCAAAGGTTATAAAATCCTTGGGTATGTTATTTTCCGAGAGGAAGTTGGCAACCGCCTCATCGGGATTTTTTCCTTCTATTTCAAAATATTTCATAAAGTTCCTGTCTCCGTGTTAAGCAGTTTTCTTGTTGATGTAATACTGCTGTGCGATGGAAAGTACGTTGTTCGTAAGCCAGTATACCACCAGACCTGCAGGGAATGTAAGGAACATAAAGGTAAAAATGAACGGCATGAGCATAAATACCTTCTGCTGAATGGGATCCTGCACTGAGCTGGGTGTCATCTTCTGCTGGATGAACATTGTTGCGCCCATGATGATGGGCGTGATGTAGTAAGGGTCTTTTACTGAAAGGTCAACTATCCAGCCGAAGAAGGGCGCACCCTGAAGTTCGATGGCCAGAAGCAGGGTTTTGTACAGTGCAAAGAATATAGGGATCTGGAGAACCATAGGCAGACAGCCGCCGAGGGGGTTTACACCCTCTTTTTTGTAAAGCTCCATCATAGCCTGATTCAGCTTCTCTTTATCTGCGCCGTATTTCTCTTTCAGCTCGGTCATCTTGGGAGCAAGAGAACCCATTTTTTTCATGCTGACCATGCTCTTGTGGGTAAGGGGCAGAGTGAGCACCTTAACAACCACGGTAAGCAGGATGATGGCTATACCGTAGTTCTGTACAAATCCGTAGATTATTTTAAGGAAAAGCAGCATGGGGATCGCTATGAAAGCGAAGATACCGAAGTCGATGCTCTTTTCCAGTTTAAGGCCGTAGTCTTTCAGCAGGTCATATTCCTTGGGTCCGACGAACATGTTGAAGTCGATGACCTGTCTGGATGCGGGGTTCACCTGAACTGAGG
The DNA here is from genome assembly GCF_004339245.1 of Seleniivibrio woodruffii. Taxonomy (NCBI): domain Bacteria; kingdom Pseudomonadati; phylum Deferribacterota; class Deferribacteres; order Deferribacterales; family Geovibrionaceae; genus Seleniivibrio; species Seleniivibrio woodruffii. The sequence continues at coordinate 67,052 of NZ_SMGG01000003.1, forward strand.
TGTCGCCGTATATGTCCGCTGTTTTGTCTCTGGGAATAAACTCGCCCTTTGCAAAGGGGGTTGCGATGGCCGCCAGATAATATTTAGAAGTGTAGCCGACCCACATGGGTTTGTCATAGGTCACTGTTTCGTCAAGTTTTTCGGCTTTCTCTGTTCTCGTCTTTTTACCGTCATACATAAGGGGGCCGCCGAACGTATACTTGTCCTCACGCAGGGCGGAGATTATGCCGCCTGTGAGACCCATGCGCACGGGTACCTCAAGTGTTTTGTTTCCTATGTTGCTTACGGTGATCTTACCTGTTACGAGGTAGCTTTTCTTGCTGATGACATAAGTTTTTTCAACAACCAGATCACCCTGCGATCCGGTGAATTTTACGGTGATGTTCTCGCCGTCCTCGGTTTTCTGGGGTTTATAGCTGTTCACCACGGGAACTGTGATGAAGAGTGAGTCGTCTGTTTTGCTGTCGAATACGATGTCTTTGAGGGGCTTGCCTTCATATGAAAGGACTTCCGCACTTCTTACGTTTCCTGTGTTCTGGTTGAAAACGAACTTTGCCATGGGTGTCTGAACGGCAAAAGTTTCAACTTTTTCCTTAACTTTCGGAGTGTTGTCCACAGTGAGCTTAACAGAGGGCTCCTGAGATTTTGCAGTTTCGGCTGTGTTTTCTGATTTTTGGGGGGCTGGCTGGGTTTTAGGGGCGAAAAAGGTCTGAAACGCAATGAGAACCAGTGCGCTGAGACCGAATGCCAGAATTAAGTTCCTATTCATTATGGATAAACCTCCGAGGGGTTATAGTCAGTTTGATTGCGCTGTTATTTAACCGGGTCGTATCCGCCTTTAGAAAGCGGCGAACATCTTAAGATACGCCACACTGCCATGAGCGAGCCCTTAATAAGTCCTTTTTTGCGCAGAGCCTCCGCTGCATAGTCCGAGCAGGAGGGATAGAACCTGCATCTGTTTCCGAGCAGGGGTGAGATGAAGATCTTATACAATCTTATCAGGAAAAGTATCGGTAGTTTTATATCCAATATCTGCCGCAAGGCTGATAATTTCATCTCTCAGTTCACCATATTCTGCGGCGGCGCAAGCCGGCAATGCCCGAAAAACTATGTCCAGACAGTCGGGAAAGCTCTGTCTGTTTCTGCGAAAGATCTCTCTTATGCGTCTTTTCACCAGGTTTCGGACCACCGCCCGCTTGTCAACTTTCTTGCTGACGGTGATACCGACCCTTGTGCGGTCTTCCTTATTATATAGATAGTGAAGGCAGACGAGTCTGCCCTGTTTCTTTTTCCCTTGTCTGAAGACCCTTTCAAAATCCCGCTTAGTCCTTATGCGATCCTGTTTAGGAAAGCTTTCAGACATTAAACTGCGAGACGTTTGCGGCCTTTCGCCCTTCTTCTGGCGATAACTGCTCTTCCGCCTTTGGTTTTCATTCTAGCCCTGAAACCCTGTGCACGTTTGCGCTTAAGGTTGCTGGGCTTTCTCATTGTGAGCTGTGCCATATCGAAACTCTCCTTTCTATGTTTAAAGACTACGGTATTAGCATACTTTTAAACGTAAGCCTGTGATTATATCTATGTGAAGCTGTTTTGTCAACCTTATAAAAACCCGCCCTCTATTTATCATTATTATATATTATTGCCGGACAGCCGGAGCACAAAGAATTTGCGCAGATTTTTTCTATATTTTTTCTTGACACAAAACGGTACCGCATGTATAACTGATTTCCCTGTTTAGACAGGATTCGTGGAGGTATGTGAAAAATGTTCGCAATCATAAAGAGCGGCGGCAAACAATATACTGTCAAACCCGGCGATGTGCTGAAGGTTGACAGCATTAACGCTGAAGTAGACTCTGACATCCAGATAAGCGATGTCCTCGCAGTCAGCGAAAACGGACAGCTCAACATCGGTAAACCTTTTGTTGCCAAAGCTGTTGTTACTGCGAAAGTTCTTGACCAGGTAAAGGATGACAAAATCCTCGTTTTCAAAAGAAGAAGACGTAAAGACTACAAATCAAGATTCGGTCACAGATCTCATCAGACCGTACTTAAAATCTCCGACATCAAAGTCGGCTAAGGAGGCGTAAGATGGCTCACAAGAAAGCTGGCGGATCGACCAGAAACGGAAGGGACTCCAACTCCAAACGCCTCGGCGTTAAAAAATATGACGGTGAAGTAGTTATCGCAGGCAACATCATCGTCAGACAGCGTGGAACAAGAATCAAACCCGGCATAGGCGTGGGTATCGGTAAAGACGACACCCTCTTCGCTCTGACTGACGGCTTCGTTAAGTTTCAGGACAGAGGCAGCAAGGGTAAGTTTGTTAACATTCTTTCCGAAAGAGCATAACATCAAAGCCCGCCTAATAAGCGGGCTTTTTTCTTGAATTTTCAGCATAAATCCTATAGTTTCAACACATCACAGAGGACCTTTTACAATGAAGTTTATCGACACATGCGAAATAATGGCCATTGCGGGTAACGGCGGAAACGGCTGTATGAGCTTCCGCAGAGAAGCATACGTCCCCAGAGGCGGACCCGACGGCGGAAACGGCGGCGACGGCGGAAACGTTGTGCTTGTTGCCGACAACTCAAAACACACACTCATGGATATCCGCCAGCAGTATCATTATAAAGCTGAAAGAGGTGTCCACGGCAAGGGAAAAGGGATGCACGGGCGCAGAGGCGTCGACCAGATAATCAAAGTCCCTGCCGGCACTATCGTGATAAATGCTGAAACGGAAGAGATCCTCGCCGACCTCACAGAAAACGGTCAGGTTGTCGTGGTTGCAAAGGGCGGAAAAGGCGGAAGGGGCAATGCCAACTTCATGTCACCCACCCACAGAGCACCCACAAGACACGAAGCAGGTTTTGAAGGCGAAAAAGTAAAGCTCTGGCTTGAGCTTAAACTCATCGCAGACGTAGGCATCATCGGGTTCCCCAACGCCGGAAAATCTACCTTCATTTCAACCGTTTCTGCGGCAAAACCCAAGGTTGCGGACTATCCGTTCACCACTCTGACACCCCATCTGGGAGTTGTTAAGGGCAGCTACGGAAACGCATTCGTTCTGGCGGACATGCCGGGACTCATCGAGGGAGCGGCAGACGGAATAGGACTGGGCATCCAGTTCCTTAAACACATTGAACGCACAAAGGTGCTTCTGCACCTTATAGACGCTTCCGCAGACGAATCCATGGTGGAGCGTTATAAAATTCTGCGCAACGAGCTTGAAAAGTATGAAGGCGAAGTCTCTGACAAACTTGAGGTCATTGGTTTCTCCAAGATGGACTCCCCCAATGAGGAGAACATTGCTGAGTTTGAAGCTTTCCTGAAAAAGGAGATGCCCGACACCGCATACTTCAAGTTCTCATCCATGGCGCAGGAAGGCACGAAGGAACTGACGGATCATCTGGAAGGGATAATCCGCAGACTGGAACAAGAGAGTGAAGAGACTCTCTGAGATACTCAACTCGGCAGTCAGCACTGAGATGCGGGAATACGCCCGCATAGCCAGATGCTGGGAGCTTGCATGCGGCGAAGTCATCAACCGCATGACCACTGTTCAGCGGCTTAAGGCAGGGGTGCTTGAGGTCGCAGTGCACGATTCCAACTGGGTCTCGGAGTTGAACTTTCTTAAAGGCGAATTTCTTATGCGTCTCAACGAGATGGGGATCAGGGCCGACAGCCTGAAGTTCTATTATAAGATGCGCCATGCTCCCGAGGCCTATAAAACAATACCTAAAAAAGACATGACCGCCAGAGAGAAGCAGTATGCTGATTCGCTGGCGGACAGGATAGAAAAACCGGAGCTGCGGGAAGCGTTCCGCAGGGCAATGTATTCCTATTTCACAGTTTATTCGCTGGATGATCAACATAAGGATTGAATTTATCCGCATTTAACTTATTCTCTTAATCAGGAGGCGAAATGATCCGCAGAATACATACTTTTCCCGATGACGTATTAAGAAAAAAGGCTCTGCCTGTTGAACACATAGATGCTGAGATCTCCGAACTGCTGAACGACATGACAGAGACCATGTACAACCAGAAGGGTGTGGGACTTGCCGCCCCTCAGGTTGGTGTGGGTCTTCGTGTGATTGTTATCGACACCTCAGTCGGCGAGAATCCGGAAGAACTTATCCAGCTTATAAATCCTGAAATAACCGCCGCAGAGGGCGAACAGACAGGCGAGGAAGGCTGCCTGAGCATACCCGGCGAATACGAGGCTGTGCGCAGATACAGCAAAGTATCCGTCAGAGCACTCAACCCAGCCGGAGAGGTTATCGAGTTTGACGCAGAAGGCTTTCTGGCCAGAGCTGTTCAGCACGAGATTGACCACCTCGAAGGGACACTCTTCATAGACCGGATTCCCCCATATAAGCGTGACATAGTTAAAAAGCATATAAAGAGGCGTATGGCCGACGGCGATTATGGTTATACTGCGGATGTGAAAAGTTAACTTTTTTTCTGCGCCCATAGTGTTATAATCCCTTATCAAACCGAGGAGGAATGACATGCTGGAATCCATCGCTTTAGCTCTTGTCAAAACCCTTGCAACCTTTCTTTTCAAAACCTACGTCCTTATGGCGGGCAACGTCAGCATTGACGGTGCGCCTTACTGGTATATGAAAAATGTCAGCTCCTCCGTATGCGTTTATGACTATAAACAGGGCGGGCTTGAGACTGTTGACGCAGTCAAACTTTCAACAGCCGGCAAAATGAAATCGGAGATAGAAAAAATTCTGGAAACGGTGATCTACTCCGAATACTCCAACCTGAAAGACCCCAAAGAGAAGCAGTTCGTCTACATGTTCAAGAACGACCCCGAAGCTTCCATCTTCATCAACCAGAACATCCAGTTCCCCAATCTGGAATACAGCAAAAAATACCGTACCGCATTCGCTCAGGGCTGTATAGACAAGGAGGTGATCCTTGAGTATCAGACCAGACGTATCGATAAGATAAAATACGAACTCACCCACAAGCGTGCAGGCGATGCTTTCGACGAGCTTGACAAGGGTGATATTTCCGTTCAGTAGGAGAAGACATGAGATATTTTATTCTTGCACTCAGCCTTTTTACCCTCGTTTCATGCGGCGGGAAAGAGGTTCAGTCGCCCACGGCCGTTGAAAGGGTCTCTTCCCACGATATGCTACTGCAGGATATTTTCTGGCGGTCGCTCTATCCCACCAAACAGGAACAGTCTGTCATCCTGTTTTCCACCGAGTCTTTCAAGCCCGCACCCTCCGACATCGCTGTGCTTGAAACCGACCTGAACGAGGACGGAAGACCCGACTTCATAGCATCTATCATCCATTTTAAATATTTCCAGAACAACAGCTATCCGGTATTTCTGATGATGCAGGATACCTACGGCGGATACTTCCGCTTTATGCTGGATCAGCGCACTGCTAATTTTGATGTTAAAGTCCTTCCTGAAAAGTCAAACGGAATGCAGAACCTTTCAATAGACGGCAAAGTCCTCATCTTTGACGGCAAGAACTACGTTTCGGGGCTTTGATATGAGATATTTTCTGATTCTGCTCATCTTATGCACAACAGCCACTGCTTTCGCCCGTGTCAAAGTGAAGGATCCCATGGTGATAACCGATGCCGCCACTTTCACATCTTCCGCAAAACCTGACATGATGGAATCAGGGATGACAGTTCAGTACAAGTCGCCGGACTATGCCGCTGTCTCCTCTGCAATGGAGAAGATCTCCGGCGTGGTTAAACTGAATAAGGATATATGCACCTATTCGGGTTACAGAATTTCCCCTGAATACACCTATAAGGACGGTCAGCAGCTGAACGACGGATACATGGGATATCTTGATTTCTCATGCTCTTTCACAGCCGTACCCGCTTATGAAAAGGTGGTCAACGGAGTCTTCGATATCGCATCAAAGGATGAAGCCTACCTGCTGACATCAAAATCCGTTCAGTGGACAGTATCGAGAAAGGTGCTTGATACTCTGCGTTCTCAGATGAAGCTGGATGCCATCCGCTCAGTTCTCAGGACCGCTAAAGAATATTCCCGTGCCTCAGGGCTCTACTGCTCCGCTAAGGACATTAAGCTGGAATATGCTGACACAGTACCCGTCATGCGGGAATATGCCGCTGTGCGGTCGTCAAAGGCTCAGGCCATCGCTGTCAGCGAACCGGACAGGCAGGATCAGAGCGTCTCTCTGACGGTGAAGTATAATTACGTTTGCAGATAGTATTCTTAAAAGGATAAAAGAACAGCCCTCCCGCAACGGAGGGCTTTTTTTATAAGTTTCTGAAAGGTACTCCGGCACCTTTTGTTCCGTCCGGAACATTTTTTACCACTGCGGAGCCTGCCCCTATGATGCAGTTTCTGCCGATGCTGATATTCTCACGCACTACGGAAGACGCACCTATCCAGCTCTCCGTACCTACATGTACGCCGCCGCAAAGCACTGCTCCCGGTGAAATATGTGCTCCGTGCTCAACTATGCAGTCGTGTTCCACAACCGCTCTGGTGTTGATTATGCATGCCTTGCCGATGGCCGCTGAATGGTTGACGATTGCCCCTGCCAGCACAACACTCCCCTCTCCAAGCGAAGCGTTCGGGGAAACCCATGCTTCCGGATGGATAATGGTGAGCACCTCAGCCTTTATCATCTTCAGTTCGTTGAAAAGCAAAGTGCGGATACGGTTGTCCCCTATTCCCAGAATTATCCTGTCTCCGGTGACGATATCATCTTCGCTTATCACCCTTATATTGTTGAATCCCGCACAGCGTGTGTCCGCAACGGCAAGCCCGTCGATATGTACTCCGCATGCCGCCGCCGCATCGTAAACAACTTTTGCATGACCGCCTGCGCCGAGAATATAAGTAGCCATAAAAACCTCAGTATCTTTTCGGGGATACTATAACAAAAAAGCCCGCTTTGAAAGCGGGCTTTTTATATAGGAGAAAATTATCTTAATTTTCTATATTGACGATGTCATCGTAGATATACTGAATGTCCTTTTTGTGGCAGGCAACATCGTACGCAAGGCGGGTGAATGCCTCACCCGCTTCCGTTCCTTTGAATTTATCTGCCATAGACTCATAGTATTTCATTGATGCGTCTTCGTGGCGGATGGCAATGAGCAGAAGCTCCTGCACGTTCAGGCTGTTGGTAATAACCTCCGAACGTCCTGTTTTGCCTATCCCCAGATCTCTGAGCTTGCAGCTTGAGTCACGTCCGAGATCCTCAAGGCAGTCGCAAGCTATTGCTTTTTCTATGGTCGTCTTGAATCTCTTCTTGGTCTCTATAAGCTCCTTGATTATCTCTTTGGAGCTGAGTTCCGCAACAAGATCCAGAAGTTTCACATAGAAGTCCAGCGTAAGCTGTTCTTTTCTTGCCGCCTCGTTGAGTGCCTCAATAACTGTAGCTTCCATCTTAAGCCTCTTACACTATCAGGTGTTTGACGAAGTTGATGAATGCTGAGGGGAAGAATCCCACTATCAGCACAACCAGAACGCCTATAAAGCTTGTTATGAAAGCCGAGCGGCCTACAGTAGCGTCAACCTCATACTCAGGCTCGTTGAAGTACATGTAGATGGTGACTCTCATGTAGTAGTAGCAAGCAAGAGCAGAGTTAAGTGCGCCGACAATGGCGAGCCAGAGCAGGTCGGCCTTCATAGCCGCCATGAATATCTGGAACTTGCCTATGAATCCCGCAAGGGGCGGAATGCCCGCAAGAGAGAACATGAATATCAGCATTGCAAGGGCATACAGAGGGTTCTTCTTGGCAAGGCCTGAAAAACTCTCAAGACGCTCGTCCTCAACCATACCTTTGTTCTTCAGGATTCCCAGAAGCGTGAACGCTCCGATGTTCATGAAGACGTAGATAAGCGAGTAGAGTGCGATGGCTCTGTAGCCTTCGGGGTTCATTGAAACCAGACCGATGAGCATATAGCCTGCGTGGGAGATTGCGGAGTAAGCCAGCATTCTCTTAACGTTGGTCTGAGCAAGGGCAACCAGGTTACCGTATGTCATAGTGAGCACTGCAAGGATTGAGAACAGAGGTACCCAGAGTCCTGCGGCAGGCTCAAGAGCGATATAAGCAAATCTTACAAGGGCAGCAAAAGCCGCAGCCTTGGGTGCCACGGTCATGAAGCCCGCAGCGGGTGTGGGTGCGCCCTGATAAACATCGGGTGCCCACATGTGGAAGGGAACTGCAGAGATTTTGAACGCAAAGCCCACAAGCATGAGGATAAGACCTATCTTAACAGTCATGTTGTCGGCGAGCATTCCGCTCTGAAGCACTTCGGATATCTGGATGTAGTTAAGGCTGCCTGTTGCGCCGTAGACATATGTCATACCAAACAGGAACAGAGCCGAGGAGAACGCACCGATGATGAAGTATTTAACTCCGGCTTCGGCGGAACGGATCTCGTTCTTGTTGAAACCTGCCAGAACGTACATTGCGATAGCCATGGTCTCAAGACCCACATAGAAGATAGTGAGGTCGAAAGCGGAAACCATGAACATCATACCCAGTATGCTGAAGAACATGATGGTGTAGAATTCGCCTTTCAGTATCCCTTTGTCTCTGAGGTATTCCACAGAGCCGAGGGTTGTCAGCGTGTAAGCCAGAGCGAATATCACGAAGAACACATAAGAGAATGTGTCCCACATCAGCATGTTGTTGAAACCGAGGTACTTGCCGCCCACGGGGGGTGCAGCCACCAGCGCTGTTATCAGCAGGAAGGCTATACCGAAATAGCCGACCATTGACTTCTTCTCTTTAGAGGTCATGACATCAAGCACAACCAGTATCAGTCCGAAGACAGTCATCAGCACTTCGGGGAAGATCGATTGGAGGTTAAGCATAAAATCCATTTCCAGCCTCCCTTACTTCATCGCCACTGCGACAGTGTTCATATGCTCAACAAGCTTGGCAACGCTTGCGTGCATATAGGACTGGAAGGTCTCAGGATACAGACCGATCCAGAACACTATTATCAGCAGGGGGAATATGTAAATTACTTCTCTAAGGTTCATGTCAGCGAGATTTTCCCATCTCTTGTTAAGGCTCTGATAGAGAACTCTCTGGAACATCCACAGCATGTACACGGCGGAGAAAATCACACCGATGGCAGCAAGGATAGCCCAGTCTGAGAACGCTTCGAATGCGCCCACCAAAACAAGGAACTCACCAACAAAAGCTCCCATTGAGGGAAGACCTATAGAGGCCATTGTAAAAATGAGGAAGATCGTTGCGTATACGGGCACGCTTGCAGCGATACCGCCGTAGTCCGCAATCTCTCTCGTGTGGGTACGCTCGTAGATAAGGCCTATCAGAAGGAACAACGCTCCGGTGATTATACCGTGGTTGAACATCTGAAGGATACCGCCTTCGATACCGGCCTGATTAAGAGCATAGATACCCAGAGTAACAAAGCCCATGTGGGATACTGAAGAGTAAGCCACGAGCTTTTTGATGTCCTTCTGAACCATGGCCACCAGCGCACCGTAGATGATCGCTATTACGGACAGAGCCGCAACAACAGGCATCAGCTTGATCGATGCATAAGGTGTCATGGGCAGACAGAAGCGGAGCATACCGTATGTACCCATCTTCAGCAGAACGCCCGCCAGAATAACCGAACCGGCAGTAGGTGCCTCAACGTGTGCATCCGGAAGCCATGTGTGCACGGGGAACATCGGAACTTTGATCGCAAATCCGATGAAGAACACCGCAAACACTATAAGCTGGAATCCCTTGCCGTACATCATGTACTGCTCGGTGATCTTAAGTATGTCGAAAGTGTAGTTTCCTGTGATCTGACCGTGTGTGTAGTACAGGGCGATGATGGCAAGCAGCATCAGCACTGAACCCGCAAGGGTATACAGGAAGAACTTAACAGCGGCATATATTCTGCGTTTTCCGCCCCACACACCGATGATGAGATACATAGGTATCAGCATCGCTTCCCAGAAGATGTAGAACAGGAAGAAGTCCATAGCCAGGAAAGTACCCACCATGCCTGTTTCAAGAACAAGCATTGCTATGTAGAACTCCTTCTGTCTCTTCTGGATGTATGTGAACGAACCCAGAATAGCTATCATCGTAAGCAGTGTTGTCAGGAAGACCATAAGAATGGAGATTCCGTCAACTCCCAGATGATACTGAATGCCAAGTGATTTTATCCACCATGCCTTCTCAACGAACTGCATTCCTGCTTCGTTCTTGTCGAAGTTAGCCATGAGCGGAATTGTAATGATGAACTCAATTACACTCGCTATGAATGCTGCCCACATGGAAGACTTTCCGCCCCTGAAAAAGATCAGGATGAAAAGAGCCGCCGCAAGCGGGAAGAAAATCAGATAACTGAGTATGTGTTCCATGATATTTCCGTCCCCCTTACACAGTATAGAACAGTGTGACCAGTACAATCACGCCGACAACCATCGTAAAGATGTATGTCTGAATGCGTCCGGTCTGCACATATCTTATCACTCCGCCGAACCACATCGGAACACGTCCGAATGCGTTTACGGTGAAGTCTATGATGTTAACGTCTATCGCTCTCCAGAACACAACGTCTGAAAGCATTACCATCGGATGAACGAACAGGAAGTCATATATCTCGTCAAAGTACCACTTGTTGAAAAGCAGCTTGTGAACGGGTTTGAATGTCTTCACTGTCTTCTCGGGAAGCACAGGGTAGAACTTCACATAGTAGAGGTATGCAACGGCTATGCCGACAACAGCAACTACTATTGAGAGTATCATCAGCGCCTGAGCGGTTGCATGGCTCATGTGGTGAGCGTGCTCGCCTGCAGGTGCGAGAACCGGCCCGAGGAACTTATGGATGTATCCGTTTTCAAGGGGATATCCGAAAATCATACCCACGAGAACTGAAAGGATGGCAAGGAACACAAGGGGACCGGCCATTGTCCAGGGTGACTCGTGTGCGTGGTCGTGCAGGTGGTGGTCTCTGGGTTCGCCTTCAAAAACAAGGAAGTAGCTTCTGAACATGTAGAATGCAGTCATACCTGCAACCACAGTTGCCACGCCCCATGCGAAGTGGTGTCCGCCTGCGAAGGTGAAAGCAAGGATCTCATCCTTTGACCAGAAGCCCGCCAGCGGAGGAATACCTGCGATGGCAATACAGCCTATCAGGTATGTCCAGCGTGTTACAGGCATCTTTTTCTTCAAGCCGCCCATCACCCTTACGTCCAGGTTGTCGTGCATTGCGTGCATAACTGAACCGGAGCAGAGGAACAGAAGGCCTTTGAACATTGCGTGTGTGAAAAGGTGGAAGATCGCCGAAACGTATGCGCCGACACCGGTTGCCATGATCATGTAACCGAGCTGAGACACAGTCGAGTAAGCGAGGATCCTTTTAAGGTCATACTGAGTAAGACCGATGGTAGCTCCGAGGAATGCCGTTGTGGCACCTGCGAAGATTACAAAACTGCTTGTCATGTGCGCTTCAGCGAACAGAGCGTTGCAGCGTGCAACCATGTAAACCCCTGCCGTAACCATTGTTGCCGCATGTATAAGTGCGGAAACGGGCGTGGGGCCTTCCATCGCATCGGGGAGCCATGTGTGCAGAGGGAACTGGGCGGATTTACCCATCGCTCCGCAGAAGAGACCGAATGTCATAAGGTCGATAAGGGAGAACTGCATACCGAATACGGTGTAAGTGACCCCTTTTATCTGTTCAATAGCTTCGCTGTTGAAAGCATCGGAGTAGTTAAGGCTTCTGAATGTGAAGATAACCAGAAGGAGACCCACATAGAAACCGAAGTCACCGATCCTGTTCATTACGAAGGCTTTCTTACAAGCGTCAGCAGCGCTCTTTTTGAAGAACCAGAAACCGATCAGCAGGTATGAAGACAGACCCACAAGTTCCCAGCCGACAAAGAGCATCAGGAAGTTGTTTCCAAGAACCAGCACAAGCATTGACAGGGTGAACACTGAAAGATATGTGAAGAATCTCCAGTAGCCCTTGTCGCCGTGCATGTATCCCATTGAGTAGATGTGAACCATCAGGGATATGGTGGTAACAACGATAAGCATTATGGACGACAGCGGATCGACGAGTATTCCGAAGGGAACCTCAAGCTTGCCCGCTATGACCCAGGTGTAGAGTGTGCCGTCTACGGTAAAACCTTGTGTGGATACAAGGTAGAACAGTATAAGAGCGCAGACGAAGGAGACACTAACACCTGCGATGGCAACCACAGGAGCCGCATTCTTGATATAACGTCTTCCGAAAAGACCGTTAATCAGGAAGGCAACCAATGGTCCAAGTAGTGTTAATACTGCAAAGATCATAACCTACCTCTATCCTCTCATAGTATTAATTTCATCGGCGTTGATGGTCTGCTTGTTCCGGAAAAGCGAGATGAACAATGCAAGACCGACGGCGGCTTCCGCAGCGGCAACAGCCATGACGAACACGATAAAAATCTGTCCGGTCATCTGCTGGAGATAGCTGGAAAAGGCTGCGAGGTTGATGTTAACCGCGTTGAGCATAAGCTCCAGCGACATGAACATAACTATAAGGTTTCTGCGTATCAGAACCCCAGCCAGTCCTATGCTGAAGATTATTGCGCTAAGGACAAGATAATGTGCCAAAGTCAGCATCCTTAACCCCCTTAATCCTTTTTCGCTATTACTATCGCACCGATCATAGCAACCAGCAGAAGCACGGAAGCTATTTCGAAAGGTACGATGTACTGTGTGAACATAACCGCTCCGAAGGCTTTAACGTTGTGCAGCCCTTCGGGGTAGTTTATGCCGGTCATCTGAGCCGTTTTTATTACGCCCGTTCCCATGAGAGTCATGACTATCTGGAAGAAAAGTACCAGAGCTACGACCGCACCCAGAATCACTTTTACAGGGAGTTTTATGAACCCTGTAGATTTCGGGTTGAGCAGCATCACAACAAACATATAAAGAACCAGAATCGCTCCTGCGTAGACCATAACCTGTATGGCGGCGATGTATTCAGCGTCGAGCTGAATAAAGATTCCCGCCACGGCAAAGAAGGTCAGAAGCATCCAAAGTGCGGAGTGGACGGGGTTCTCTCTGGTCACCATGAAAAGAGAGGCGACCACAGATGTTATTCCCAGCACCCAAAATCCTATATTCATAAAGATTTCGTTCATTGCTGTACTCCTTCCACAAGTTTCTTTTTAAGATGCTTGTTTTTCCAGTTGCCTTCCACGTTGTCCTTATAGTTCTGGGACAGGGTCTTCATGTTGATAACATAGTGATCTCTTGTAGGAGCCACTGTGTTCCATTCCCAACCCATGTGGATTGCATCGACCGGGCAGACCTCTTCGCAGTATCCGCAGTAGATACATCTGGAAAGATCAAGCTCGTATTTTCTTATCAGCCTCTCGCCGTTGGGTCCGCAGTCTGTCTCGATGTATATGCACTCAGAGGGGCATACTTTCTGACACAGGTAGCAGCCGACGCATTTTGTGCGTCCGTCGGCGTGGGTCTTGATATACTGAATTCCTCTGAAACGATCCTGAATGGGAGTCGCCTCGAAGGGATATCTGTATGTCACGGGTTTCTTGAACATGTGGCTCAGCGTTATGCCGAGACCCTGAAGAATCTCCGTGAAAAAGATTGTTTCAAATATGTTCTTCATGGTTCACCCCTAATTCCTGATCGCATAGACAACTATGCTGGTGATCAGCAGGTTGGCAAGTGCGACAGGGATGAGTATTTTCCAGCCGAGGCTCATGAGCTGGTCAAATCTTAATCTGGGGAGAGTAGCTCTCAGCCACAGGAAGAAGAACATGAACGCCAGCATCTTGATGAGGAACCAGACCAGCGGGGGAAGCAGAGGACCTGTGTAGCCGCCCAGGAAAAGGATTGCGCACATGCAGGATACAACATACATGTTTGCATATTCGCCCAGGAAGAACATCGCAAATCTCATTGACGAGTATTCCACGTGGAAACCCGCAACGATCTCTGTCTCCGCTTCGGGAAGGTCGAAAGGAGCTCTGTTGGTTTCAGCCACCGCAGAGATTACGAAGACCACAAAAGCCACGAACTGCGGAATGAAGAACCAGAGACCTCTCTGTGCTTCCGTGATTTCGCTGAGGTTCAGCGAACCTGCCAGAAGTACCGGCCCGATGATGGAAAGCCCCATTGCCGTTTCATAGCTTATTATCTGTGCGGATGAACGGAGTGAACCCAGAGTTGCATACTTTGAGTTAGACGCCCAGCCGGACATGATGATACCGTACACGCCGACTGAAGAAAGAGCGAGCACATAAAGCACTCCCACGTTGATGTCGGCTACGACAATATTGGGTGCAAAGGGTATAACCGCAAAAGCGGCCAGTCCGGGAACCATGCCAAGGAAAGGAGCTATGTAGAATACGGGTTTGTCAACCATATCCGGAGTCATATCCTCTTTGGTCATGAGTTTCAGACCGTCAGCCAGGGGTTGCAGAAGTCCGAAAGGACCTACGTGCACGGGACCAAGCCTCACCTGCATGTGACCGATTACCTTACGTTCGGCATAGGTCATGTAGGCAACGCCGGTAAGCACGCATACAACAATAATCAGTATCTTGATTAGTGTAAAGACAATCGCGAGTACCATTCCCTACCTCTTATCTATAACTTTCATTACTTTACAATGTCAGCCTTAAGGCTTTTTCCGTTACAGAAAATGCCGGCTGTTGCAACAAAGTCCTCGGGCAGTGCAATGCAGCCTTTGGATACTTTCTTTTCTATTTCGACAAGAAACTCGCCTTCGAAGCCCTCGCCCTTAACTTTGACACGGTCCGCAGACTTGATGCCAAGTTCTTTAGCGTCTTCGACACCTATCTCAAGGACAGGCTCGCCGTAGACCTTCGCAAGGTCGGGCGACCATCTTGTGAAAGAGCCTGAGTGGAGTCTGAGGCTTGCGGGGTAGAGGAAGAACTTTCCTTTACCTTTCGCTTTGCCGTCCGTTGCAGCGACTTCACCCGCAAAGACATAGGGGTAGGAAACCACGCCGCCGTCCCAGTTGATTCCTGCATACAGCGGTACTTCCTTTTCTATTGCGCTTCTCACTGCACAGACACCGGAAGGAAGTTCTTTACCTAGGCCTTTCGCAATTGCGCTGACCACACAGGCATCGGTGAAGACACCCTTGTCGACTGCTTTTGCGATGGACTGGACACGTCCCTCAAGGTTTGTGAAAGAACCGTCCTTCTCGGCGAAGGTTGCCACGGGAATGTAAACATTCGCCGCTGCGGCAGATTCGCTCATGAAGGGGTCGGTCACAAGGAGAAGCTCAAGACCTGCGGCTTTACCGGCAGATTTTGTCCAAACGGATCTCGCAGAAAGGTTTTCACCCAGAACAACAACCGCCTTGAATTTGCCGGACTCAAGTCCTGCGGCAAACTCGGAGGGGCATTTTGCTCCGAATCCCATGTCCACGATACCCACTGAGTTGTTTTTAGCTTTCGCGGGAACAACCTTAACCTTTGCACAGGCTTTTTTGATGTCCTGAGCAATTTTAACGTCCGCTTTGTTATAGGGATCAAATACAACCACGGGTCTTTCAGCGTTTGTCAGCTTTGCAGCCAGTGCGGAGTATTCGTTTGATGCTCCGGCAACAGCGGCGGCATAGCCTTCCATTGCAGCTCTGACCTCATCGGGTGTGCCTGTAACAAAAGTTTTGGACACTCTTCTGAGAGCTGTGAAACCGGGGTAGAACACGGCCAGAGGAGCAGTGCCCATCCTTGCCGCATGTCTCACCGCCAGACCCAGAATGGGGTTGGACTCGGTCACATCAACATTGAGAACCGCAACACAGTCGCTGTTCTCAACCTCTTCCAGTGTCGCTTCGGGATACACTTCGTTTGTCTCAGCCGAGAACAGGTTCGAAGTGCCCAGAACGTCTTTTGCAAGTTTGCCTGCAAGGAACGCTTCCTCGTTTGTCAGTCTGGGGGAGACAACAACCGCAATGGCGTCAGCGCCGGCAGTATCTTTCACTTTTTTCAGCTTTTCGACTGCAACGTCGACAGCTTCGGAGAAAGAAACCTGTCTGCTTTCGCCGCCCGCTTTCACAACAGCTTCTGTTTCTCTCTTTTTGCTGTTGATGAACTCGAAGCCGAAACGTCCTTTCGCACACATATATCCGTGGTTAATGCCCTCTTCGGGGCTCTCTTTCATACGGAAGACCTCGTTGCCTTCAAAGTCGATGTCCACTGTGCATCCGCAGGAGCAGAGGCCGCAGACGGACTTGACTCTGTCAAGGTTCCAGGGTCTGTTTTTGAACAGGTATATCCTGTTGTTCAGTGAACCCACGGGGCATACGCTGATGCACTGTCCGCAGTATTCGCAGTTCCAGGGCTGTTCAAATGATGTGCCTATTATAGTGTCAGTACCTCTGTTCAGGAAGCTTATCGCCTGAATGTTAACCACTTCGTCACAAATGCGCACGCAGCGTCCGCAGAGAACGCATCTGTCGATATCCCTTTCAATGAAGGGGTTTGTGTGGTCAACGGGGGTGTCGTTGGGTTTCGCATCAAAGCGAACCTTGGTCACTCCCACTTCATAGGTAAGGTCCTGCAGGGTACACTCACCGCCCTTATCGCACACGGGGCAGTCCAGAGGGTGGTTTATAAGAAGCAGCTCAATGGCTGTCTTGCGCACTCTGGAGAGCTTGTCCGAACGGGTGATGATCTCCATTTTGTCAGTCACGGGTGTTGTACAGGCGGCCTGGAGTTTGGGGTTGCCCACCTGCTCCACAAGACACACCCTGCATGCACCGAAAGGATTAAGACGGGAGTCATGGCAAAGTGTCGGTATGGAGACACCCGCCTCCTTAGCGGCGTCGAGGATGAGCGTATTGGGAGCTACCTGCACCTCTTTTCCGTCAATTTTTACAGTAACCATACTGAGTCTCTCCTCTGCCTTAATCTATTGCATTGAAGGGACAGTTTACGATGCACTCACGACATTTCACGCATTTCGCATGGTCGATGTATGCCACTGTTCCTTTTTCCCACGTGATAGCGTCCACGGGGCATGCTTTTTTGCAGATACCGCATTTTTTGCATCTGTCGTCGATGACAACGAACTCAATGAGTTCCGCACATTCCCTAGCGGGGCATTTCTTATTTCTGATGTGCGCCTCGTACTCGTGTCTGAAATATTTAACAGTCGTAAGTACGGGGTTGGGAGCTGTCTGACCCAGACCGCAGAGTGACGCAGTCTTAATGTCGTTACCTACTTCCAGAAGAAGATCGATATCCTCTTCCCTTCCCTGACCTGTGATGATCCTTGTGAGGATATCAAGCATGGTCTTTGTTCCGATACGGCAGGGGATACATTTGCCGCATGACTCTCTCTGTGTGAATGTAAGGAAGAAATGAGCCACGTTAACCATGCAGTTCGTTTCGTCCATAACAACCACGCCGCCGGAACCCATCATGGCTCCCGCTGCGATGAGCGAGTCGTAGTCTATGGGTGTTTCAAGGTGATCGGGTGTGAGACAGCCGCCTGAGGGACCGCCAAGCTGAACAGCCTTGAACTTTCTCTTTTTCGGAATACCGCCGCCTACGTCATAAATAAGCTCACGAACGGTAATACCCATCGGAACCTCAACAAGTCCTGTGGATTTAACCTTGCCTGAAAGGGCGAAGATCTTTGTTCCTTTTGACTTTTCCGTTCCGATGTTCGCATACCACTCTGATCCGTTAAGAAGTATTGCGGGCAGGTTTGCGAAGGTCTCAACGTTGTTAACGTTGGAAGGCTTCTGCCAGAGACCTTTAACAGCGGGGAACGGGGGTCTGGGACGGGGCATTCCTCTTTCGCCTTCAATTGAAGCGATAAGAGCTGTTTCCTCGCCGCACACAAATGCGCCGGCACCCTCTTTCAGCTTCAGTTTGAAGTGGAAGTCGGTACCGAACACTTTTTCGCCCAGAATACCTGCTGCTTCTGCGTCCTTTATAGCCTTGATGACCCTGACTATCGCGAGGGGGTATTCAGCACGGCAGTAGATGTAGCCTTCGTCACAGCCGATGGCGTATCCTGCAATGAGCATTCCCTCGATAACCGCGTGGGGGTTACCTTCGATGATGGAGCGGTCCATGAACGCACCGGGGTCACCCTCGTCTGCGTTGCAGATGAGGTATTTGTGGTCGCCGGGGCTGTTGCGGCAGAAGGTCCACTTAAGACCTGTGGGGAAACCGCCGCCCCCCCTGCCTCTGAGGCCTGACTTTTTGACTTCGTCAATAACCTGCTCGGGGGTCATGGTGAGCGCTTTTTTAATAGCTTCGTATCCGCCGAGCTTGATGTAGTCCTCGAGGCTTTCGGGATCCACACGTCCGCAGTCGGCGAGAACGTAACGCTTCTGTTTGTCGTAGAACTGGAAATAGTCGGCCTTCGCCGCCCACTTTTCAACTATGTTTCCGCCAACGATGTGCTCCTCAACTATAGTGGGAACCATCTCGGCGTTAACGTGTTCATAAGTGACCGGATCCTTGCCGGGGATATAAACGTCTATAAGCACGTCACGGGCGCAGAGTCCTCTGCATCCGGTCTGCTTGGCGGCACAGTTGCGTTCCTTCGATTCGGCGTTTTTGAGGCCTCTTTTGGTAAACTCTGCTTCCAGAGCCTCCATAACCTCGTGTCCGCCCGAAGCAACACCCGCAGTACCCATACAGACGTGTACTTCAACGTGATCTGTTGTATAGCTCATATCTTACCCCTGAAGTTCTGCATAATCCCTGAAGATCTTTCTGGCCTCTTCAGGTTTCAGGTTGCCGTATGTTTTGTTGTTGATCATGATAACGGGAGCCATTCCGCATGCACCGATGCAGGAAACTTCCTCAAGGGTGAACTTGAGGTCTGCACTGGTCTCGCCGTTTTTGATGCCGAACTCTTCGCATACAACTTCAGAGATACGTCCCGAACCCTGCACGTGGCAGGCTGTTCCTCTGCATACCCTGATGACATATTTGCCTCTGGGTTTAGTATAAAACTGTGCATAGAAGGTAATCACGCCGTAAATCTGATGTGCTGACATGTTTAAATTGTCGGCAATCCTCTCAACCAGCTCGCTGAAGAGATATCCGTATGCTTCCTGAACCTGCTGAAGAACCGGAATGGTTGCGCCTTTCCAGTCTCTATACTTTTCGCAGATCTCGTCGCATGCGGTAAAATCTATCTCTTTGCCTGCCGATTCTGTTTCTTTAACTTCTGTCGCCATTATGTCACCCCTTACCTGTCGATCTCGCCCAGAACCACGTCGTTGGTTCCGATTATCGCAACAAGGTCGGCCAGCATGTGTCCCTTGGCCATCTTGTTCAGTGCGCCGAGGTTCACATAGGAGGGGGCTCTGATCTTCATCCTGTAGGGTCTCTCCTCACCTTCGGACACCAGATAGAATCCAAGCTCGCCTTTGGGAGCTTCGATACCCTGATATGTTTCGCCTTTGGGTGCTTTGAAACCTTTGGACACGATGTAGAATCTTCTGATAAGAGCTTCCATGCGCTCGTAAACGTCCTCGTGCTTGGGCAGAGACACTCTGGGGTCGTCTGTCATAACCTCGCCTGTGGCGGGCATCTGATCCAGAGCCTGCTGGAGGATCTTGTTTGACTCGCGCATCTCTTTCATTCTGACTTTATATCTGGCGTATGTATCGCCTTCCGGCTGAACAGGAATTTCCCACTTGAACCTGTCATAGATTCCGTAGGGTTCGTCACGGCGGAGGTCGAAATCAACGCCTGCGGCTCTCATCAGGGGACCTGATGTTCCGTATGCCTGAGTCTCCTCTGCGTCAAGGAAGCCGATACCGATGGTACGCATCTTCCATATCCTGTTGTTTGTCAGCAGGTTTTCATATGTATCAACATTTGCGTCAAATCTTTCGATGAAAGACTTCAGTCTGACGAAGAAGTCCTCGGGCATGTCCGCACGCAGACCGCCGATGCGTATCCATGAACTGGTCATACGCTGGCCGGTAGCCACTTCGAACATATCCAGAATCTCCTCACGCTCACGGAAAGCATAGAGGAACACGGTCATAGCGCCTATGTCGAGTGCGTGGGTTGCGATCCACACAAGGTGGGAAGCGACACGCGACATCTCGGCAAGGATAACACGAAGATATTCCGCTCTTTCGGGGATCTTAACATCGAAAAACTTCTCTACTGCCAGGCAGTAGGCAAGGTTATTTGAAAGAGGTGAAAGGTAGTCCAGTCTGTCCGTAAGCGGAATAATCTGGTGGTAAGTCCTGTTTTCGGCCAGCTTTTCCGTGCCTCTGTGGAGGAAGCCCACATCGGGTTCCACATTGACGATGGTTTCGCCGTCGATGTCTACGATGAGCCTGAGAACCCCGTGTGTTGAGGGGTGCTGCGGACCCATGTTGACGGTAATTACTTCTGAAATGTTATTATTAATCATGTTCAGTTCCTACCTTGAAAACTTAATGCCGAGACCCTGCTCGTCAGCGTTGTTGAACCAGGCTCTCTCTTTAAGCGGGAAGTCTTTTCTAAGGGGGTGTCCCTCGAAGAATTCGGGCAGAAGCACCCTTTTCAGGTTGGGGTGACCCTCGAAAACAACGCCCACAAGGTCATACTGCTCCCTTTCCATCAGGTTGGCACCGGGCCAGATATCCACAATGGAGGGGAACCTGTTTTCTTCGCCGGCCACTTTAACGAAGACACGCAGCTTGTTCTGAATTGAGAACAGGTTGATTGTAACTTCGAATTTTTCGCGTTTTTTGGGCCAGTGAACTGCGACTACATCAACGATGTACTTGAAGGAGGCTTCGTCCCTTAAAGCAGTTAAAACCGCTTTGTAAGCGGCTGCGTCCTTCACTTTTATGAAGTTGCACTTGAACTCCGTATAGCAGTTCAGCTTTTCGGGGAACAGTGCATCCAGTTTGGCTGAAAGCTGTTCAAATGTCATTTTCTGCCTCCTTACTTTCTTACGACTTTTTCAGTCATGATTTTTTGCTGGAGAGCAACAATGGCATCGAAGAAAGCCTCGGGTCTGGGGGGACAACCGGGAACATAGAAATCCACCGGCACAACCTCGTCAACACCCTGAACTGTTGAATAGGTGTTGTAGATGCCGCCGCTGGTTGCGCAGCTTCCGATGGCGATGACCCATTTGGGTTCCGGCATCTGGAGATACACCTTTCTGACGACAGGCGCCATTTTTCTGGTAACGGTTCCAGCTACAAGCATCAGGTCGGACTGACGGGGAGTAGCACGGAAAATGATACCCATCCTGTCAAAGTCGAACTTGGCCGCACCGCAGGCCATCATCTCGATAGCGCAGCAGGCAAGACCAAAAGTCATCGGCCAGATGGAGCCTTTTCTACAATAGTTGATAACGCTGTCAACTGTCGTAGTAAGCACGTTGTCGGGTAATTTTCTGTCAATTAAGCCCATTCTAACGCTCCTTTCTGCCATGCGTAAAAATAGCCGAAGACAAGGATTACGATGAACAGAATCATTTCGATGAGACCGAACAGCCCGATCATGTCAAAGGCTACGGCCCAGGGATAGAGAAACACTGTCTCCACATCAAAAATAACGAACAGCATAGCGATTATGTAGAACCTTACGTTCAGACGCTTCCTGTTCTCATCCAGCGAGGGCATTCCGCACTCATATACGCTGAATTTGACCTTTTCGTATTTCTTAGGGCGGACAATCGCTCCAACGAACATAACAATCACGCCGAGCGCACCGGCCACAAGAAGGAAAAGCACTATAGGCAAATATCCACTCATACCTCACCTCTGTATTTTGTATACAGTATGCAGGTTCTATCATGAAGCTGTAAAGGTGTCAACAAGAAACATCGTTTTAGGACTAAATGCAGACAGGGTTTTGAGGCACTTTTGCGGTATCCCGCCATAGGAGCGGGAGTTCAGAATAATACTACCGTTCCAGTATGGTTATCAAAGCGGCCATATCCTCCGGAATGTGCGATAGAAAAGACTTCTGAGTGTTATCGAAAGGATCTATAAAGGACAGATGCCACGAATGCAGAGCCTGCCTGCTGATGGGCATCGCAGTGGAAATTCTGTTTCCATATACGCAGTCCCCTGCCAGAGGATACCCCAGATGGGACATGTGAACCCGTATCTGATGAGTGCGTCCGGTGTATATTTTCACCTCTGCCAGAAACGCCCCTTTCAACAATTTTAGAACAGTGATTTCACTTTTAGCGTACTTGCCCCCATCCTCTACAGCCATCTTTTTTCGGTCTTTTCTGCTCCTTCCGATGGGAAATTCCGCTATAAAATTCATTTTTTTAGGAACACCTGCGCAGACGGCAAGGTATTTTTTATCCACTGTTCTATCAGCGAACATCCTTGACAGTTTCTCCCTCGCCTCTCTGTTCTTCGCCACCAGCAGAAGACCCGACGTATCCTTGTCCAGCCTGTGCACAATGCCCGGCCTGACGTCGTTATCGTCTTTGATATCAAACTGATGGAGCAGTCCGTTCACAATGGTGTCGGCTCCGGTTCCGTGTGCGGGATGCACTGTCACTCCGGCGGGCTTGTCTATGACCGCATAGTGCTCGCACTCGTAGACAACCTTAAGATTCATCTCCACGGGGGTCATATCCGGCATTTTCTCAGGCGGAATGACTACCGATATATCATCACCCGCCTTCACCTTATACTTCTTCTCACGGGGGGAACCGTTCACTGTGACCTGCCCATCAGCTATCAGCTTCTCCGCATGGGAGCGTGAGATATCCGAATTTGACGCTATGAACGCATCCAGTCTTTCGCCGGAGATTTCCGCTTTCAGGTTTATGGTTTTCACTGCTTCTTTGCCTCTTTCATTATGCTTTTGGCACGTTCCGCAGTGTCCGGATGGGTCGAGATATAGGCGGGGATCTTTCCGCCCTGCCTTTCGCCGCTCAGCCTGTTCAGCATATCCGCAAAACTTTTAACCGGCATATTCAGCTGTTTCATCCGCT
Source organism: Seleniivibrio woodruffii (assembly GCF_004339245.1). Taxonomy (NCBI): domain Bacteria; kingdom Pseudomonadati; phylum Deferribacterota; class Deferribacteres; order Deferribacterales; family Geovibrionaceae; genus Seleniivibrio; species Seleniivibrio woodruffii. The sequence goes on from NZ_SMGG01000003.1 coordinate 90,001, forward strand.
CTATTGCAAAACTGTCCGCATCCCTTTCGAAATCACGGGAATATTTCGCCTGCATCAGAAACGAGGGGATGCCCACCGTCAGGGATGAAATGTCGCCAGTCACAAAAACTGCCGCCGCCGAAATGACGGAGTTCTGAAGCAGAGTCCTCAACCCGTGGCGATGGATTATATGCCCCAGTTCATGGGCAAAGACCGAAGCAAGTTCATTGTCATTCTTTGCCAGATGCACCAGTTCGTCCGTTACGATTATGTTTCCGTCCGGCAGTGCGATGGCATTTGAGCCGAGTTTTCCTCCCGTACGGAACACCAGTTTATATTCAAGGTCTCTCGGCAGACCTTCGGATATCTTCATCAGCAGTATGTCAAGCTCACGCCGCCTTTCGGAGGTCAGAGCCGTGGGTTTGAAGAGCTGTTTATCCAGCATATCTATCGTGCCCTTGCTTATCATCCTGTTGGTCTCCGCCGGAAGAGCGTATGCCGCCGCCTTGGCAAGCAGCGGAACACCATAAAAGAAGAGAGCAGCACCCAGCATCACGGTGAAAGCCAGAGCCGCAAGCACATACCGCCATTTCCTTTCAAGCATCAGCACGAAAGTCTCCCTTGTGTCGTACTCCAGGACTTTCAGTATAGCGGCAACCTCTTCAGTTTCAAAGGTTTCGCAGGAGGAGCCGTCAGGAAAGAACATGTGACTGGGCGCACTGCCGATACCTCTGCGGAATTTTATTTCAGTCAGAGGATATTCCCGTTGAAATTCATCATTCTTTATAACCAGTCTGCTGCCTGCTGCCTCGGCATAAGCCTCGGTGCGGCCGGAGCTGTTTGAACCGTAATAATATACCTTAAACATCAGAGCCCCATTTCCACATCGAATATATCGCTGAACTCCTCGCCCAGAGCACCGACCTGATTCACCTGAATACCCACAAAGGAATCAAGATTTCCGGTCGTCTGAATGGAGATATTCTCAAGCCTGTATCTTGCCGTGCGCACCATTGCCCATGGAGCAAGCAGACCGAGGGTAAAGACTATTGCAAGGTAGTTTGTCACGTTGATGATCATATAGTCAGTTGTGCGCATGGTGCTTCGGAAACTGATGTCACGCAGACGCATGCAGTCCAGAACGTAGTTGGTCTGGGAAACGTAGATATAAGCCATTACTATTGAGAACGCCGCAATCCATATGAATATGGCAACGAAGGGAACCATCATGCTGAGCCCCACGCCCACGAGAACCAGCACTCCGCCAAGAACCGCCGCCATTATATAAAAGGTGTAGAACATACCTGCGCCTCCGTTGAAGCTGAAATGCTGGAGACCGTATCTGCTGTTCTCAACGATATGCTTTTTGATGCGGTACATGTAATAAGGAAAAAGAAGTCCCAGCGTCAGTGCCGAAAGGACACCGAGCAGGATAAATACATTAAAGGTTTTCCAGTAGGTAGAGTTGAAATCGAACCGCACGTTCCGATAGCAGGAGTTCACCGCATTAAATTTCAGCGACTTATTTATAATGTAAGGCATAACGAAGAAAACAGCCACGATAAGAACCCCGCCAAGCACAGGGGAAACGTTCGCAAGAGCCGCACCCGCCGCATAAAGGCCGTATACTATCACCCTGCTCAGAAGGATCCGCTTAGGGTCGGCCAGATATTCGAAACTGGAGCCGTCCAGAGTGGTGCACCCGTAAAAATACCTTTTGCGGCGAACCTTTGCCCATGCGGAATAGATTCCGAAGGTAACTATCGTCAGCAGGATGTTTATGCTCCATATCCTGAAATATTCCGCCCCTTTTCCTGAAAATCTGAATCGGTACTGGTTGTATGTATTTTCCATTTTATCACCTTTGAAAACAGAATAGCAGAAGGGGACACCTTTTCAAGTTTATTATGATTGGCAGCCCCTGACGTGTTTATCAATAATATAAAAACGTCTTCGCGAACCCCAAAGGGGTGCGGCGATCTTCCACGCTCAGATTAACCTGAACATCCCGTATGCTGACGTGGCAGACTGCTTCGTCACTATGTTCCTCGCAGAGACGTCTGGCTCACAATCTTCGGCTCAGGCAACAAACATCATTGACATTTCAATCCCGTCCTGTTAAAAGACTCAACCACCTTTGTTGCGCATACTATAAGTGCGTGACTACATAATCCATAAAGGAGGATACATGAACACTTACGAAACCGTATTCATCGTCCGCCCTGATCTCCAGCAGGAAGAGATCGAGAAAGAGCTTGAGTTCTTTAAGAACAACATCGAGCAGAACGGCGGCAAAATCATCAAAGTTGAGCCCTGGGGCAGAGTTACTATGGCATACGCCATCGAAAACTACGCTGAAGGCTACTACTTCCTTATCCAGTTCGAGGCATCTTTCGAATATCCCGAAGAGCTTACCAAGCGTTTCCGTTACAACGAAAACGTGCTCAGATTCGTTGTTGTTGCCATCGACGACAAGAAATTCAAACTGAACCCCAGAAAAGACACAGGCGCAAAACGCTACGTCAAGAAACCCGGCGCAAGAAAGCCCCGTGAGGGTGAAGAGGGCGAAGAGTTCGCTCCCGAAGCCGGCGAAGAGTTCGCAGCAGGCGAAGAAACAACCGAAGACTCAGCGGAATAATTTCGCAGGAGATACACTATGGGTTTCCTTAATAAAGTCATGCTTCTCGGCAATGTTACACGCAACCCCGAAGTTCGGTTCATCCCGGGACGTGACCTGCCCGTGGCCAAATTCGGCCTGGCAGTCACAACAAGGAAAACAAAAGACAAGGAAGAAACCTGTTTCATCGACATCACGGTTTTCGGCAAAACAGCCGAAATGTGCGGCGAATATGTCACTAAAGGCATGCCGCTGCTCGTCGAGGGCAGGCTTCAGTACAGCACGTGGGAAACTGACGGCCAGAAGCGTTCCAAGCATGAGGTGGTCGCCGAAAACATCCAGTTTGTATCCAGAAAGGACAAATCGGATTACGGCTCAGGAAACGCTTTCGATGAACCCGTATCAGGTTCTCTCGATGAAGATGATATCCCATTTTAAGGAGGAAAACAAATGGCTGTTGTTAGACGCAAGTTCCAGCGCAGAAAAGTTTGCAAATTCTGCACAGAAGCTATAGATATCGATTACAAAGATGTAAAGCTGCTCCGCCAGTATGTAACTGAGCGCGGCAAAATTATGCCCCGCAGACTTACAGGCACATGTGCAAAACACCAGAGAGCTCTTTCCATAGCTGTTAAGACTGCCAGAGTGATCGCTCTGCTGCCTTTCAGCCTCAATAGATAATTAAAGGAAGGGGAGGCAAACACCTCCCCTTATTTTTTATGACACAGGTTATTCTATTTCCAATCACTTCAGTTTTACTCTACGGTCTGATGGCCTACATGCCGCAGTTCGGCATTGTCGGCGCAGTTTTCAGCCCTCTTCTTCTGCTTTTATATCTCAACCATGAGAAAAGGAGCAAATACTCCGACCTGATGCTGGTTTCAGCAGTGGGGCTGATGGCAGGGATAAGCTATATGCTCCCCCTCATCTACATAGCCACGGTGGCCTTCTGTGCCCTGTTCATTTTTATGTACATGAAGAAAGGGCACCTTGAAATCTGGCTGCCGGTCTCGGCGGCTCCGCTTCTCATCTTCACAGGGATGGCCATAATGATCTACGGCCTGCCCGAATACAGAAAAGAACTTACCGACTTTGCCGAAAAAGGCATGCTTAATTTCATAAATGCAGTAAAAGAATCCAAGAACCCCATGGCTGATGATCCCTATTTCCTTGCGGTGGCAAACCAGAGCAGAATGGCCGCCGAGTCAATGGTGCTGGCGTTTCCGGCGATAAACTATGCGTTCGCCGCCCTGTGCACCCACATAGCCATGAGCCTCTACTCAAAGCTGAAAAAGATAGAGCTGCCCAAGTTCCGTCTCCCCGACAATCTCGTGTGGCTGCTTATCCTCGGTTTTGCCCTTGTGTTTGTTAATCAGAAATACATAAAGCACGGCGGGCTGAACCTTATCATAATGATGCTGACCCTTTATGCTTTTCAGGGGTTTGATGTTGTGAACCACTGGTTTACAAGATTCAAGTTCCCCTCCTTCCTCAAAGCTCTCATATTTGTCTTTATATTTGCCGAGCCTCCGTTTATAATTTTCATAGCCCTGCTTGGGCTTTTCAGTGTCTGGTTCAATCTCTACGGCAGACAGGAGAATAACAAGGAGCAGACGCCATCAGACTGACAAAGCTGAATGCAACCAAGGTATCAATTAGCACTGCGGTTTTTCTGGCGGTTTTCAAAGCAGGCGTGGGAATATGGTCGGGTTCGCTGGCTGTTCTGTCCTCCGCTTTCGATTCTCTGCTGGACATAATCTCTTCAACAGTCAACTTCTATGCTATCCGCCTGTCAATGCTCCCTCCGGACGAAAACCACCCGTACGGACATAACAAGTTCGAGCCTCTGGCAGCTCAGATCCAATCATTCATCATACTTTTCTCAGGGGTTTACATTCTCTATAAGGCATACATGAACTTCCACTCCAATGTCGAAATCAAGGCAATGGGGGTCAACATAGCGGTCATGGCGGTGAGTATCTGCATTACAGCCTCTCTGGTGTACTTCCTGAAGTATGCAGCAACAAAACTTAAATCATCAGTGCTTTATGCCGACAGCCTCCACTACAAGACAGACCTGCTCAGCGGAGCGGGCATTCTTGTGGCTCTGGTGATAATAAAATTTACAGGTTTGTACGTAATAGACTCTATTGTCAGTGCCGTAATTGCAGTGTATATTATCGTTTCTGCTCTGAAACTGAACTTTCAGGTCACAAGAGAGCTCTTGGATGAGACACTTCCGGAAGAGGACATGCAGATAATCAACAGTGTGCTGGACAGGCACAAGGTCGAAATTGTCGATGTCCACAAGCTGCGCACCAGAAGCGCAGGCAGCCGCAAGTTCATAGACATGCACCTTGTGCTGTTCCACAGCCTGAGCCTTCAGGACGGAAATGACATCCGCAAGGATATCGAAAAAAGGATAAAAGCGGGCATCAAAGATGCCGACGTGAATATATACATTGAACCGTGCGATCCGGAACACTGCGAAACCTGCCGTGTTTGCGGCGAACAGGACGGTTCGGAACCTGAACACGCTGATATTAAAAACAAATAAATTATTAACTCAGGGAGTAACAAGAATGAGCTTATTCATGGAGAATTTAATTTCGAACAGACTCGGCGGAAAGATGTTCGGAAAAGACACCACAATCTACAAGTTTGAAAAGATCAAACGCGCCAAAAGAGCCGCTATTCAGGAAAACCCCGGCGTTGAGCTTATCGACATGGGTGTCGGCGAACCCGATGCTATGGCTCACGATGAGGTTGTGAAAGTTCTTCAGCTCGAAGCCACTAAGAAGGAGAACAGATTCTATTCCGACAACGGCATAGACGAGTTCAAGCAGTCGGCGGCAAGCTATATGCAGAAACGTTTCGGCGTAACCCTTGACCCTGCAACACAGGTCAACCACTGCATCGGTTCAAAACCTGCTCTGGCTCTGCTTCCCATAGCTCTCATCAACCCCGGCGACGTGGCTCTGATGACAGTTCCCGGCTACCCTGTTTCAGGCACTACAACGAAATATCTCGGCGGAGAGGTTTATAACCTTCCCCTGCTTCATGAGAACAACTTCCTCCCCGTTCTGGACAGCATACCCGCTGACATCCTGAAAAGAGCGAAGTTCCTCTACATCAACTACCCCAACAACCCCACAGGCGCAGTGGCCACTAAGGAGTTCTACGAGAAGGTAGTTAAATTTGCCAAAGAGAACGACATAGCCGTTATCTCCGATGCGGCCTACATCGAACTTTCATACGGCGACGAGCCCCTCTCATTCCTCAGCGTTGAAGGCGCAATGGAAGTGGGCATAGAGATCCACTCTCTGTCCAAGTCATACAACATGACAGGCTGGCGCCTGGGCTTTGTGTGCGGAAACGAGCACCTTGTAAAAGCCTTCGCAACAGTTAAGGACAACAACGACTCAGGCCAGTTCATCCCGATTCAGAAAGCTGGCTGCTACTGCCTCGACAACCCCAAACTTATCGAACACACCAAAGCGAAATATGCACGCAGACTGAACATGCTGGCAAAAGTGCTCCGCACTCACGGTTTCACCGTTAACGAGCCCAAAGGCACTTTCTACCTCTACTTCGGAATCCCCAAGGCCACAGTTTCCGGCCGCAAGTTCGAAAACGCAGAACAGTTCTGTGACTTCCTCATCAGAGAGAAGCTCATCTCCTCTGTTCCGTGGGATGATGCGGGCAACTTCCTCCGCTTCTCAGTAACTTTCGATGCCCCCACTGTTGAGGCCGAAGAAAGAATTGCGAAGATCATTGATGAAAGACTCAGCACAGAAAAATATATTTTCTGATGTCTGCCGCAGAATAACAGATTTATGAACATGAGGCTCCGCTTAAAGCGGAGCCTTTTTTATTTGCACGATGACGGTTTCGGCACAGAATCTGATTGCAGGTGCACTTTATCTGTCAGCCTCTGGAGGTTATGATAGCCCCTAAAGGAGGCAGACATGAAAAAGCTGTTTATGTTCCTCACACTTCTGATCTCAGCTTCGGCTTATGCCGGAGACTTCACCGTATCCGTTCCGTCAGCTAAGAGCGGCATGTTCACCAACGCTCAGGTACTCAACGGGTTCGGATGTTCAGGCGGCAACGTCTCACCGGAAATTATCTGGCAGAATCCCCCCGAAGGCACAAAAAGTTTCGCCCTCACAATCTACGACCCCGACGCCCCCACCGGCTCCGGCTGGTGGCACTGGGTGATTACCGACATTCCCGCAGACGTGCTCAGGATAGAATCGGGTTCCGTGCCGAAAGGAGCGCTGGAATCTGCCACTGACTTCGGCAAACCCGGCTACGGCGGCCCCTGCCCTCCCGAAGGCACAAACCACAGATACATTGTGACCGTCACTGCGCTTAAGACCGGAAAACTGGGTCTCAGCCCTTTCGCCGGCGGAGCAATGGCAGGTTTCATGATAAATATGAATGCAATAGCAAAGGCATCGGCTATAATAAGATACGGCAGATGACTTTTGGGGCGGAAAATGCCCCGTTTATGGTGGAATATGGCAAGAGAGATTAAATTCAGAAAGGGTGTCGGTGCTGTCGGAACAATCGTTCAGACCTGCGAAGAGACACTTTACAATCTGGCGGTGGCCGATCCGTGCCTTATAATGGTGGAGCTTGGCACTAAAAAGATGACCTCCGGAGATTCAGGCTATGAGATAAGGTCGTCTCAGGCTCTGGCCATATGGAACACTGTGTATATCGATGTGACCAACATAAAGGCTGACGCAGGGTTCTATCAGGCATCATGGATAGCATGGGACCGAGAGCTGCTGGCAAAATATACTTTGGGGAGAACTGCCAGAAAAACTGACTCAAAAAGGGATGTTGTGCATATCCCAAAAGCGGACTTGGTTCTGAAAGACACTTTCAGGCGTGCCGTTGAGGGTATCGCAGATGAGACTCTGCCACAGGAGATAGCTTCTCACAGGATGACGGAGCTTCTGCTTCTGCTGGACAGCATGAACTGCTTTTGCTCCCCCGATGGGGATGTACCGCTCTCGTGGAAACTCCGGAAAATGCTGGACACGGAACCGTCAAGAAAGTGGCGCATCGCTGATATGACCCGTGAGTTCGGAATGAGCGAATCCACGCTGCGCAGAAGACTGACTGAAGAGAATATAAATATAGGCGAACTGCTTACGGATGTGAGAATGTCCAGAGCGCTGGCACTTCTGCAGTCAACGGATATGACTGTCACCCGAATAGCATCCGAAACGGGCTATGACTGCGTTTCCCGATTCACAGCCAGATTCCGTCAGAGATTCGGATTCACCCCATCAGCTTTCAGGGGGCAGAGATGAAACATCGGTTATCCTCTCGTCATCGGCAGTTAGTCCCCTGCGCATGCTCTCACGGATGTAGTCCATTCCGTTGTAAAAGCATTTCAGCATAACCGAAAGCAAAAACCGCCCCTTAGGGGTTATTACGGCATCACTGCCGAAGCCTTCAACAGCTCCCAGCAGACGCAGAGCGTTGTATTCCAGAAAAGGCTTATGACTGGGATTGCCCTGCAATCCGAACATCTCCACCATCATTCTGTACTGGCTTATTGAATATCCGCCGAATGCTACGCTTTTAGTTGCGCCTGTCATTCCGGCGGCTATCCTGTCAGCATATTCTTTAAGCGAGAATGAGTTGGCATACAGAGTCCCGTTCAGGAAGCTGAAAGCCCCCGAGCCAAGTCCCACATACTCCTCATTGTCCACAACATATTCGTCAATGTTCGTTCCCCTGCTGTGCGCAAAAGCCCATGAAGTTCTCTGGATATAGGGTTCGGTCATCATATCGCTTATGAGCTTATAATGTCCGGCCTCGCTGTCGTATCCGGCCTTGCCTATTCTGCTGCCGAATTTGTGCCCGGCAAAGGGTGCGTACATCAGCGGATAGAAGGTCACCTGCTGGGGATTCAGCTTCAGAACGGTAAAAATATCCTCTCCCAGCTCCTCAGGAGTCTGTTCGGGGAAGTTATACATCATATCCACATTAACCACAGGGAACAGTTTCAGGATCTCTTCAACCTTGCCGTACTGCTCCTCGCCTGTGCCGAATTTGTGTCTGCGGCCTATCCGCTCCAGATATTTATCGTTAAAGGTCTGTATGCCCACCGAAAGCCTGTCTACCCTGCCGACAGTGTGCTCCAGATTTTCCGGATCGATATGGTTTGGATCGGTCTCAACCGAAACCTCACGCACTCCGAAAAGCTCCTTCGCAAGGTCTATAGTCTTCGCCAGTTCGGCAGGTATTATGGTCGTTGTGCCGCCGCCGAAGCATACCGAGCTGAATTTATAGCCCAGCTCTGCCGTCATCCGCATCTCCTGCCTGAGCAGTCTGAAATAGTTGGCCGCCGTCTCCTCATGAAAGCGGAAGCGGTGGAACGAGCAGTAGGGGCAGAGGGTCACGCAGAAGGGTATATGGAGATAGAGCATATACTGCCTGTTTTCCGCAGGGCGGGGCAGTGTGCTTATGTTGTGGTCATCCGCAAAACGCAGATAATGCTTAACGGCTCTTTTCATAACCTGTCTGACAAGTTTTGCTGAGAAATCCCACTCTATGGAACCGGAAGACGGGTCGAGTTTATGAGGCTGGTGCACAAAAGACACTTCTCTTGGAAATCCGCTCAAATCAATACCCTCTGACTACATTATCAATCATATGTTTTATTTTAGTGGTCACGGAACGATAAATAAAGGGAAAATGAGAGGAAAAGAAAAAAAGGCTCCGCCGTTTGACGGAGCCGCTATCTTAGCGCTGGTCGAGAATATAATTGAAGAACCTGACAGGCAGGTTTCTCAGCGAATATCCCGATGAGGATTTTTTATCTGAAACAACGGGCATGGCCGTATCTTTTGATACGGTGATATTTACATATTCAATGACGTTTCCGGAAGTCCCGTTCTGCGCATCAATGCTGTTGCTGTCAGGTTTCGCCGTCATACCGCCTATGTTAAGCCCGGAAGTGACGTTCACCATTGCGGAGCCAAGAACCAGTGCGGAATAGTTCGTCGCAGGAATGACATCGGTTTCTGCTCCCACAGGGGGAAGAATTATTGAGTCCTGAACATAAAGGGAGCTCATGTCAACCTTAAGCATTGAGTTGCTTGTGCTGAATGATCCCTCCCAGTCCTGACCGCTGTAGCCGAAAAGCAGGAAAAGTGTTCCGTAAGGGCCTTCCGCAAATCTGCTGAATCCTCCGATTCCGTACTGCCCCAAGGCAGACGAGCCCATATAGTCCATATGGGTGAATCCGGTAATGCCGTAACCGGCTCCGGTCACACTGCCGTGCAGTTTAGCTATTCTGACCATCATCGTTCCGGTTTCGGAGTTTGTGTACTGGTGCAGGTAGTATATGTTTCCGCTGCTGTCGCTGATGGGATCATCCACAATGACAGGGCTCTCGTCATAGTTTACCCCGTCTATAAAATATGATGAGTCATAGTTCATGGCAGTATCACAGATAACAACCCCCAGCCGTCTGGACGGACCATCAAAAATACGTCCCATTAGTCCGATTCTGTTAAGGGGTTTGATGAGAAGAACCGCAGTAAGTCTGAATTCGGCATCACCTCCGGAGTTATCTTTAAAGCTGAAGCGCAGTGACGATTCTGCGGCTCCGGTGGCTATATTCAGCTTTATCAGGTCGATCACACCGTCTGAATCCGACGTTGCAACGTACATATACTCAGTTCCGCCCTCAGAGGCTACAACAGCCCCCGCCGTTTTTGTCCATAAGCCGGAGGGCGATCTGTATTCCTTTATCCATGATATATCCGAAAGGTCACTGTTTATCTTCATAACGGATACGCTTCCGGTCTCGGTCTGGAGATTGCTCACTATATAAAAATTGCCGCTGCTGTCGGTCAGTTTACTGTAAACAGCCTGCGACTGAATGTCCGGATAATTGACGAAACTGATGGCTTTGCTGACCGGATTTTCACCGCCCGTAAGTTTTGAAACGATAAAATCCATGCCGCCGTTACCGCCGCCGTCTCTTTCAACACGGCTGAGGTATCCGTAGGTATAGACCGAATCATCATAGGCTGCTCCGCCCCAGATGAGACCTGATAAATGATATCTGTTGGTGTCGTAGCCTGTCTCATTCTCCAGAAATCCGTAAAAACCGCCTGTGCCGGGGGTTTTGAACACGCTCTCTTTTGCAGCAGAGTTGGAAAGGCCGTATTCCTTCTGAGCCATAAGGTAGTTGAATGAGTAATAGACAGTATAGTCCCTCATGAAGCTGTCGGTGGCTGTTATTCCAATCACAAAATAGTAGCCGTAAAACTGCATCAGCTCCGATATGTCGTTTATGGAGAAGGAGAGATTGGTCAGCGCAATTCGGGATTCTTCATGGATGCCGAAGTCTTCGTTTCCTGCATCAATGGATATCCTTAGCCCCGAGGGGGTATAGTCATCGGGCAGGGTAACATGGAAATCGAACCTGTATTCCTGTCCGTCCTCGACCATTTCCATCCGAAGCTGAGGGAACATGGACGGAGGAAGTTCGAGAGCGGGCTTGGGGCCTCTGACGGCATAGGTTTCCGTACTGCTGTCGCTGTACTCGGCTGTCAAAGGTGTGTATGCACCCATATCTGTGCCGTTGTAGGGCACTATGTTATATTCCATCGGGCTGAAGTAGTAATCTAATACATCCAGTCCCTCGCCGTTATCGAAAGTATATCTGTGGTTCTCTTCGGAAAGTCCGAACCAGTGCGAATCAGGATTCATTTTCTCAAATACGGCCGTGTCTATGCCTGTACCGGAGAGATTAAAGCCTTCTAAAGGGTATTGATCCTCGCTGGGATAATATTCGGCGCTTATGCCTGAAATCACGAAAGGCTCGGTCTGGTCAACGTATCTGTATCCTCTTACAGAGCTGTGTCTAAGTTCCAGATCATGTTCTATACCGTTGCCCTTTATCTTCCAGGAGCCTTCCTCTTTAACAAACCCTGCGGTGACTATTTCATATGAACCGTCGGAAAAGGTCACCCTTATGTCGTACATCCCCGCCATGGAGCTTCCGTCACGCTTCATGCGCTCGTCAAGCCCGCTGACGCTGACTGAGGCCACTTCGATGCCTTCATCATATTTAAAATCGGAGTTCTTCGTCATGAGTTCGTTTATGAATGTGTCCCTGTCCATGCCGTCCATAACGCCGAAATCCTGAGCGACATAGCTGCTCAGAGTGTTATAGTCCGCATCACCGCTGAAAGCTGTTTTAAGCATGTTCAGAGCGGCAAGCTCCATGGAGTTCTTGTCTGCAAACCCGCAAACCAGTTCCGCATCCGTGGTGGTGTTCGGCATTATCTCGACATCCGCAGTTCCCGCACAGATAACGGACTCGTTTTCGTCCTCGGCAGATATTGCGAATGTGTAGGTTTTTCCGGCTGAAAGCCCTTCAATAACGATGGGTTCCTTATCTGCTGCTGCGGCTGTTGCGTCAACCTCATGGGTCTGTTCGCCAGCTGTCGAATAGGAAATGGTCACTTTTCCTATATAAAAATTGCCCACATGGAATCCGGTCTTGCCGGATGTTGAATTTTCAAACTGCATGCTGAGTTCCACCGAGTTTTTCGACTTGCTGGTGGTGGTTCCTCCGCCGCAGGCAACTGTCAGCAACGATACCAATATAAGTTTAATAAGTGTTGATAATTTCATAAAGACTCCATAAAGCAGTATAGCAGGCTTACAGCCGATTATGCAACCTACCCTGTTATGCAGTGAACGGAAAGAACATCAGGAATAAAGCTCACGCTCTATGGTGGTGATGATAAGCTGTACCTCTCTGCTCTCCTTGTATTTGTCGGAAATGGATTTTACGGCGTGGAGAACAGTTGAGTGGTCTCTTCCGCCGAACATCTGTCCGACCTCCTGCAGTGAGAGATTCAGCTTCTCCCGCAGAAGATACATAGCCACCTGACGGGGCATGGATATGCTTTTGGTACGTTTTTTGGACTTCATATCCGCCATTTTAACGTTAAAATACGCAGAAACGGCATCGATGATATTTTCTGACGTGACAACCCTGTCTTTTTTCACGAGGAATTTTTCCAGCGCCTGTCTGGCAAGGTCGATCGTAACCTTGCGCTTGTGGAAACTGGAGAATGCGCTCAGGCGAACCAGCGAACCGATAAGCTCTCTGATGTTCTCCGTTACAAGGTTCTCTGCCATGAAAAAGGCAACTTCGTGGGGCATGGGCAGACCCATGAACTCCGCACGCTTGATGAGGATGGCGGTCTTCTCCTCGACACTGGGGGGCTGGATATCGGCAATGAGTCCCCATGAGAAACGGCTCTTGAGCCTGTCCTCCATCTCCGGAAGCTCTGCGGGGGTCTTGTCGCTGGTTATTATTATCTGTTTCTGGTTGTCATACAGGGCGTTGAAGGTGTTGAAGAACTCCTCCGTGCTTCGCTGTTTGCCCGAAAGGAACTGAACGTCGTCGAAAAGGATAAGGTCGATGTTGCGGTATTTATTCTGAAACTCGTCCATCTTTTTCATGCGGATGGCGTTTATCATTTCGTTGGTAAAGGTTTCGCTGGTGCAGTAGAGCACCTTCATTTTGGGGAATTTTTCAAGGATACGGTTTCCCACTGCCTGCATCATGTGGGTTTTTCCCAGACCTACCCCGCCGTATATAAAAAGCGGGTTATACTGCATGAACTGACCTTCGGAAACGGCCTGACATGCGCTGTAGGCAAACTCGTTTGAGCTTCCCGCAACGAAATTCTCGAAAATATATTCTTTGTTAAGGTTTGTTCCGCCGTTTTTGGGAACACTGACAACCGCACCCGAAGGCACACTGCTGACCTCGGCCTGCGCCTGCTTTTTCTCAGCACCGACTATAACGGAGACATCGGCCTCGATAGCCAGATTCTCTTTGAAAACCTTTTTTATCTGCCCCAGATATTTGTCTTCGGCCCATTTTTTGTAGAATTTGTTAGGTGCGGCAAGGGTGATCATATCCCCGCGAAGCTCCACCACGCTCAGGGGTTCAAGCCAAACCTTGACCTCCTGCTCGGAAAGCTCCTTACGCAGATATTTCAACACCTCTTCCCAGATTCCGCTCTCGTCCATACTGTCTTTGTTTCCCCGAAAAATACGAATGAAAGGATATTATAGCAGAACACTGCCAGCTTGTATACTCCAACCAGATACTGACGTTTAATTCAGTATGAAGACCGTCTTGGGGCCTTCAAAAATCTTTGCGGCACGCCTGACATCCTCTTTGGTTATCTTTCTGAGAGTCTCCACATAGTTGTCAAAGTACGCACTGCCCAGCCCCACGTTCTCAAAGAAACATGCGTACCACGCCTGTTTCGAGTTGGTCTGTGAGTCTGTGAGCAGTCTGCCGAGCATGTAGTTCTTTGCAGCCTCAAGCTCTTCGTCGGTCAGGGTTTCATAAAAGGTTTTGTTTATTCTGTCCAGCGACTTAAGTGCGTCCGGAACGTTCTCGGAGTTAAGCCCTATGTATGACATGAATCTGGAGGAACAGAGTCTTGATGCATATGCCGCATAAACGGAATAGGCATAGCCTTTGTCCTTGCGCAGTTCGTTGAAGTATCTGCTGCTCATTCCGCCGCCCAGCAGGTCTGTGACCACCTTAAGCGCAGGATAATCACTGGCCGCCGCATCGGGTGCTGTGTAGCCGATATAGAGTTTCGCCTGTTTGGAGTTTTTGTCCTTCTCCCTAACCTGCTCATCTTTCAGGATAACGCTTCCGGTGCAGTCCGGTTTATACGCTTTTCCTCTGGGCAGAGCGGAGAATATGGCACGGATGCGGTTCATCTGGTCTTCGGTGTAATTGCCCGCCACCGCAAGGGTGATGTTCGATCCGGTGAGCATCTCTTTTCCGTATGCTTTCAGAGCCTTTTCCGTGAGGGATTCCACACTTTCCAGAGTGCCCTCTCCGGGCAGTCCGTAGGGATGTGCTCCGTATGTCGCCTTCTGGAAGTTTTTATATGCTCTGCTGTCGGGGTTGTCCTCCGCAGCGATTATTGATTCTTTAAGGAGCGCTTTCTCACGCTTGAACACTTCGGGGTCTATCTCGGGCTTGCTGATCATCGCAGAGTAATAGCCTATCAGCTTGTCGAATTTTTCAGTGGGGATAGCAAAGGAGACCTCCATGAAGTCGGAGCTGACAGAAGCGGAAACACCGCCGCCGTAGAACTCAACCTGTTTCAGAAGCTCACTGCTTTTGACCCATGAAGACGTGAAAAGATCGCCTATTCCGTTGTTCTTCTCCGTCTCTCTTATGGTTCCGCCCTTAACAAAGAACACGATCGACATTGTGTTCGTATAGGGACGTTTTATCTCTATCACCCTCACACCGTTATCCATAACAGGCTTTCCTCCGGCAAAAACGGGCAGCGCAAACAGCACCGCCAGCAGACTGATCAGCAAAAATTTCATATCACAAAGACCTTGCGCCCTTCAACCTTAAGCCTGTCCTCGCAGAAGAGAGCGACGGCTTCGGGGTATATTCTGTGTTCCTCTTTCAGGATGCGCTCGGCAAGTGTATGGTCATCGTCATCCTGAAGCACGGGCACAACAGCCTGAAGGATGATGTTTCCGTGGTCCATCTCCTCGTCGACGAAATGGACTGTGCATCCGGCGAACTTTACGCCGTATTCGAACGCCTGTTTCTGGGCATCCAGTCCTTTGAAAGAGGGGAGGAGGGACGGATGTATGTTGAGTATCCTGTTGCGGAACTCGCTTACGAAATAAGGGGAGATGATGCGCATGAAACCTGCCAGACAAACCAGTTCAACACCCTTTTCTTTAAGGATGCGCACCAGTTCCCTGTCGTAGGCCTCTCTGCCGTCAAACTCCTTCGGGTTGACGAAAATCGCCTCAAGCCCCTGCTCTCTTGCAAATTCAAGGCCTTTGGAGTCAGCTTTGTTGCTGATAACTGCGACTATTTCGCCCTTTATTGCGCCTTCGTCTATCTTCTTTTTGATTGAAACAAAGTTGCTGCCCCGTCCGGAAAGCAGCACGGCTATCTTTTTCAATTCACACCCTCTATTTCCACTTCGCCTGTGGAGGTTACACAGCCTATGACAGCCGCATCGTCCAGAAGTTTTATAATTTTATCCGCTTCCGCCTGCTCAACGGCGATTATGAAACCCACGCCCATGTTGAAAACTCTGTAGAGCTCTTTGGGCTCGATTCCGGATTTATCGAGGATAAACTTATATATTTCAGGCAGTTTGAAGGTTTGGGGGTCTATTCTGACGCCTGTTCCTTCGGGCAGGACTCTGGGTATGTTGTCATAGAATCCGCCGCCTGTGATATGAACCATTCCCTTTATGTCGATGCCTTCGGCAAGAAGCTTCATTATGTGGGGGACATAAAGTTTGGTGGGGGTCAGGAGTGCATATTTAAGCTGAGTGTCGCCGTACACTATATCGTCGGGCTTCATTCCAAGCTTGTCGAAGAACAGCTTTCTGGCCAGAGAGAATCCGTTGCTGTGCAGACCGCTGGAGGAGATACCCACCAGAACGTCGCCCGCCTTAATGCGCTCTCCCGTGATGGCCTTGGGCTTGTCCAGAATACCCACTGCGAAACCTGCGAGGTCAAAATCCTCGCCGGAATACATTCCGGGCATCTCGGCAGTCTCGCCGCCCACAAGGGGGCAGTCGGAAACCCTGCATCCTTCGGCTATGCCCTGAATAACTCTGGACATCTTCTCGGCGGACAGTTTTCCCGTTGCCATATAGTCCAGAAAGAACAGAGGCTTTGCTCCGGTGACTATGATATCGTTGACGCACATTGCAACAAGGTCGATGCCCACTGTGTCGAGAATATCGGTGTCTATCGCCACTTTAAGCTTGGTGCCCACACCGTCTGTGCCGGAAACAAGCACGGGATGCTCCATGCCCTTCATTGAGGACACGTCAAAGAACCCCGCAAAGCCGCCTATGCTGCCCATAACGTTTTTATTGTAAGTCGATTCGACCGTTTTTTTAATGACCGATACGAAGCGGTTGCCTTCGTCTATATCCACTCCGCTTGATTTGTAATCCAGAGACACTTTCTCCCCCTATTTCCCTTTCACAAGTTTTTCTATCTCTTTTCTGATGGCTCGCTCCACAAGAACGGGAAGCTCCTCCTCCAGAATTCTGGTTATCTTATCAGTAAGAACCTCTTTAACTGCGAATTTCAGAGTATCCTCGTCGATGGCCTCATAAACGGCCTCCACAAGCTTCTCCTCGCTGATCCGCACAAGGGGTTCGGGATCTATATCTTTAACATCCTGAACCGCAGAGGCTGTGAAGCTCTGCGCCGCAGAGGGTCTTGCGGGTATTTCCGCCTCCTCCTCCACTCCGTGCTGTTCGTCCATAACATCTTTCAGCGAAAGCTCTGCCTGAATGTCCGTGAGAACGGTCTCCACTGTTTCATCCAGAGCCTCTTCAGCACTGTTGAGGGTTTCGTCAACCTGCTCGTCGTGGGGTTCCTGTTCCTCGTTTATTCCGTCGAGGATGTTGTCCAGCTCATCGCCGCCGTCTTCCTCGATATCTTTAAATATCTCTTCCTGCTCGGATTCAGTCAGTTCCGTCTCGTCAACAGCCACAGCGTCGTCAAGCAGTTCCTCCGGAGATGTATTTTCGGGTTTGACTTCCGGCTGATCCTCGTCGACCTCTACAAGCCCTTCAAACTCTCCGAACGGAATATCCTGAACAGCCGCCTCTTCAGCAGCCGCAGGCTCGTCCTCATCAACAGGTTCGGCAGCCTCTGTCAGCGCAAGCTCGGCGGCCAGTCTGGCCTCCTCCTTTCTGCGCTCCTCCTCTGCCATCAGAAGATCTTCGTCCACCTCTATCAGTCCGTCAAAAACGCCTCCGGACGGAGCCGCAGGTTTTTTGACGATCATATCCTCAAATCCGTCGGCAACGTAGGGCAGTTCAATCTCGTGGACTGCCGTGGATATTTCAGGTTCATCAATAAGTTCAGGCTCGGCCGCAAGCAGAACCTCAGGCTCAATATCCACCTCACTGCTGACCTCGGCCAGCAGATTGTCTATATCATCCTCTGCGGGCGCTTCAAAGACCACAGTTTCAACGACATCGTCCTCGTCAACAGCGGGAATTTCGCCCGTCTCCGCCTCTTGCATTGGAGCGGGTTCAGTCACGGCCGCTTCGAAAATGCTGTCATCCTCCGCAGGAACCTCAGCGGACATAGCCGCCAACAGCTCCTCTTCGGTGGGAAGCTCGGATTCGTCTATGCTCTGAAACTGAGACACGCCGCTCAGTCCGCTTTCTATTTTTGCATCAAGGGTTTTTGCATCGAAAGGTTTGTAGATAAAGTCGTCTGCACCCACAAGGAAGCAGAGATTGCTGTCGAACTGGTCAAATGCGCCTGTGAGCAGGATTATGAAAACCCTGTCTGCCACGGCACGGATGGAGGTTATCACATCCTTGGTGGCCGTATCCCCCAGTTTGTTATCCAGCAGGATAAGATCCGGCGATTCAACGGCTATCACGTTCAGCGCCTCGTCTTTGGTGAAAACCTTGACGACATCATATTTCTCTTTGTCGATACAGAGGTCTATAACCCGGTGTATCGTAACGCTGTCGTCAATAAGCATTATCTTCTTTTTCATACCATCACCTCAGACAGTTTGATTCGCAATGCGCCGCTTCAGAATGAACTGACACCGTATATTAGCATTATAATACTGATTAATCAACGGATTAAGGCTTATCTGCACTCGGTTACGGGCAAACCGAAACGTTCGACTATCCGCTTGTTCACACAGGCGGGAACAAACAGGGAAACATCGCCCGAGTGGAGCGCAACTTCCCTTACGGTGCTTGAACTTAAGAAGATATGCTTTTCATTTGGCATAAGAAAAACGCTTTCGCAGTCGGGATCCATCGTTCTGTTCATCAGGGCAAGCTGAAACTCGAACTCGAAATCGCTCACCGCTCTCAGACCTCTTACAACAACGTTCGCCTTATGTTTTTTAAGGAAATTTACCAGAAGACAGGTATAGGGAACAACTGTGACATTCTGCATGTGGGCTGTGGCCTCGGCCGCCATCTCCACACGCTCTTCAAGGGTGAATGCAGTGGTTTTCCGCTTGCTCTCCGACACCGCCACAATAACACTGCCGAACAGTTTCACCGCCCGCTCAACAATGTCCATATGCCCGAAGGTCATAGGGTCGAAGGTTCCGGGATAGACTGCAATCATATGTCACCGCCGTCCGGCACAAGATAGTAAATCTTAGTGTCGCCGTATTTTTTCTCATTCTCTATAAAAAAGCCTGTATTTGCAATATCAAATGGTGAACGGAAGCTCTCTTCGAACACGATCACACCGCCTTCGGCCAACAGTTCATTATCTGAAATTATGCTCAGAAGAGCTTTTGGAGGATACTCGCCATAGGGAGGGTCAATGAAAATTATGTCAAATTTTCTGGTGACGGTGGGCAGTATCTTCATGACATCGCCCTTTATGACCTCAGTGCATTCCTCAAGGTCTTTCAGGTTCTTTTTGACATACGTCACGTCGGTATCTATGAAAACCGCTCTCTCAGCTCCGCGACTTAATGCCTCTATTCCATATGAGCCTGTTCCGCAGAAAAGGTCTAAAACATTCGCCTCATCCACCCTGTCGAAAAGGACGGAGAATACTGCGTTGCGCACCTTATCCGTTGTGGGTCGAACAGACAAGTCTTTGGGCGTGAAAAGCTGCCTGCCTTTGAATGTACCGCTTATGATCCTCAATTTCCGTTATCCCCCGGCAAATCCGCCGTATGTCGGGCTGTGAGCCCTCCTTTATAGTAAGCCTGTTTTCGCAGGCCTCTCTGTTGTATCCGTTATAACCGTATGCAGTGTTTATGTATTTTTTATCCAGTACCAGATTATGACCTAAGCCGAGCCAGATGGCAACGGCTATTGTTTTCGCCATGTCGCCTATGGCAGGATGATATTCACCTGCGGCTATCTGCTCCTTCATGCTCTCCGAATCCTGAAGGCCTATTCTGATCACCTCTATCCCCGCCGCCTCGAACAATATAAGCCCGTAGGCACACCTTGCCAGTGTTTCCGCCAGAGGCAGAGGCACATGGTCGCCTGACCGCCAGAGACCGTATAGCTCGGTATCTTTCAATACCACGCAGGGATAGATACGTACATAGTCTGGCCTTACTGCGACCAACTCATTCACCGTGCCGTCAAAGCTATAAAAATTTTCGCCGTACATTCCGGTCATTATCTGTGCCGATATTTTTGTGATATGTTTTCTGGCAGTTCTGAGAGCATCAAGGGTCTCAGCCGCTCCGCAAGGCCTTCTGTTCAGCCGCAGAACCTCGTCGTCAAGACTCTGAACGCCTATCTCAACAGTCTCCACTCCGTTCGCCTTCGCCATTGCCATGTTCTCATCGGTGACACAGTCCGGGCTGGTGGAGAACCGCAGTTTTGTGAATCCATGCTCATGGGCGAGACCGTAGAGCCTTTGCTGAAGCTCGCCGCTCAGACAGGTGAAGCTTCCGCCGTAATAGGCAAGTTCGTCCCATTTGCCGGATATGCCCAGATATTCGCTGATCTGCCTTTCTGCCGAGGTGAGAATTTCCGTTGATGTGTGCCCAGTTATGGAGCTTTGACTGCAGTAGACGCACCTTTGTCTGCATCCTGCAAAGGGGATGAATACGGGAAGTATTCTATTTTTCATTACCCAGTTTCTTAAGAGCTTTTGCGGCGGCCGCCTTCTCTGCGCTCTTTTTTGTTTTGCCCGTGCCCTCTTCCGTAACCAGACCCTCAACATGCACACGGACAAGGAAAATCTTGTCGTGTTCGGGGCCGGATTCGTCAAGCACTATGTATTCCGGCAGTGAGCCGAACTGACGCTGGGTTATCTTCTGAAGTTCGCTTTTGGAATCGATGAAGGTGCTGTTTGAAATGTCCTCATCTATCTTTGAACCGAAATGGGCAATGATGATCTTTCGTGCCGCATCATAGCCGCCGTCCAGATATATCGCCGCCACGACCGATTCGAAGATATCGCAGAGCAGAGACTCCTTATACTTCCCGCCTGAGGCCTTTTCTCCTTTGCCCAGAAGTATATGCTCGCCCAGCTCCATCTCCGTCGCAATTTTGCTGAGGAAACATTCGCTGACAAAAAATCCACGAAGTTTTGAGAGAAGCCCCTCGTCATAGTCTTTGTATCTTTCCAGAAGATACTCCGTCACTATGAGCTGAAGCACCGCATCGCCCAAAAATTCGAGACGTTCATAATTTTTGTTGTTCTTCTTCTCATGGGCGTAAGATCTGTGGGTCAGAGCCTCCAACACCACAGACCTGTCGCCAAAGCTGTAACCTAGTTTAGCTTCGAGAGTTTCGATATCCGAACTCTGCTTTTTATTCATATTTCTTAAATATCAGAGTACCGTTGGTGCCGCCAAATCCGAACGAGTTACTGAGAGCGTATTTGAAGTCAAGTTTTTCGGGCTTGTTGGGCACATAGTAAAGGTCGCAATCGGGATCGGGAGTTGTGTAGTTGATTGTGGGGGGCAAAATTCCCTTTTCCAGTGCCATGCAGCAGTAGATAGCTTCAACGGAACCTGCGGCTCCCAGAAGGTGACCCGTCATGGATTTTGTTGAGCTGATCTTAAGCTGTTTTGCGTAGTCTCCGAAAACCTTTTTAATGGCAAGAGTCTCTATCTTGTCGTTAAAAGGTGTGGAGGTTCCGTGCGCATTTATGTATCCGATGTCTTCGGGCTTGATGCCCGCATCTTCAAGGGCAGCCTGCATGCATCTCATTGCTCCGTCACCCGTCTCGTCCGGTGCGGTCATGTGATATGCGTCTGCGGATGCTCCGTAGCCTGCGTATTCTGCGTATATTTTTGCACCTCTGGCAACGGCATGCTCATAGGATTCCAGAAGCATGATTCCGCAGCCTTCACCCATAACGAAACCGTCACGGTCTGTATCGAAGGGTCTGGATGCCTTTTCGGGGTCGTCGTTGCGGCGGGAAAGAGCTTTCATGTTGGCGAAACCGCCTATTGAAAGTGACGTGATAGCACTTTCGGTTCCGCCGGCAAGCATAACGTCTGCGTAGCCGTGCTGAATGAGCCTTGCGGCCTCACCCACAGAGTGGGTTCCGGTTGTGCAGGCTGTAACGATGCTGAAGTTGGGGCCTTTGAACCCGAACTCGATGGAAACCGCACCGCTTGCCATGTTTATGATTGAAGTGGGGATGAAGAAGGGAGATATCTTTTTAACGCCCTTCGCATCAAAATCCCTTGTTGTATGCTCAATAGCTTCGAAACCGCCGATGCCGGAGCCGATATGTGTTCCGCATCTGTTGAGGTCGGCCTTTTCCAAATCGAAGTTTGCCATCTTGACTGCGATGGCGGAAGCGGCAATTGCGAAAATCACGAACTGCTCATGTCTTTTGACCGCTTTGGGGTCTTTAACATAGAGAGCAGGGTCGAAGTCGTCTACAACACCTGCGAACTTAACGGGAAGCTCTTCTGTGTTCAGCCTTTCAGCGGGGATATATTTGATCCCGCTTTTGCCGTTCATAAGGTTTTCCCAGTTTTTCTCGTTTCCGCTGCCGATGGGTGTTACAAGGCCGTAGCCCGTCACAACTACTCTTCTCTTCACAAAATCCTCCATTTAGAAAAGGTCGGGGGGAATTCCTTACAGGTATTCCCCCCTCACATGAAATTATGGTCAAAAAAATTAAGCTTTTGCTTTTTCGATGTGAGAAATGGCATCGCCTACAGTTTTGATCTTCTCAGCTTCCTCGTCCGGAATCTCAAGATCGAACTCTTCTTCGAAAGCCATGATAAGCTCAACTGTGTCAAGAGAGTCTGCGTCAAGGTCGTCTATGAAGGATGCGTCTTCAGTAACTGCGTCTGCATCAACGTTAAGCTGCTCAACAATGATCTCTTTCACTTTTTTTGCGATATCTGACATTTTCTGTCCTCCTGATTTTCTCTTTTAAAGAATTTTCTTCGAATTATCACATTGCATGTGTTTTTTACTAAAAATTACGGCAGAAATCCACACATTTTAATTTCTGCCCGATATATCAGCCTCTTACGAGACTTTATCACATATACATACCGCCGTTAACGTGGATGGTCTGTCCTGTGATGTAGTCGGATTCTGCTGATGCGAGGAACATTACTGCGTTTGCAACGTCGTCTGCCTCGCCCAGTGCGTTCAGCGATATCTTGGCGAGCATTGCGTCAACAACCTCTTTGGGAAGAACGTCGGTCATTGCTGTGCGGATGAATCCGGGTGCAACTGCGTTGACCCTGATGCCTCTGCTGGCAAGTTCCTGTGCGGATGTTTTTGTGAGACCAACCAGACCCGCCTTGCTTGCGGAGTAGTTTGCCTGTCCGGCGTTACCGGAGAAGCCAACAACTGAAGCAATGTTCACGATCTTGCCGTATCTCTTTTTCATCATGCCTTTAAGGGCAGCTTTTGTGCAGATGAAGGCTCCTTTCAGGTTTACGTCAAGAACCTTTTCCCACTGCTCGACCTTCATACGCATGATAAGGCCGTCCTGTGTTATGCCTGCGTTGTTTACAAGGATGTCAACAGTGCCGAGTTTCTCCTCGATCTCCTTGATCATCGCTTCAACGCTCTCCTCTTTGGAAACGTCCGCCGCAACAGCCGCCGCAACGCCCCCTTTGTCTGTTATCTCTTTAACAACAGCTTCAGCATCGGCTTTGATGCTTGCTATGTCGATATAGTTCACCGCCACTTTTGCGCCTGCTTCGGCCATTTTAAGTGCGATGATGCGGCCTATGCCGCTTGAAGCGCCCGTTACGAGGGCAACTTTTCCTTCCAGTGTCATTTTTTCCTACTCCGGTAAATCCGTGAATTTAGAGATGTTCTCCACAGTCACGTTTTTGTCTATTTTTTTGATGAGTCCGGCCAGAACCTGACCTGCGCCCACCTCTATGAATCTGTCCACCCCTGAGTCTACCATATTTTTTATCAGAGATGTCCACAAAACTGCACCGTCAACCTGCCTGCAGAGTGCGTCATAAACGTCTGCGGCGGAGGTTTCCTCTTTTGCATCAACGTTATTGAAAACCGGAACATTCAGGTCTTTAATAACTATGTTATTTTTGAGGTATTCAGCCATTCTGTCTCTGGCGGGTTTCATCAGAGAGCAGTGGAAGGGTGCGGAAACGGGAAGCAGAAGCGCACGCTTTGCACCTTTGGCCTTTATTTTTTCGGAGAACTCCTCAACCGCTTCCTTGTGTCCGGCAACAACTATCTGACCGGGGCAGTTGAAGTTTGCAGGTTCGACGACCTTTGCGCCCGAAACCTCTTTGCAGGTCTCAACCACTATCTCATCATCGATACCCATGACGGCGGCCATTGCGCCGACGCCTACAGGAACTGCGTCCTGCATGAACTTTCCTCTGTTGTGAACCGCCAGAACACCCTCTTCAAACGTGAAGCCGCCTGCGGCAACAACTGCGGAATATTCGCCCAGAGAGTGTCCGGCAAAGTAATCCGCCTTAACTCTGTTTCTGAGCACCTCCCATATACCGATGCTCATTGTGAGCAGTGCGGGCTGGGTGTTGTATGTTGTCTTAAGCTCGTCTTCGGAGCCTTCGAACATTATCTTAGTAAGGCTGTAGCCGAGAGCGGCATCCGCCTTGTCAAATATCGCTTTAACTTCGGGGCAGGCATCGTAAAAATCCTTGCCCATTCCGACAAACTGTGACCCCTGTCCGGGGAAAACAACGGCTGTTTTGCCCATAGTATATGTCTCCAATATTAGTTTCCCTTCCGTTTTCCGAAAGGGCTAAAGGGGGATTTACATTAGATAAATCAGAACGTAAACGCCATACTTCCCCATGTCAGTCCGCCGCCGAATGCCGCAGAGACAATGTTGTCCCCACGTTTGATGCGTCCGTCCCTGACAGCCTGATCAAGAGCTGTGGGAATTGTGGCCGCAGACGTGTTGCCATAGTTCGTAAGGTTAATAATTACCTTGTCTTTGTCAAGTCCCAGTCGCTTTGCAGCGGCATCAATGATGCGCAGGTTGGCCTGATGGGGGATCATCCAGTCGATATCCTCCGACTTGAAACCTGCCGCATCAGCCGCTTCCTGAGCGGCATCCGCCATCGCACGAACTGCTATTTTGAAGACGTCGTTGCCCTTCATCTTTATCATATGATCGATGGCGGGTTCGTTCATCATCTTTTTAAGGTACTGGGAACCGAGGTTGTCCTGTTTGAGCAGATCGCCGTATTCGCCGTCTGCATAGTTGAATATGGAGCGGATTCCCGGGGTTGAGTCGCCGGTGAGAACTGCCGCACCTGCTCCATCGCCGAAGAGGATGCAGGTTCCTCTGTCACGCCAGTCAACACATGCCGTCAGATGCTCGGCACCTATGACAAGTATGTTCTTTGCGCTTCCTGAACGGATCATTCCGTCTGCAACACGCACTCCGTAAAGAAATCCGGAACACGCCGCCGCAAGGTCGAACGCCATGCAGTTGTTTTTAACTCCCAGCTTATATTGGACACGACAGGCTGTTGAAGGCATTATTGTGTCGGGTGAGAGCGTGCCCACGATTATGGCGTCCAGCTGGTCGGGCTTCATTCCCGCCATATCCAGAGCGTTCTTAGCCGCTTCCGTGGCCATATCGCTGCATGTTTCGTTTTCCGCTATGTGTCTCTGGCTGATGCCAGTTCTTGTTACTATCCATTCGTCGGATGTATCGAGGAATTGTGCGATGTCGTTATTGGTCATAACTTTGGGGGGAAAGTAGGAACCTGTCCCCGCGAATCTTGTGTATATACTCATGCGTCACCTGAGTTCATCAAATATTAATTAGTTTCTCGGTTGAACTTTTCGGGAACATTGTTCCAGAAACACATCCTTTTGTCAACTCGTAATACCCGAATCGGTGACTGTCACGGCTTTCTCTATCTGGTCATTGAGCTTTTGCTTGGCCAGTTCATGAGCCATTTTGATACTGTATTTCACAGCGGTGGAATTTGAACTTCCGTGTCCAATGATGCATACGCCGTTAACGCCCAGAAGAGGTGCTCCGCCGTATGACGAATGGTCTGCCTTCTTCTTGATCCTTTTGAGCGCAGGTATCATGAACAGTGCGCCGATTTTTGAAAGTGTGGATGATTTGAGCTCGTCTTTGAGCATCTTCGAGATGAACCAGCCTGCTGATTCTGAGACCTTCAGCGCAACGTTTCCGGCGAAACCGTCAACAACGATAACGTCGGATGTGCCCCTGAAAACATCTTTGCCCTCCACGTTTCCGTAGAAGTTGATGATGCCCCGCTGACCAAGCTCGGAGAGCTGTTTGAAAACGGTTTTTGTGGTCTCGTTCCCTTTCACATCCTCTTCGCCCACAGACATAAGCCCCACTGTGGGTCTCTCTTTGCCCATTACGATAGATGCGTATGCGCTGGCCATGATGGCGAACTGGATATAGTTCTCCACCTTGCAGTCCACATTCGCACCGACATCGCACATGACCGTGTGCCCCTTAACAGTAGGCATGACAGCAGCAATGGCGGGACGGTCTATCCCGGGCAGTGTCTTAAGGATCATCTTTGCAACGGCCATAACAGCGCCGGTGTTTCCCGCACTGTAAAAAGCAGATCCGCTGCCGTCCTTAACAAGGCGCAGACCTTCATGGATAGAGGAGTTCCTCTTTGCACGAATGATCTGTGAGGGGAGGTCGTCCATAGTGACAACCTGCTCTGTGTGAAAGATCTCGATGTTTTTTGAAGATTTCGGCCCCAGAGCATCAAGCTCCGTTTTAATCATATTCTCATTCCCTACGAGAATGAGTTCTGTACCGAACTCCTGAACAGCTATAACAGCACCCTTGACAATCTCATGGGGAGCGTAGTCCCCCCCCATGGCATCAACGACGACTTTCATGTTATATCTCTTCTTTCGCCACTACCTGTTTCTTATTGTAATACCCGCAAGAAGGGCATACTCTGTGGTTGAGCTTCAGCTCACCGCAGTTGGAGCATTTGCTGTAAGCCATAGTAACCGCATGGTGGTGGCTTCTTCTGTTGCCCTTTTTCATTCTCGATGTTTTACCCTTAGGTACACCCATTTTATACTCCTATGAGAGCAGCCGCAGCTTTTCGCACGGCCTCAGTTGTTTTTTAATTTATCCAAGCCCGACCATCTGGGATCGGTTTCTTCTTTACATTTGCAGCTTCCGGTGTTCAGATTTTCGCCGCACTTGGGGCAAAGTCCTTTGCAGTCATCGCCGCATACCAGTCTGAGGGGCAGATGAAAGGCGACCTCCTGACGAACTATCTCGTGCAGGTCTATCTCGTCCTCTTCTATCCAGCAGACACCCATATCGTCGTCGGTAAGCTCCGCTTCCTCTTTAACATCCTCCAGAGACTGCTGCATCAGCTGGATGCCCGCTGTCTGTCTGCCGAAGCCCTTTGTAAGCTCAAGGCATCTGGCACACGGTGTCTCGTAGCTGTAGCTGAACGAAATGTCCAGAAACAGACCTGAGTCCGTGGGGATGAAATCCGCAGAGAAGCTCTCAACGGTAACCTTCATGTCATCTTCGGTGAAGGCGAAGTCTCCTTCGAAATGACCGCCTTCTTCCAGAAGTTCTTCAAAAGACAGCTTCACGATATCAACTCCAGTTTAAAGGTCAAAGAGCAACAATACTAGTCACTCAATTTATGAAAGTCAAGTCTATTTTCATCAAAATCCACTCCGACCCTCCTTTAATGGAGGCTTGAAGGGATTCTTTTGTCTTACTTCCTTATCCCCGAATGTCCGAAACGCTCCGTAAGCACCGCTGTGACCTCTTCGAAGGGTACGCCCCGCATCTCCAGAGCCACTATCATATGATATATATAGTCCGCCGCCTCGCCCGCAACGTCCTTGTCGCTTTCAACAAGGATAGCCTTGATAAGTTCGGCATTCTCTTCGCCCAGTTTCTTTATTATCTTGTTTGCGCCGCCCTCAAGGAGCTTGCACGTATAAGAGCTGTCCGAAGGGTTCGCCTTGCGCTCCCTTACGACATCAACCACTTTTCCTATTATAGATGTGTCCATATAACCTCGGGTGAGACTGCTTCGTCGCAAAGCTCCTCGCAGAGACGACTAACCGTCATTGCGAGCGCAACGCGGCAATCTCATTCTTAACTTATTCCGTTATCCTCACAGGGACGTTTCGCTCGGCAAGGAATCTTTTTACCTCGCCAACGGTATATTCCCTGAAGTGAAAGATGCTGGCCGCAAGAGCCGCATCCGCTTTGCCCTCTGTCAGTCCATCGTATATGTGCTGAGGGTTGCCCACTCCGCCGCTGGCTATCACAGGTATCCCTACAGTTTCAGAAACCGCACGGTTAAGCCCGTTGTCGTAGCCGTCCTTTGTGCCGTCGCAGTCCATGCTGGTGAGAAGTATCTCTCCCGCTCCGAACTCCTGCATCTTAGCCGCCCACTCCAGAACATCTATCCCCGTTGCGTTGCGTCCGCCGTGTGTATAGACCTCCCAGCCAGTGCCGCCGACCCTTCTCTTGGCATCAATGGCAACCACGATGCACTGAGAGCCGAAACGCAGAGCCGCTTCCTTTACAAACTCAGGTCTGTGCACAGCCGCCGTGTTGATGGACACCTTGTCCGCACCTGAGTTCAGAAGGTTTCTGATGTCCTTTATCTCACGAACGCCGCCGCCCACGGTCACAGGCATGAACACCCTTTCGGCTGTTCTGGCCACAACGTCAAGAATTATCCCTCTGTTGTCCGAGCTGGCTGTTATATCCAGAAACGTAAGTTCGTCAGCCCCCTGTGCGTCGTAGATCTCCGCAACCTCGACCGGATCGCCTGCGTCCCTTAAATTTACAAAGTTAGTACCCTTAACAACCCTGCCGTCCTTAACGTCCAGACAGGGGATAATGCGTTTTGCGAGCATGGTATACCCTTAAAAGTTAGTAGATTGAAAAATAATGGACTAATAAAAGTGAACGGTCAAGGGGTTTAGTTTTTCTTCATACTGCATGCAATAAATTTTCATTTAACGAGAATCACCGTGCAGGGGCATACCGTTCTATGCTATAGTTGCATCATTATTATATTTCAAGGAGTACATGAATGGCAGATTTCCAGAAAAAGATCAATTCGGGAGCGCTGGGCGGTGTTGCCGCTGTTGCCGTGGTCGCAATAGGCTTCCTCGCTTTCACGGCTTTCACGACGATCACCGCAGGCTCAAGAGGTGTTCTTCTCACCTTCGGCAAACCCTCTGACAGGGTTCTCGGCGAAGGTATCCACTTCAAGATACCGCTTGTGCAGTCCATCGTAAAGATCGACACCAAGATAAAAAAAGGTGAAATAGACACCGGAGCAGCCTCAAAAGATCTTCAGGATGTAACGGCCACCGTAGCGGTGAACTTCCATCCGGATCCCGAGCGGGTCAATATCCTTTACAAAACCATCGGACTTGACTATGCCTCAAGGGTTATAGACCCTTCCGTTCGGGAGGTTATGAAAGCTGTCATCGCACGCTACACCGCAGGGGAGCTTATCACCCAGCGTGAGGATGTTAAAAACAACATCAAAACTCAGCTGCAGGCACGCATGGTAACATTCAATGTTATCCTTGATGATTTCTCAATAGTCAATTTCAGCTTTTCGAAGGGATTCACAGATGCCATCGAAGCCAAGCAGACCGCTGAACAGCTTGCTATAAAGGCTCAGAGAGACCTTGAGCGTATCAAGATAGAGGCGGAGCAGAAGATAACTCAGGCACAGGCCGAGGCCGAGTCGCTGAGACTTCAGAAGACCAACGTTACCCCTGAGCTTATCAAGCTGAGAGAGATAGAGATGCAGACCAAGGCCATTGAAAAATGGAACGGACAGCTGCCCACCTACACAGGCGGAGCGATGCCCTTTCTGAACCTGTCGGCACCTAAGTAAAACACCCAGCCGCCGATGGTTTCGCTGTCGGCGGTTTTTTATTCCGTCACTCTGAGGCTCCAGCCGAAAAGTCTCTTTTAAGTCTTATTTATCCGTCTTCTTGGGTTTGCAGAGTTTTTCTTTCTTATTCGACTGCGCACCGCATTTGGAACATTCGAAATCCTTCTCTTTGTCCTTTTTCGGTTTCTCACCGCACTTTTTGCTCATAGCTTCGCCTTTCGGGTGTACAGCTTCTGGCAGTTGTCTATCATAAAATCCTGATAGTTCAGCCTGTCTTTGGCCGCTTTTGTTTTGACGTATTCTGTTCCTTTCTGGAACCACGTCTTCTGATTGTCGCTCAGGTTGAGGTCGAGTATGTTCAGAAGGAAATTCCGTCCCTCCTTCTTTGTCACCTCGAAGAACATCTCAACACGCCTGTCCATGTTGCGCTCCATCCAGTCGGCGGTGCTGAAAAACACACGTTTTTTGCCCCCCGCATGGAAATAGATTATTCTGGGATGCTCAAGGAACCTGCCCACGATACTGCGCACACGGATGTTTTCAGTAACGCCCTTTATTCCGGCACGGATGCCACAGATGCCCCGTACGATAAGCTCAATCTTAACTCCCGCACAGGAGGCCTCTATCAGTTTGTCTATTATCTTGCGGTCTATCACCGCATTTACCTTAACTATCATCTTAGCCTCTTTGCCCGCTTTGGCAAAGGCTATCTCCTCGTCTATCAGTTCCAGAACCTTAGGCTTGATGTATTTCGGCGCAAGATAAAATCTGTTCCAGTTGCCGATATCAGTATAGCCCATCAGGAGGTTAAACATTGCGGCACTGTCCTTGCCGACGTCCTCATCAGCAGTGATATAGTCCACGTCGGTGTAGATTCCGGCGGTGAACTCGTTAAAGTTGCCTGTGGACATATGGGAATAGCGAACCACTCTGCCCTTTTCCCTGCGCACTATCATAAGGTTCTTAGCATGTATCTTAAGCCCCGCTATGCCGTAGGTGACGATGCATCCCGCCTCTTCAAGCATATACGCCCAGTCGACGTTGCGTGCCTCGTCAAAACGTGCCTTAAGCTCCACCACAACGCTGACGTGCTTGCCGTTTCGTGCGGCATTCATAAGGCTTTCGAGAATTGTCGAGTTTTTGTTAGCCCTGTAGAGGGTCATTTTTATGGCCATGACATCCGGATCATCCGCCGCCGCCGCAACCATTCTGGACACTATGCCGAAATCATGGAACGGACGGTACATTATAATGTCCCGTTTTTTTATCTGCTCAAATATATCCGTCGTGCTGTCAACATCCTCCGGCAAAACCGGTTTGAAAGGCGGATAACAGAGGTCGGGACGCTCCCCTACGATGGAGAACAGTGAGGTCATGTCTATTATATCGTCAATTACATATACGACGTCTTTTGAAAACTGGAGATGTTCCGCCACTTCGCCCAGAATCTCCTGCGGGAGCCTGCTGTCGGTCTCCACACGGCATATCCACCCCTTTTTGCGGGATTTCAGATAGTTCTGGATTGAAAGAAGAAGATCCACCGACTCCTCTTCGTCGAGGGTAAGGTCGGCATTGCGTGTCACCCGCAGAAGATAGCTGTCCAGAACCTCGTAGTCCGGATAGACTATATGCAGATATTTCGCAAGGATGTCTTCGGTGAACAGGAAATAGGTCTTGTCCAGCTTAACCCTGAACATTCTGCGCAGACTCTCCGGCAGAATTATCGTGGAATGATGAATCTCGCCGTCTTTTTTTATGAGAACATAAAGACACAGGCGCAGGTTGTGGATGAACGGCATAGGGTTGTTTGCCGAAAGGGTAACGGGTGATATCACCGGATATATCTCCTCGTTGAAGATAGCTTCGGTTATATCATCCAGATTGTTCGTCAGATTGGGAGCAATGACTATCCCCTCGCTTTCCAGTTCCTTTTTCAGCCCGGCGAAAATCTGCTGACGAAGACTGGTCAGCTCATGAGCCTTTCTGCTTATCAGCTCCAGCTGTTCAACGGGAGTTTTTCCGGAGACATCCAGCTTGTCGTAGCCCGCCTCTATCTGGTCACGCAGACCGCCCACACGGATCATGAAAAACTCGTCCAGATTGGATGAGAAGATGGCAAGGAATTTAAGGCGCTCCAGAAGCGGAACGGATTCGTCCATCGCCTCCATCATAACCCTTCTGTTAAACTCCAGCCAGCTGAGTTCCCTGTTAATATACGGACTGACAGCCATGTTAAACTAGCCCCCCTGCTGTTTCTATTGGGATCTCTTAGTCATTCTGAACCCGAAGGGTAAAGAATCACTGATCAACCCGGACTCTTCGCTCCGCTCAGAGTGACGCAGAATATTATTCGTAGAGTATCCTTGTCTCAAGTTCTATGGGAATACCGAAAGTATCCGTGAAAATTCTGCTCTTTTCGCCGAATGCATGCTTCTCAAGGAATGCCAGACTCTTGCATTTGGCTTTGATGACAACCTTTCCCGTCTGGATGTCCACATCGAAATCCTGAATCAGGTTCATGTGGGAAGCATCCAGAGAATCGGCAATCCTCAGCATGCTTACCAGTTTCTTTATCAGAAGCTGCTTCTCTATGGAAAAATAGTGATATTTCTGCTCGAACCACTTCTCAACATCGCCGTTGTGCATCAGAACCAGATATGAAACCAGTTTCACACGCTCCCTGGGAAGCCCGGGGATCTCCAGAGACTGCACCAGATAGTAAGAGTGCTTATTATGCTTCACCGCATCGATATAATAACCGATATCCGACAGCATCGCCGCCGCCTCAAGGAGAAACTTCTCCTGTCTGCCCAGCGAGTGCAGAGGCTTAAGCTCATCAAACAGCTTCATTGCAAAGCGGGTTGTGGTCTCCGCATGCCGCTGATCCATGTTGAACCTTTCGCCCAGAGCATATATCGTGTTCCGGACACGGTTGAAAAAACCTCTGTCTCGAACGGTATTGGTATGATAAAGGCTCAGCATGTGCGGGAAAGTCATCCCTGAAAACCGCACATAGTCCGTTCCGACAAAGTCCATAAGCTTGAGATAGGTCACCAGTGTGGGAACCAGAAGCCCTGCCTCATCCTTTCGTATCTTCATCACCGACTGAATCGTGTCTCTGGGCAGCTGTTTAACCCTGTCGTAAAGCTCTTCCAGCTGTTTTCTGGTGAGCATGTTCTTTTTGGGTTTGAAAATGTTCAGAAGAACGTTCAGCGATGAGCCGGCACTGACAAAATATTTCAGCTTGCATCCGGCGGGCAGTCCGCTCTTCATGGAGTAACACATCTTCTCGACGTACTGCTCATAAGCCTTGTATCTTATTCGGGCAGGGATGTCGCCGAAGATTCGGCGAAGCCTAAGCGCACCGTAGGGCAGTGCGCCGGAATACATGTTCTGCTCGTCTTTCAGAATAGCCATTGCGATGTTTCCGCTGGAGATGTTTGCCAGCAGAACGCCCGCCTTCTCATAGTCGTCAAAATCCTCTATATCATTCTTAACACTTACAAATTTAATATATATCTCATCTGCCGGCTGAATAACCTCAAGCTCAATGCCCGTCTCCTGCTTCACATGGTTAATGAAAAAGGCTCGGTTGCCCGCCTCACGCACGCCGCTGGTGCACACGGCAACGTAGTTCTTCTTTATGCCGTATTCATCCATTTTGATGCGGAATTTTTTCAGGATATCAGTGGCCGCATAAACACTCTCAAGGGAGATGTATCCTTTGGTGAAGGTGTCTCTGCCCAGCCTGAATGGTTTTATGAGATATTCCAGAGTGCGCTCCTCTCCGTTCACATACTCGCTGATGTGCATGCGGAATGCGCTCGCCCCGATGTTTATCGCCGCAAAAATACCGTTCTTCATACCAGCCTTACAGGGAGTTTCAAAAGCTTAGCCAGCATATCCCTGTTTCTCTCAAAATCTTTTATTTCAAACGTAATGTCCTTGTCGGACACTGGTCTGATATCTATGGCAACTGGGGTGACGTTAACGTCAAGCCTGTCTATAAGCCCTTTGTGGGTTCTGTCCAGAGCTATCGCAAGCCTGAGCAGAGCCGTCAGTTTCTCAACCCTCAGCTGAAGCGAAAGGCAAAGATCGTTGAAATCGCCGTGCGCCGCTTTGGGCATGCTCTTTCTGTGATATCTGGCTATGCTGGCAATGGCCTCCACCTCGTCGTGTGTATAGCCCACCAGCTCCGAATGCTTTATCATATAATAAGAGTGCTTATGATGTTTGGAATAAGCAATGTGTTTGCCGATATCCCTCAGCATCGCCGCCGCCTCAAGAAGATACCAGTCCTTCTCAATAAGCCCCATGCGGTCTTTAAGCCCGTCAAAGAGCATTCTGGCCAGTTTCGCCACCTGAACGGCGTCCCTCTCGTCAAAGTCGAATTTGTTGCCCACCTCAATCAGCCTCGCATAGCGCACGTTGTCCATGCTGTTCTGCTGAAAAGGAAGCTCTATACCCATCCTGTTTATGGTGTCGATGGTGATTCCCGCCCGAAGTCCACCTGTCAGAGTGTAGAAACCGTCTATTCCCGTCTCTTCCAGAACCATGTCGGTCTGGATGGCCGCCGCAAGGATTATGTCCGCCCGTTTCTCCTCCATCCCCTCTATCTTCACCCGCTCCGCAGTGGTTTTTCCTCTGATGTCGCTGATGAATTTTTTCAGGAATTTCCGCTCAACGTATTTCACCTGACTGTCACGCAGGTTCTTATCCCTGTAGTGACAGATCACTCCGGCGTTGTTCATGGAACCGCCTGTGCAGATGAGCATCTCAAGCCCTTTGCCCGGCTTCAGTTTATCAATATAGTCCTTAATGTGAGCCTTCATGGCAATTATCTGCGCCGACGTGGGCGGGTCGCCTTCCAGAAACTCACGGGTGAGCCTGTTGCAGCCCAGAGGCAGGCTTTTCGCCTTGTCCACCTCGCCGTCACGGACTATGGTATATTCCGCACTTCCGCCGCCTATATCGGTTATGAGAGCGTTGCGCCCTTTAAGTTCAAAATTTGCGCTGGCGGCCAGATAGGTGAGCCTCGCCTCCTCCTGTCCGCTTATGACCTCAATCTTTATCCCGCATTCCTGCTCAACAATGTTAAGCGTCTCCCCGAGGTTGTCCGCCTCTCTGAAGGCCGCAGTGGCAATAGCTCTTATGGTTTTGCATCCCCTGCTCTCTGCAAGCCGCTTAACATTTTTGAGCGTGGAAACTATTGTTTCGATGGTATCTTTGGAGAAGTACCCCTGAGTGTATATCGCATCGCCGAGGCGTATCATCTCCTTATAGTCTTCAAGGACACGGTAGCTTTTGTCCTTCACCTCGGAAATCTGAAGACGTAAGGAGTTGCTGCCTATATCGGCAACAGCCACTTTGACGTTATCGCTTGATCGCATATTTACTCCCGCAGAAAAGCCTTATTGATGAAGTATATCAAATTCCCAGCGACTTTTTAACCCGTTTCTTTCCTTTACGGAAAATTCGGATAAGCTCCACCGCCTGCTCCCGCTCCTGAGCCTTTTTCATTGCCAGAACTGCCATGATATATCCGCAGGCCGCCAGCAGTTTCGGGTCGGTCTCTGAGTTCAGCCTCTCCTGCATGTGTCCGCACTGAACGGACAGGTCGTTGTATCTGCCCAGACTGTCCTGAAGCGAACGC
Source organism: Seleniivibrio woodruffii (assembly GCF_004339245.1). Classification (NCBI taxonomy): domain Bacteria; kingdom Pseudomonadati; phylum Deferribacterota; class Deferribacteres; order Deferribacterales; family Geovibrionaceae; genus Seleniivibrio; species Seleniivibrio woodruffii. The sequence continues at coordinate 125,170 of NZ_SMGG01000003.1, forward strand.
AGACGGGTCAGAACGTCCGCAGTGTTCTGCTCTTTAATGAACAGCCCGAAAAATTCTATGCAGTATCTCAGCTTTTTGAAGGCTATACGGACACTGTGTATCTGCGCATCCTCCGACTCGCCGTCCACCCCTCCGGTCATAAGCTCCACCCTGCCGAATATCTTCGCCAGAGCTTTTGCGGCGGCCTTCGAGGTGTTCACAAAGCCTCTGCGGCCTATCTCCGCACGGGAGTTTATCAGCCGTTCCCATTCGGCAAGGCTGTTATTATACTCCTCTGATGTCAGAAAATTCTGAAGCAATTCATAACTTTTATCCCGCTCCGCCCTGAAATGTGATTTAAGCGGCTCAAAGGACTGCTTCATATCATCGGGCAGGATATCTTCATAGCCCTCAAGCTCTTCAAGATACACATCCATGTCCCTTGCCCTTCCGGTGTATTCACCGAGGGATTTAAAGAACTGTCTGAAACGCATCTCTCTGTCTTCGGAATAGACACCCTTTAGCATTGACATTGCCGAACGGGTTCTGCGCACGGAGACACGGAAATCGTGGAGAAACTCAGCATCATACCCTTTCAGTATCCCGTCGGTGTTCAGGCGCATTATATTTATGAGGTCTGAGTGAACCCTCTGCATGGATTCCCAGAGAACGGCATCGCTGTCGGCGGGGCACTGCACCCTTGTGGTGTAGTCCAGCATCGGGTCACCGCACCTGGCCGCCGCACACGCAACCGCCTGCCCGAAGCCTTTCAGCTCCTCAGCGCAGTAATGGAATGCGAAATCTTCCTGCGGCTCCTCAGTGTATATAATATATGATGAACCCATGGCATAAAGACGCCCCTTTATGCCGCCTGCATCAAAAGAGTGTTCAGTCACGGGCAATTTCAGCTTTTCAAACAGATATCTTCCTGAGTATCCGGCTTTTGTGTCCGCTTCCTGATTGAAAAGGAATCTGTCCTTTCCGTCTGACCAGACAACCCTTCCGGTTCGTACCAGCTGCCATTCGAAGGTATCAAATACCGTTATCTCATAATCCCTGAGCTTTCTGTAGCGCAGACGGAACTTTCTGTCCGATGCAGGTTTGATGTCGGAAATATAGTACGGCATATCAGAGCAGAGCCTTCTGCTGGATAAGGTTGACGAGAACACTGTCCTCAATGTGGGCAATGGAGCCCTTCTTGAGCTGAAGCCTCAGTGCTTTGCCGCCGGTGATGAACGATATCACCTCCGACAGATCAGGCTCGTGCCCCACAACTGCCAGAGGCGAAGCATGCCTCCAGTCGGAAACGGTCTCCAGATAGTCCTTTATCTTCGCACCAGGATTAAGCCTCTCCCTGATGTCGTATTTGACACCGCAAAGTTCCGATATTATCGAGGCGGTCTCCACAGAGCGCACCGCTGCGGATGTCAGCACTGCGGCCGGCTTGTCGTAAATATTGAAAAATCGGGCGAACGCCCTCTTTGCACGAACCTTTCCCCTGTCGGTAAGCGGCCTGTCCAGATCCCGGCCTTTAAAAACCTCTCTGTCCTCTGCATGGGCGTGACGTATCAGATACACTATCATATGTGCCCCCGTACGGCGGTAATAATTATATATTAAAGGATAACAGAGGGGAAAATATAAGACAAGGAAAGGGAGGGGCTAAAGTGTCAGAGAACTGTAAAAGACTAAGACTGACAGGTGACTCCGTATCGCACATAGCTTCTTAGAGCAATGAGAGCCAGATCGGCAAACTTACCGTCGCCGCTGAGCAGGGTTATCTGCTCCATGCTGTTAACGCTGAACTCGGCAACAACGAAACCTTCAGAATCTCTGACGTCTCCCTTGCCGCCCGAAATGCGAACTCTCCAGCCTGCAAACTCGATATCGCCCGTATCCAGCCCTAAAAAATCCATAAATCTCTCCAAAAAACGAAAACGGCGGCCCATCTGACCGCCATAATCGCTTAACTTAACACCTTTACAGATTCTTACCCGAGGGGCAGAACTGTTCTTTTATAAACTTCGTTGAGAACCTGCGCCGCGCCTACATACATTGCAGACAGACCGCAGAGAACGCCTTCAAATCCGGCAAATTTCTTGAGCGATGCGCTCTCGAACATATCGCCGATAGCAAGAAGCATGAACAGGATAACCAGTAGGAAGAAAACAACCTGAAGGCCTTTGTTCAGCTTGAATGTGCCTATGAAAAGGATAAGGGAGAAGAAGCCCCACAGGAAAAGGTATGCAGACATTGCAACCGTATCGGGTTTTTCAAATCCCATCTTGGGCAGAACGATTATACCCACCAGTGTGAGCCAGAACAGACCATATGAAGTAAAGGCCACTGTGCCGAAAGTATTTTTCTTTTTCCATTCCATCATACCAACGATGATCTGTCCCAGACCGCCATAGAAAATACCCATTGCGAGTATTCCGCTGTCCAGAGGGAAAAGACCGATGTTATGCAGGTTAAGAAGAATTGTAGTAAGACCGAATCCCATAAGTCCGAGAGGAGCAGGATTTGCGGTGGAGTCTGCGATTACTGTTTCCGCAATCTGTCCGATAGCTGCTTCAGTATTCACAGCTTCAACTTTGTTGCTCATGCTATACCTCCAAAATATAATAGAAAATAATCAATAACCTTGGTTATCTTCAAGTTATCAACTTTTGCTGAATAAGGTATACATCACGATTTTTTGACATTCAATAAGAATTTATCATGCGTAAACAAGGTTAATTAATGCTTCATGATTTAAAAACGTAGTTTTAACTTTTTAGCATATGCTAAAAAGCCTATTAATCAGAACATTTGCTGATATATTAATAATAGATTCATTTTAAGTAAAACCAAAAATATCCAATTAAAATTACATTATGTTCTATTTTATTTTTTTCATACAAGCTGAAAAATTTTAGCCTATACAGGACATCATTTACCACCTCAGCCCCCTTATAAAAGGATTTTTACGCCATTGCTTAACCTGTAAACACTTCTGGTTAATATTTACCAAAAGCATATCTCCCATATCTGTTTCTTTCATCAAAAATACACATTTTCGGCCAGCGTTGTCAGACAGGCTTACTTTTTATACAAGAATACAAAACTTTGTTTCTTTATGATTAATATTTGACTGAAATTCCAACCAGTAAATTCATCATAAATACCATTTTTAAAGCACTGATTGAATAACTTCGGTTTTATAACATGTTACTGCAAAACCTGCACAAAGCATTTCAAAGAGCATCTGGCATGGCATACGCACGACACTTCATCAGGATTTTGTTAACCAGTTATTACCACCCCTTATGTGAGCGGAGGCTTGTATAACCTCTTTTTCTGTTAATGAACGATTTAACCTTTGCGCAACTGAATTTACCCCGAATTAAAATCAGCATATCATCAATATATTATGCATACATCACACGGTATTTTATATTCTGGTTATATTTTTTCTGCCAATTTATCCTATGTTGCCAACTATTTTCTGAATTAAACAAACTATAGTTTGCGACCGAAACAATATTTTTATTGACACAGGAAATAATTTGCTAAATAATCTATCCATGAATATGAACAGATTTTTTGCAGCAGCTTCATTTTTCTTTTTTGGTTTCTTTTGGTGCTCAAGCCCTGAGTAAACCGTGGAGTTCTGCTTAACAAGCTGACAAAGGGCTGTGAGGAACGAACTCACAGCCCTTTTTTTGTTTCAGCCTTCAAATAACATGTTTTATATATCGGAGGTATCAGGATGAAAAAATCGGTTCTTACGGCACTTCTGCTTCTCGTTTCTGTCTGCGCCTACGCAGAAATAAGGATTGGCGCACTACTCGCACTCTCAGGCCCCATATCAAACCTCGGCAAACCCGGTCAGGAAATTATTGACGGTGTTGTCGAAGAGGCCAACAAAAAAAACCTGCTCGGCGACAAGATAAGAGTGATATCATACGACACCCAGTCACTGCCGGACAGAGCGCAAACCTACGCCAAAAAGCTCATAGCCAAGGACAAGGTTGACGTGATAGTCGGTCCCAACGGCACGGGCGAGGCACTGTCGGTCATCGGAGAGGCTATGTCCTCAAAAACACCGATAATGGCATTCGCAGGCGGAACCTCAGTTGTCGAACCCCTTAAACCCTACATATTCAAATCACCCCAGAAAACATCAACAGCAATCGAAAAAGCATTCAATTATCTGAAAAAGAAAGGCCTCACAAGAATTGCAGTTGCCGCTGACGCAACGGGATTCGGCCAGGACGGTCTGGACCAGATAAACAAATATTCCTCAGGACTCACCATTACCGCCATTGAAAAGTTCAACGCAACCGACAACGACATGAGCACACAGATGTCGAAACTGCTGTCAACAAAGCCTCAGGCAGTCGTTATCTGGACAGTGGGCAGAGCGGGCGCAATTGCAGCTAAAAACCTTCGTGCGCTTGACAAGAACATTCTTATGGTTCAGTCACACGGCATAGCCGACAACTCATACCTTAAACTTGCGGGCGATGCCGCCGAAAACACGGTCATGCCCTCGGTTAAGCTGACAGTGGCATCAAGCCTCCCCGCAAACGATCCCCAGAAAAAGGTTATCGATGCTTTCGTAGCCAAATACGGCAAGCTCATCGATGAGACATCCGTTCACGCAAGCTATGCATATGACGGCATAAACCTTGTTCTGTCCGCACTGAAAAAGGCAAAGGCCGAAAAGATAACACTTCAGCAGGCTCTGGAGAAGACCACTAAGTTTGTGGGTGTCACCGGAGTTTATAACATGAGCAAAAACGACCACTGCGGCCTCGACCTCTCTTCAATGGTCATGGTTCGGGTGAAGAACGGCCAGTTTGTTCTGGAAGAAATGTAATTATAAGTTTATAAAGGTTACGGTATCCGCCGTAACCTTTTTTTCTGGAGGATATATGAAAAAGATTCTCATAGCCGCATCTGTACTCCTTCTCAGCATATCTGCATATGCAGAGGTGAAGATAGGTGCGCTTCTGGCTCTCACAGGGCCTATCTCGAATATCGGCAAGCCCTCGCAGGAGATTCTGGAAGGGGTCATAGCCGATGCAAACAAGGCAAAGTTCATGGGCGAGCCCATAACCCTTATCACCTATGACACTCAGGGGATGCCCGACAAAACGATGCTCTTCGCAAAAAGACTCATCAACAAGGATGAGGTCAATGTCATAGTCGGCCCCACATCAACAGGCGAGGCGATGTCTATCCTCGGCTCCATTATGGAAGCCCAGATACCCACAATGGGATTTGTGGGCGGAACTCCCCCTGTTGAACCCGTCCGTCAGTACATGTTCAAGTCGCCCCAGAAAACATCAACAGCTGTTGAAAAAACCTTCGGCTATCTGAAAAAGAAAGGCCTGACAAAGATCGGCGTTGTCGTTGACGCTACCGGCTTCGGTCAGGACGGGCTTGATCAGATAAACAAATACGCCGCAGGAATGACCATCACAGGCGTTGAAAAATTCAACATGACCGACACGGATATGACAACCCAGATGAAAAAGATTCTGGACACAAAGCCTCAGGCCATAGTGGTGTGGACGGTGGGCAAGGCGGGTGCAGTAGCCGCCAAGAGTCTCCGTGCCCTTGACAAGAACATCCCCCTCATCCAGTCCCACGGCATAGCGGATTTCGCCTATACCAAGCTGGCGGGTGATGCGGCCGAAGGCTCCATTATGCCCGCTCTCAAAATAGTCGTTGCAAATCAGCTCCCCGCAAACGACCCCCAGAAAAAAGCAATCGAGCTTTTCAACAAACGCTACGGAAAGCTCATCGACGAGACATCGGTTCACGCCATCTATGCATATGACGGGCTGAACCTGATGCTGAACGCACTGAAACGCTCAAAAAATGAGAAGATAACTGTAATTCAGGCTCTTGAGACCACAAAGAATTTCACAGGCGTCACAGGAGTCTATAACCTTTCAAAAACAGACCACTGCGGTCTGGATGCTTCTTCGCTGGTCATGGTGAAGATCAAGAACGGTCAGTTTGTACTGGAAGATATGTAATACAAAAATCCCCCTCGGCTGAGGGGGATTTTTTTTATTATCCACTCGGCATCAGCTGAGATTCTTCGTTACACTCAGAATGACTCTTTTTGAACATGCCTGACTGACACACGGCAACACATTTACAGGCATAACCAGAAGCCTTTTTTCTTTAAATTATTGTTTCATTGGTGTAGTATTTCAGAATTCTGTCATAAAATTAACGGTGATTCAGATGGTCAACGGTTTCTTTCTGGGCAACGAGCTGATAGCTCTCGCCGCTGTAAATTCCGGCGTTAAAAGCGCATATGCCTATCCCGGCACTCCCTCCAGTGAAATCCTCTCTGCGTTTCAGAAGTTCGCACCAGAGCGTTACGCTCAATGGTCGCTGAACGAAAAGATAGCTCTGGAACTGGCCGCAGGCGAGGCCATATCCGGTTCTTCAACTCTCTGCTGTATGAAAATGGTGGGACTGAACGTAGCCGCCGATCCGCTTTTCAGCGTGGCCTACACAGGCGTTGCGGGCGCAATGGTGCTTGTTTCCGCCGACGATCCCGGCCCCTACAGCAGCCAGACCGAGCAGGACAGCCGTATGTATGCGGTGAGCGCAAAGATGCCCGTTCTGGATCCATGCAACCCGCAGGATGCCTACAGGCTGACCATGCTGGCATATGATATATCTACTAAATACAAGCTTCCGGTAATGGTGCGACCGGTTATGCGTGTCTGTCACTCCCGCCAGAATTTTGAGACTGGCGAGGCTGCGGCACAGCCCCTTCATGGGCAATTCCAAAAGGACATGCCACGCTGGGCGGCAACTCCTAAGTTCCGCCGTATTCTCCATGAAAAACTGAACAGAAGCCTCGACCTACTCGCTGCCGAGATGGCACCGAAAATACCCGAAAAGAAATACGACATGGCAGTGGTTGCCTCCGGCTATGCCTATGCCATGGCGAAAGACATAATAGACGAACTGAATCTGCCCTTCGACATCATAAAGGTCGATATGCCCTATCCTCTGGACAGGCAGTTCGTAATCGAAACCGAGCTGGTCTACGACAGGATAGTGGTTCTGGAAGAGACCTTTCCCGTTATCGAACATAACTTTACAATAAAGACCGTCGGCAGGCTGAACGGACTTATCCCCTCCGAAGGGGAGCTGACGCCCGACATCATCGCCGACATACTGCTCACCACGGCGGGCATACAGCACGAACGTGAAAAGGCGGAGGCGGAAACCGCCGAAACTCCCGTTAACCTGAAACCCCGACTCTGCGCAGGATGCGGACACAGACCGGCTTTCTATGCCATGAAGCTGGCGGCTCCGGACGGTATTTTCCCCGGCGATATCGGCTGTTATACTCTGGGCATAAATCTGAACGCAGTTGACACCTGCATATGCATGGGAGCATCCATCACATTTGCAGAGGCTCTTAAACGATCCAATCCCGAAAAACCCGTAATATGCACCATAGGCGATTCCACTTTCTTCCACACTGGAGTGACCGGACTCACCAACGCAGTTGTGAACAACGCACCCATAGTGGTTGCCATTCTGGACAACGAAACCACTGCAATGACAGGTTTTCAGCCCGTGCCCCATCTGTCGGGCAAGCTCACCATTGAGCAGGCATGCAGAGGCGCAGGAGTTAACCATATCGTCACCGTTGATCCCTATAATCTGAAAAAGGGGACGGAGGCGCTGAAACAGGCTATCGCATACGCCCACACGGACAACGCTCCGGCAGTGGTAATCTTCAACAAAGAGTGCGTTACCAAAACGAGATATAAGAACAAAAAGACGGCGGAGATCTCCGATGCCTGCACCGACTGCACCATCTGCTATGAAAAATTTGAATGTCCCGCCATCTCCCGCAACAGGGTTAAAAGGATGGCAGAGATAGACCAGAACGCCTGCGTGGGCTGCATGGTCTGCATTCAGGTCTGCCCGATAAAGGCCATAGGGGTGAAGAAATGATTCAGGGAATTATCTGCGGCAAGGGCGGACAGGGTGTCATAACCCTTAACGCCATGATAGGCACTCTGGCGGCAAACATGAATATTCCCGCAGTATCTGCGGAGACCCACGGAATGGCCATGCGTGGCGGTTCTGTGGCAACGTACATAAAGATAGGTCAGGGGCTGAGCGCATCCGTTGCGGAGCATTCGGCGGATTTCATAATCAGTCTGACAAAGGATGAGGCGCTCAGAAACCTGAACTTCATCAAAAAGGACGGAATACTCATTGTGGACAGCGAGAAACCGCTGGACATAAAAGGGATAAGAGTTATCGCACTGCCAGCATCCGACATTGCCGAAGAAAAATTCGGCGGGTGGATATACGGCGGTCAGGTGCTGTTGGGCATCTTTCTGGGCTGTTTCGGAGCAATTGACACCGCAAAAGCTCTGGAAATCCTCAGAAACGCACCTAAAATCAGTATCGAAGCCATAGAATACGGGGTGAAACATGCACAAGCTGACTGATATTCAGCTTCTGAAACTGGGAACAACGCTTCATCACATAAAGAAGTCGAACCCTTACTATTTTTCCAGATATGAGACAGACAGGGTGACAAGCTATGAGGATCTGACGAAACTTCCCTTTATCACAAAGGATGTCCTGCGTCAGGGCTACCCCTTTGCATATGCCTGTGCAGACATAAAAAACTGCGTGCGCATGCATATGTCAAGCGGCACCACAGGCAAGCCCATCATAAACCCCATGACCGAAGGGGACGTGAACCAGTGGGGCGAGATCATGGCACGCTGCTACACCACCGCAGGGGTGACAAGCGAAGACGTGGTACAGATAACCCCGTCTTTCGGACTTTTCAACGGCGGTTTCGGTTTCCACTACGGGGCTGAAAGGCTGAAAAGCTTCATAATACCCATGGGTGCAGGCCGCTCCATGCTTCAGCTCCAGTTCATCAAAGACCTTGAAACGACCTGCCTCTGCGCAATCGCATCCTATCCCCTCAGGCTGATGGAGGTTGCTAAGCAGGAGGGCTTCAACTTTAAAGAGACAAAACTCCGTGTGGGCATCTTCGGTGCGGAAACATGGACGGACGGCATACGCCGCAGAATAGAAAAAGAGATGAACATCGAAACTTTCGATATCATCGGCATGACGGAAACAGGCGGAGTCGGTCTGGGCATCGACTGCAAAGACCACAGCGGAATCCACGTCTGGGACGATCACTACATAGTGGAGATAGTGGATCCTGAAACGGGTGAACCTCTGCCCGACGGCGTTGAGGGTGAGATGGTTGTAACAACGCTGACCCGTGAAGGTCTGCCAATGATACGCTACCGCACCCGTGACATAACAAAAATAGTCAGCAGAGGTCTCTGCAAATGCGGACTGAACACGGTTAAGATAGCCAGACTGAAAGGCCGCACGGACGATATGCTGAAAGTGAAAGGGGTCAACTTCTACCCCGCACAGATAGAATCTATCCTGATGGAGTTCACCGAACTTGGCGAGGAATACAGAATCATCCTCGACAAGAAAAAGGGCAAAGGGGATGTTACCCTTGCCGTTGAAACAAACGGCATAAGCGACGACACCAGAGACCGTCTGGACACTACTCTGTATGATTTCCTCGGCTTCCGTGTTGACGTTCAGTACCTGAAACCGGGAACACTGGAACGCTCTCAGGGCAAAGCAATTCGGGTCATCGACAACAGATGAAACAATAAAGCCGAAAGCTATACCGTCACTCTGAGGCTTATACCGAAGAGTCTCTGTCTTACATGAGACTCTTCACTCCGTTCAGAGTGACAAAAATGCACCTATCTCTCCCCTGCTCTGGGCAGGTGAAATTCCAGCTTAAGGGTTATCATCCGCACTGCGAAAACCAGCAGCGCACTGACAGCCGCATTAAGCGACTGATCCACACCGAAATGGTGCAGTGTGCAGTAGAGCGCACCGCCTATTATGCATGCCGAGGCATACACCTCACGGGTGAGCACCAGCGGCGTGGCATTTATGAGCACATCACGGATCATACCGCCGACAGTACCCGTCATAACCCCGAATATCATCGAACCGACATAGCCCACGCCGGAGCTGAGGGCGATGTTTATACCCATCACGTTAAAAAGACCAAGCCCCAGCGCATCCATCACCACCAGAAGGTTATAGCTTCTTTTCACATGGCTGTGGAAAAGTATGACCAGCATGGCCGCCCCGATGGACAGAAACAGATAATTGGAGTCCTTGAAAACGAACGGAGGCACACGACCCAGCATTGTGTCACGAAGGGTTCCGCCGCCCACTGCCGTAACAATGGCCAGAAAGGTCACCCCGTAAAGGTCGAGTTTTTTACGCACTCCCGCCAGCGCACCGCTGACAGCGAATGCGAAAGTACCCAAAAGATCAAGGGCATATAAAATCGTCATCCCTGCTCCCCTGTTGCCGCCGCCATGACCATGTCGTTCCGGAACATGCGGCAGGCCAGATATGATGTTAGAATATTAACAGCAAAGATCATATACATCACCACGAGCTGATACACAATGGCTTTCAGCGGAGAAACACCCGCCATGAGAAGTCCCGCGGCAAGCCCCGGCAGAAGCACGACACCCAGAGAAGCTATGTTGTTAAGCACGGGCATTATACCCGCCCGAACAGCCGCCACCACCGAATCTTTTGCGGCGATTTCCATTGTCAGCCCCAGCGCAAGCATGCCCTGAATGGCCGCTATGTTCGCTTTGCATTCGGCTCTCAGCCTGTCGACGCTGATGCTGTGGGCATTCATGCAGTTGCCCACAACCATCCCCGCCACAGGCAGAATTGCGTTCATCTGAACAGGCACGGCACCGCTCAGGATAACAGGCATCAGTCCCAGCATTGACGGGATATAAATGGAAAGAAAACCCCTGATGATGTGTCCCTCTCCGGTCTTCGACCTGCCCTTTGCCGTGTATGCGGCAAAAACCGACATAAAAGCGGCAAAATAGGTCACATGCCATACATTATTGAGCCTGAAGATATATTCCAGCACAAGCCCCATAAGGAACATCTGCACCACAGAGCGCACAGCCGCCGTGCTGATGCTTTTGTGCATGTTCAGCCCCAGCTTTTCCGATGCGATCAGGGTGAAGACCAGAAATCCGGCAATAGCGATGTATGAACCCGTCATTATCCCTTCCGTTGTTTAAAGTCATTATCAGTAAAAAAAACTTACAGTTGAAATTCCATTATGTATAATCTATGATTACTTGATATACAACTCTTGTGTTACTATATAGTTTCACATTTATTTGGTGATATATATGTCATTCTTAAGGCGCAGGCTGACAGCCGACCTGTCATTGACTGATATTGTAAGCCTTATTCTTTTATCCGCTCTCGGATTTGCCGGAAACTACTTCAAAATCGGGATTTTCTTTAATGTAGACTTCCTTTTCGGAAGCATCTTCACAATGTATGCCGTCAAAAGATACGGAATGATCGGCGTTATTCCGGCATTCATAGCATCTTTATACACCTATACCCTCTGGAATCACCCATATGCAATAATAATCTTCACATCCGAAGCACTGTTTGTTGCGTTTCTGCGCAGAAAGGCCGCAGGGGTGATAGTCCACGACCTCATATACTGGCTGACCGCAGGACTGCTCCTGATATTCATATCGTACCATTTCATAATGGGTGTTCCGGTTTCAACAGTCAAGCTTGTGATATTGAAGCAGAGCATAAACGGAATCGTCAACACCGTCTGCGCAACCATTCTTTTTTACGGTGTAAACTACTACGGCAAGATAACGGGTTCCGGTTTCAGGCGGATATCGTTCCGGCAGACCTTTTTCATACTCATACTGATGATAGCCGCTTTTCCGGCGATCGCATATGTGGTGTTCGGAGTTAAAACCCAGACAAATGAGATCACTGGGGAGCTGAAAGACGAACTGAACACCATGTACAACATGACCTCCATCTCCATAGAATCCCTTCTGGACGAGGCCTACGGCAAGATAAACGGACTGGCGGATAAGGCCGCCTCCGAAGCCATGACGGATTCCGCCACCACCCTTGACGAACACATTGAGACTGTGCTCAATTCGTCTGAAATCTTCATCGGAATGGCTTTTCTAAGCCCCGACGCCAAAGCGGAGCATGTTTACATAAAAACGGATGAAAAAGTGAAACGGTTCAGCAATGTTGATTTCAGCGGTTCAGGCTATTACGAAGCCATAGGCAAAACCGATGCAACCTACGTTTCCGAAGCTACAAAAAGCTCTTTCAGGCCGGAGGGAACCCACGTTATCGTGATCATTAAACCTGTTAAGGACGAATCGGGATATCTGCTGGGGTTCATGCAGGCCAGTATGAATTTTGACAAAATACAGGGGCTTATGAGATCCGTCAGCAAGGATTCGGGCATAGACCTCACCCTTTCCGACAAAAACAGCACCGTGATAATAAACACTTCCGGCAGATTCAAAGGCGGCAATAAATTCAGCTATCCCGAAGGCTATGCGGCCTTTGACCACGACAGCAGAGGGATATTTATGAGTGCACCCATCCCTCAGAATAACCACTCGGTTATGATCCGCTGGAGCAGTTCATTCTATGTCAAATCCGGAGAGCTTGCGCCTTCGGGACTCAAACTCACCGCACAGATGCCCCTTGCCTTACACATGGGCAGAATAAACGATATCGGCTACAGGGCGCTTAAAATAATATATCTGGTCATAATACTCTGCATTGCCGCAGCAATGATAATCAGCAGACAGATATCCCTCCATCTGGAGAATCTTCAGACAAACACAGGGCTTATGCCGGAAAAGATACGCAAAGGGGAGAAAATTCCATCTGTTCAGTCTGTTTTTGCTGAAATAACCGACCTTTCGGATCATTTTTCGGCAATGTCCAGACTGCTTTCCGAAAAATTCGGTGAGATAAGCCGCCAAAAGGGCGAACTTTCCCTGATAATGGACTCCATACCACTGATAATCTTTATGAAAGACACTGAAAACAACATAATCAGTGTAAACAGAACCGCCGCAGAAAGCATGGGGCTAAGCGCCTCAGGCACTGCAAGGCTCAACGTCTACAAACATTTCCCCTCTTTCGCAGACAGGGTTTATCACGACGACATAAAGGTCATAACCTCCAGATCACCTTTGCTGGGTATAATCCAGAAATATAACAGCCTGACCGTTAAGACCGACAAGATACCCGTCTTAAACGAAAAGGGGCAGGTGACCTCAATTCTGGTAATCTCAAGGGATATAACGGACGAGCTGAAAGCTCAGGAAGAGAAGCAGAGGACACTGGAAACGCTTTATCAGCAGTCGAAAATGGCAGAGATGGGAGCCATGACAGCCGCCATTGCCCACCAGTGGAAACAGCCTCTGAGCACTGTTTCGATTCTGACTCAGATGATTGAGTCCGAAATTTCCGACGGAAACCTCACGAACGAATCCCTTCTGACATACACAGGGCTGATGCTTAAGAACACTGATTTCATGAGCCAGACTGCGGACGATTTCACCCATTTCTTCAAGACTGAAAAGAAGAAGCAGATGTTCCGCCCCTGCGACACCATAACTGAGATATACGGAATAATTGACTCCCAGTTCCGCAGATACGGCATTGAGTTTATAACCAGAGAGCATGCACATTTCAGCGTTTACGGGTTTAAGAACGAGTTCAAACAGGTCTGTCTGAACCTTCTGGTGAACGCCAAAGATGCTCTGGCTGGCTCAAAAAAGGAAGATAAGCGGATTGAGGTTGCATTCAGTCAGGATGATAACTACCGGATAATGACCTTTGAGGACAACGGCGGAGGGATATCGGAAGAACTTCTGCCGGACAGACTGTTTGAGATGTATCAGACATCCAAAGGCGAAAGCGGAACAGGAATAGGCCTGTACATATGCAGGTCCATCATAGAGAACCATATGGGCGGAAAAATAACGGCTGAGAACACGGACAAAGGAGCAAGATTCACAATATATCTGCCGTCCGATCAGACGATAGCCCATGCCTGAAACACCATTGATATTTGATATGTCATCGGCTTTCTGGTATAGAATATAAAAGTTTATTTAATTCACAAGCGGGAGCTCGGTTTGTCAGAAACTATACGGAAATATGCCGGAACATTTACTGGAACGGTTCTGCTCGGCCTTTTGGGCTATTTTGCAAACCTCGATAAATTTGAGCTTTTCTTCAATGTCGACTTTCTTTTCGGCGGAGTATTTTCCGTCATTGCAATAAAGAGATACGGTTTATTCGGAGTCATTTCCGCCGCAATAGCCGCAGCGGGAACCTACGTACACTGGAACCACCCCTACGCAGTTATAATCTTCACAGCCGAGGCTCTGGCGCTGGCACGTTTTTACAGCGAGCGGGAGGACATAATCCTTATCGATGTTCTCTACTGGCTGACGGGCGGTCTGGTTCTGGTTTTCTTCTTCTATTCGGGCATAATGGGCATGAGCGCAGCATCCGCCGCAATCGTGTATCTTAAGCAGAGCATAAACGGAATAATAAACACCCTGATCGCCTCTGTGGCTCTCTGCCTGATAAATCTCATTGCGAAAGAAGCGGGGCTGAAACACAGTAAGGTTCCCCTGCGCTCGGTCATTTTCGGAACCATCCTGCTGATAACCGTTCTGCCCATGGTGTTTTACATCATCTCAAATATCCGTCACCAGACTCAGGAGATGCAGGATGAGATGCGGAGAAAGCTAACAGCAATGACGAACGCCGCAGTGCTCTCCGGTAACAACGTTTTCGTGGCAAGCTATTCCAGCCTGAACATTCTGGCCGCCAACCTGAAAAATTATGTCGACGAAACAGGTGTGAACCTTAAGGGTGAGGATCATATAACCGCTATTCTAAGCTCATCCGACACCTTCCTCGGGATGGGTTTCATCAACAGGGACAAAATGGCCGCTCCGCTCTATGCAGAGGAGGAGAACGGTCTTAAGCGGTATTTCGGAAACGACTACAGCGACAGACCCTACTATGCAGAGGCGGCGGCAACGGATAAGATAATCGTTACCGAAGCCCGGAAAAGCAACCTGCTCAATCTGAACAACCCCATACTCATCCTTGTGAAAGCGATGAGAGATGATTCAGGAGAAGTGATAGGCTACGTTCAGGGAGGGATACAGTTCCGCTCCATCTACAGCCTTATGAACTCCATAACCAGCGACTCGGGTATTTTCCTGACGCTCACCGATATAAACAGAAAACGGATAATCTCCACCAATCCGGCATATCAGGGGATGGCATCCATCCCTGTTCTGAGCAGTGACGGCATAATTGAGGATTTCGGCGACGGAATATATCTGCGCACAACCAGACCGCAGGCGAACACTTCTGTAATGACCCGCTGGAACAACTCCTACATGATAAAAAGCGTTAAGCTGGAGCACGGAAAAGGCATGGTGCTCACAGCGGAAATGCCTATGACCTCATACGTTAAGCATATAAATCAGCTCGGTTTTCAGGCTCTGACGGTGATATACGTTTCCATCATAATATCAGTCCTTCTGGCATTTTTCATAAGCAGAAGAGCCGCAAGACACCTGAAACAGCTTTCGGACAGAACAGCCGGAATATCCAGCAGACTGGACACACAGGGGGCTGATGTCTGGCCGAACTCCATTTTCAGCGAGGTTACAGACCTTTCCGGAAACTTCAGGCATATGGAGGAGGAGATAACTGATCATTTCCGCCAGATAAGCATGCAGAAGACCGAACTTGAGGTCATTCTGGACTCGATACCGCTCATTGTCTTCCTTAAGGACACAAAGAACCACATCATCTTCGCAAACATGGAAGCGAAAAAGCATGTTCTCTTTGAAGACAACAAAAAGATGCACACCAGAGATATATTCGGAAATGAGCACGAACGCTTCTATTCCGACGACAAGATAGTCATGGAAACCAAACGGCCGCTCAGAAAGATAGTCCAGAGCTATCCGTTCAGTTCCGGACACATAACTGTGCTCACCGACAAGATACCCCTTTTCAAAGAGGACGGAACCATAAGAGCCATTCTGGTAATTTCCAGAGACATAACCGAAGAGCTGAAAGCGCAGGAGGAGAAGCAACGTACCCTGGAGGTACTCTATCAGCAGTCGAAAATGGCGGAGATGGGAGCCATGATAGGTGCGATAGCCCACCAGTGGAAACAGCCCCTCAACTCAATAGCACTGATAACCCAGCTTATCGAAGAGGACGCATCGGACGATACTGTTTCCGAAGAGACGCTTCTCAGAAACACAGGCGTCATAATGCGCAATATAGAATTTATGAGCCAGACGGTGAACGACTTTACTGGATTTTTTAAGCAGACAAAAACAAAAGAGGATTTTAAACCCTGCGAGACCGTGACCGAGGTTTACGGCCTGCTGGACAGACAGTTCGTCAAGAACGGCATAGAGGTCAGGTTCCACGAGCATAAACATTTCAGCATACACGGCATAAAGAATGAATTCAAACAGGTCTGCCTGAATATCCTGAATAACGCTAAAGAGGCTCTGATAGCCTCCGGAAACGAAAACAAGCGCATCGACGTATACTACGAACACGACGATCTGCTGAATAAGATAATAATAGAGGACAACGGAGGGGGCATTCCGGAACATCTTCTCCCCTCGAAGCTGTTTGAGATGTACTCAACAACGAAGGACGAAGGCGGAACAGGCCTCGGACTTTACATATGCAAGTCCATAATAGAAGAACACATGGGCGGAAAGATTGTTGCTGAAAACACCCTGACAGGAGCAAGATTCATAATCATGCTGCCCGCAGACGGTGTCAGTTCTTCATAAAATACCAGGTTCCGAAACTGACCGCCAGCACACCCGGCAGAACAGAAACATCCGGCAGTCCGTTGCCCAGCAGAAAATTTTCAGCCAGCACAAACAGCGGAATTATATAAATATAGCTCATAACCTTGCTAACAGGCAGCCGTCTGCCAGCATACTGAATGATGAAGAAAGTCACTGCCGTGGTAAACACCGTAAGATATCCGAGTCCCAGATAAAGCCTGAGCGGCAGTTCGCTCCAGTTTGTACGAACAATGTCCGTGTTCGCCCAAAAAGCAAGAACGGCAGCTCCCGTTGCCAGTGTCCAGAAGGTCAGAACAGGCGTAGGTTCATCCTTTGCCAGAAGCTTTGAAAGAACCGGATACATTCCCATACCCATGCATCCCGCAACGAATATCATATCACCCTTATTAAATTTCAGGCTTACCAGATTCTCAGCAGAACCGCCTGCTATCACCCAAACAGCCCCAAGCATCACAACACCCAGCACAGCGGCCTTACCCGCATTCGGAACCTCTTTAAGGAACAGTGCACCGTATATGGTCGTAAACACAGGCACAAGGGTATATTCCACTCCGGTGTTGGCGGCGGTGGTGTAGCGCAGAGCGGTGAACATGCACACAAAATAGATCACCAGACAAAGGCTTATAAATGTATAGCGCACAATGCGGCAGGGTTTGGGAATCTTTATTCCGTGGGAAAACCCCACATATATGCCGAAAATCACCGAGCCCATAAAAAATCGTGCAAAAGTGAGCACCACAGGGTTTATATCCCCCGCTATGGAATGCCCCACATGGAAAGTTCCGGAGATCAGCAGAGCGTAGATCATCATTAAGACGTGAGGGTTCTGAATATATTTTTTCATCGGCGGATTATATCATTTCCCGCAGGTTTGTCAGCTTTTTATCCTCACAGGTGGTATATTTGCTTATAAAACCACCGGAGGCCCTCATGCTGGAAAGTTTCGAAAAGGCCGAAAAGATATCAAAAAGCGACTACACTGACGAGCTGAACCGACTGCGAACCGAACTTATAAACGCTCAATACGAGTTCAAAAAATATAAACGCCCCATGATCCTTATCCTGACTGGTCTGGACGGTGCAGGGAAGGGGGATCTGGTGAATTTCATGGCCGACATAATGGATACCAGACTCCTTGAGACATCGACCTTCTGGCAGGAGACCGACGAGGAGAAGGAACGCCCCTATTATTACCGATTCTGGAACGCTATGCCCCAGGGCGGCAAACTGAGCATATATTTCAACGGATGGTACGACAAGACCATCCGCAGGGCTCTGGAGGACGGCGACAGTCCTGATGCTTTCACAAAAGGGCTTGAAGAGGCCGCCGATCTGGAAAAGATGCTTTCGCTGGACGGAACGGTAATAGTCAAGGTATGGGCGCACATCAGCAAAAAGGAACAGAAGAAACGCCACGAAAAACTGGTTAAAAAATCCGATAAATCCGAAGAGATAAGCAAACGTGCCCTCTGGTATTTCAGCAAATACGACAGGATAGTCGAATGTGCCGAAGCCGCATACAAGGCCACCCACAATGAGTTTGCCCCATGGGAGGTAATCGACTGCACGGACAGACGAACCCGTGAGATAAGGTTTCTTCAGGTCATCCTGAACCATATGAACCGTGCGCTGAAAGGACAGATGCCGAAAAGCCGCACGGAAAACCTTACAGGGCTTGCGTTTCCCAACGTTCTGGGCAGCCTGAAACAAAACTCTGAAACCGATCCGAAGGTCTACCGCAATGAGCTTGACGGACTGGTTGAAGATCTTAAGCCGCTGGCATGGGAGGCTTTCCGCAAGGGTCTGAGCACCATGATAGTTTTTGAAGGATGGGACGCAGCAGGCAAAGGCGGGGCAATACGAAGACTTTTGCGGGCTTTCGATATGCGCCTTTCAAAAGTGACATCCATCGCCGCACCCTCTTCCGAAGAACTCTCACGCCACTACCTCTGGCGTTTCTGGCGGCAGGTTCCGCGTGCGGGCAGAATAGCCATATTCGACCGTTCATGGTACGGCAGGGTGCTGGTTGAACGTCTGGAGAAGATAACTCCCCCCGCCGACTGGTTCAGAGGGTATTCAGAGATAAACAGTTTTGAAAAGCATCTCTCCGACAAAGGCGTTCATCTGGTGAAATTCTTCCTGCATATAACCGATGAGGAACAGCTTGCACGCTTCAAGGAACGTCAGGAGATACCCTGGAAACAGCATAAGATAACCGATGAGGACTGGCGCAACAGAGAGAAGAACGGGGAATATCTGGACGCTTACAACGAAATGTTCTTCAAGACCAGCACAAAGCATGCGCCATGGACGATAGTGCCCGCCAACGACAAGCGGGGAGCGAGAATTGAGATACTGAAACAACTTAAGACCAGTTTCACAAAGATGCTGAACAAATAGAAAAAAGGGCGGCTCAGGCCGCCCGTTATGCTTTAGCTTTTCATATTTACGAACTGAAGCGGAACGTCCATTTCCGAGGTCTTCATAAGCTGAATAACAGTCTGAAGGTCGTCTATCTTCTTTCCTTCAACACGGACACGCTCGTCCATGATGGATGCGTTCACTTTCAGCTTGGCATCTTTTATGAGCTTTACGATCTTTTTTGCGTTGTCCTTGCCCAGTCCCTCTTCGATCTTTATCTCAAATTTTCTGTGGCCTTTGGATGTGTTCTCCGGCTCGCCGAAGCTGAACACTCTGGCATCGATTCCCCTTTTTGAGCCGTGCTTTATCATCATTTCACGGATGGCCTGACCTTTCATGTCGTCCCCCGTAGTCACTTTGATAACCTTGTCCTTTTTGTTCAGGTCGATCTCAGTGTCGGTGCCCTTAAAATCGAATCTGCTGTCAACCTCACGCTTAACAAGGTTTACAGCGTTGTCCAGTTCCTGCATATCGATTTCGTTCACAATGTCAAATGAAGGCATTTAATCCCCTCCGTTATTTTGTCTATACCAAATAATCATTGATTTTACTGCAAATCAAGCGATAATTTCCTATGAGATTTTTTTGCAGTAAAGACTGCCCCGACACCTGCGCCATTGAGGCGGAAATCGTAAACGGAAAACCCGTGTTCAAGGGAGTTGCCGAAAGCTGGCAGAAGACCGGATTCGTCTGCTCAAAATTCAAAGTATTTGCCGAGCGTGAGATAGGAACCTCTGTCAGATCATACAGACGCATAGACGGCAATAATCACTATTTCGATAATGACGAAGCCGCTGTGGGCGCAATGGCGGAAATGCTGGAGCAGTACCGTCACAAAAAGATACTCTATCTGAAAGGCTCCGGAAGTCTAGGCTACAACATGGGCTACTGGGACAGGCTGATGAGCGGTTTTGAGCACGCATACAAAATAAAAGGCAATGTGTGCGATGTTACGGGCGAGGACGCACACGAGGCGGACTTCGGCACACCTCTTAACCCGCCTGTGGAGAATATTGCGGACTGCGATACGGCAATCCTGTTCGGAAAGAATGCCGCTGTGGTCAGTCAGCACCTTTTCGCCTATCTTAAAGAGCTGAAAAAGCACGGCCTTAAAATAATATACATAGACCCCATACGCACGAAAACGGCAGATATCGCCGACAGATATATCCCAATACGCCCGGCCTGCGACGGCCTGCTTGCGGCGGCGCTCATGACCTCTTTGGGGCTTGAGGACGGACACGACACGGAGAGATATCTCAGCCGAGCCGGAATTTCTGCTGAAGATTTCGAATATCTGAAGAGCAGTATAAGCTCAGGCAGAACAGCTTTTATTCAGGGATTCGGCATCCAGAGGAACCCCAACGGCATGAACATCGTCAGGCTGATAAACCGTCTGGCGGTCAAGTCCGGCAACGAAAGAAATCTTTTTTACGGGCATGCATCAAAACGCTACTGGAAAGGCTTGGGCGTTAAATTCAATAATTCTGTGCCCATAAACGAGGTAGCACAGCGTCTGGCCGAAAGCGAGTTCGACCTGTTCGTTAACGTTGCCGCCAACCCCGCAATGACCTTTGCCGATGCTAAAAACTGGATGAAAGGCATAGAGCGGACGCCAACCATAGTTGTTGACGTTCAGTCCAACAGAACATCCGAAAACTGCGACCTGTTCATCCGAACAGGCGGCATCTTCGCCCAGCAGGACTTAATGGCAAGCTACTTTTTCGAACACGCCCACAGCCGTGACAGACTGACCAATGAGCTGTCCGATACCGATATAGTAAGCAGGCTAAGTACGCTGTTGAACATCCCGGTGAATATGGCCGAACCGGAGAGTGCCATTCCTGAGGGCAGACAGTTCAGAGATGAATTTGTAAGGCCTCTGTTTCCTGAGGAACACGGCAGGTTCAGCCTTATGAGCATGTCACACCACGCATATCTGAACTCCCAGACACTGCCGCAAATTGCCGAAGGGCTGAAAAAAGCATACATTAATCCTGCCGATGCGGCAGAACTGAGCGTAGCCGATGGCGACGTGCTGAAAATCTCCACGGAGACGGGCTGTTACACCGCCTATGCGGAAATATCAGACAGAGTTTCGCCGAAGGTTATTATGAGCTGGAAGAACATTCCCATGCTTGAGGGCTGTATAAACGATGCCATTCCCCCGATACTTACGGATTCGGGCAACGGACTGGTGTATTACGGCATTCCGGCGGACGTTGCTAAAGTTCTCTGACGATATCCCTGAGTGTTTTTATCTCCCTGTAAAAGGATATCCCAGCAACTCCCTTGTAGCCTTTTCCTTTAAGCTGGCTCACATTTAACGTGCCGATGCCGCCCAGTGCGTATATGTCTTTTCCCAGACCGGACACATCCTGAACTCCAAGCGGCCTGACCTCGTAATCTTTCTGAGTATGAAATATCGGACTCAGCATATAATATGTCGCCTTATTATCGATTATCTCATCAACTGAATGGGCGGAATATCCTGTAGCCAGAGAGGTGTCTATCCCCTCTTTCCATGTGTTCACGCCGAGCTGAACCCCGTAATATCCAAGAATGGCGGCTATTTCCTCCCGCTCAGAAAGGATCAGCCTGTGCTCCGGCAGTGCATCTTTCAGCCTCTTAGCCTCTGCATACACAAGCTCAACAGGGCGATTCTTTATCCTGAGCCAGATAATGTCCGCAAAGGGAGCCGTACCCACCGCTATGTTCAGCCAGTCCGACCCCATGCTGTCGTAGTCTATTATCTGGACTATCTCCATCATTCCTTCCCGAAAACCCTTTTAAACGCCGCACGAACCGAACGGCGGATATTGTTGTATTCATCCAGAAGAGCGGCTCCTCCTGATTTGTACCCGAAGAACTCCGCCAGTCTGTCCAGCAGTTTGTCCTCTTTCGGCAGACGTGACGTGTCGGTGTTGTCATATATTCGCACCAGATTTTCCAGATGTCTGAAAAACAGGTAGCCTTTGTGGAAGCTGTTGAAATCTCTCGACGAAATAACGCCGAGATCCTTTGCCGAGTGGATGGCGTCGTGAGTGTTCGGTGTGTGCAGTTCGCCGAATTTACAGCCGTGCATCAGCTGAAACATCTGCGCCGCAAACTCGATATCCAGCAGACCGCCGTAGCCGGCTTTTATGTCGTTCTTTTCATACGGCAGACCCTTCTCGTTCTCAATTCGCATACGCATTTCATAAATCTCTTTCACGCCCTCATCGCCTATCAGGCATATATACAGCGCCTGA
Source organism: Seleniivibrio woodruffii (assembly GCF_004339245.1). NCBI lineage: Bacteria > Pseudomonadati > Deferribacterota > Deferribacteres > Deferribacterales > Geovibrionaceae > Seleniivibrio > Seleniivibrio woodruffii. The sequence continues at coordinate 147,653 of NZ_SMGG01000003.1, forward strand.
GCCTTTATCCGCTCAAACTCAGCCGTCAGAGGCGAGTTGTAGTTTATGACGCTTGAACGCATGAGTGCCTGTTTCTCCCAGAGCATAGCCCCTTTGCGCTGATACTCTTCGAAGCCCGCAAGGGTTGTGACCAGTGTTCCGCTGGAACCGCTGGGGCGCAGACGCATGTCTGTCTTGTACAGGTATCCGTTGTGGCTGTATGCGCTGAGGAAGGTTATGCCCCTCTGCACCATCTTTGAATAAAATTCCTGATTGGTAATGGATTTTTCGCCGTCTGTGGCTCCGTAGCCTTCATAGAGGAAAATAAGGTCGATGTCCGAACCGAAGCTCATCTCTATGCTTCCCACCTTGCCAAGCCCCACAAGCAGATAGCCGCACTCTCTGCCGTCCTCTGTTCTGGGTACTCCGTAGCGCTCAACCAGTTTTTCATAAACGTGGCTGAAAGCAAAATCCAGCGTTCCTCTAGCAAGCTCTGTAAGCGCACGCATTGTTTCGATAATGTTAGTCTGCTTATTAAGGTATGCATAGCCCGCATTGAACACGAACATTTTGTGCCTGATGCGTGCCGCCTCCGGTATCAGGTCCTCTTTGTCACGGTATTTTTCCGTGTACTGGAACAGGTCTTCCTTGATCTTTTCCGCTGTAAAGTCCATGGGTTTGGGGTCGTATATGTAGTCGAGCAGGTCACGGTTGCTCATTATCTGGTCGGTGAGATACCTGCTGTATGAAAAAATATTGATAAGTTTCTGGATTATGACGGGCGCAACTGAGAAGATATCGTGCAGCATGTATATTGTGGTGTTGCTGGTGAACATTCTTTCGAAGTTCGCAAGCACCTCGACACTGCCCGCTTTGCCGCCCAGACCGTTCAGGATCATTATGAAGAGCGACTTGAGTATCTGCCTGTCGCCGGATGTTCTGGGGCGGTTCTTCTGGCCTGCCATTACCCGCCTTATTATCTTTATACATTCCTGAGGTTCGTTTATCTTAAGCTGTTTAAGGATAACGGCCGCTTCATCCGGAGCTATGTCCTCATCGAACACCAGCATAACGCCTTCGTCGGATTCCGCATCTTTGAAAAGTTTGGCAAACTCGCCGTTGACCCTCTTTGTAACCTCTGCATACCTTGTTTCGAACTCGTCAGCAGTGGCAAAACCGCATCTTTCAAGATACAGAGGATAGGTTTCGGTCTTTTCCGGCACAGTGTGGGTCTGGCGCTCGTTCTCTATCTGCGCCATGTGTTCCAGCTTTCTGAGAAAGCAGTAGGATTCGGTGAGCATTTCGGAGGTTTCCGGAGTGAGGAGATTTGCGTCAGCCAGTATCTTAAGGCTTCTCAGTGTATTTGAATTGAAAACATTATTGTTTGACGGGTAATTGATTATCTGCAATGTCTGAACAACGAACTCGATCTCCCGTATGCCTCCGCAGCCGAGCTTGACATGCTTCACATTTGCGCCTTTAAGCTCAACCCGCTTGTTTATCTTCTTCTTTATGTCCTCAAGGTCCTTCATTAGGTTATAGTCCAGACTTCGGCGGAAAACGAAAGGCTTAACGGTTCTGATGAACGCTTCGCCGACCCCTTTGCTTCCCGCAACGGGAAGAGCTTTCAGAAGCATCATCCGCTCCCAGCTCTGGCCGTAGGTCTCGTAGTAGGTCTCGTAGCTTCTGACTGGCATCGCCAGTGCGCCCCTGTCGCCGTCCGGTCTCAGGCGCAGATCCACCCTGAAGACTATGCCGTCTTTTGTGCGTTCGCCTATTATACGGGTGATATATTCCGCCATCCTGTTGAAAAATGTATGGTTATCAAGCGAATCTGCCCCGTCGGTCTTGCCGAGGTCTGAGCCGTAAACGTAGATAACATCAATATCGGAGCTGAAATTCAGCTCCCAGCCGCCCAGTTTGCCAAGGCCTATGACACAGAAGCCCACCTCTCGCCCCTCTTCGTCTCTGGGGGTTCCGTGTGCGGCTTTCAGCATGTTCGACGCATAAAAGTAAGCCGCCTCACAACCTGCCGAAGCAAATGCGGAAACGTTAGCCGTCACCTCCAGACAGGGCGCACCGAAGCACATATCCGATGCGGCGATATTTATATATTCCTTCATCTTCACATTGCGCAGGTGAGCCATGAACTCATCATCGTTCATGCCAAGCACGTTCACTGCGAAGATGTCCTCCAGAATGGATTTTTTACTGCGCAGGGTTCTGAATCTTCTGACTGCATCCTTAAGTTCGTGCGGGTTGTTTATCATCCACATCCCTATGAACTCGGAGTGTCTGGCTATATATGCCAGAACAAGGGAATCCTCGGCTGATATCCCCTGTTCAAGTGCTATCTGTTCTGTCTGCTGTTCTCTAGAAATCATTTTGACTCCGGTAATAATATTGTGAACTCACAGCCCTCGCCCGGGGCACTGTTCACTTCGATAAACCCGCCGTTGTCCATCACCACCTGCTTAACGGTGGCAAGCCCCAGCCCCGCCCCTTTCCGCTCCTTTGTGGTGTAGAAAGGCTTAAATATGCTCCTCTGTTCTGTCTTGTCCATCCCTCTGCCGGTGTCTTTCACCTTAAGCTCGAAGAACGACCCGTAGAATGTTTCTCTTTTTCCGGTGGAAACGGTGATAATACCTTTTTTCTCCATGGCTTCCGAGGCATTCTGACACAGATTCACCATCATCTGTATATATCTGCTCTCAATGATGTTTATCATCATTCCGTCTGAACTGTCATTATACTCTATTTTAACATCCGGCGGCATAAGATTTCCCGAAATATCGATTGCGGTGGCAGTAAGCTCCCTTCCGAATCTCGGGATAGGTGTCTCCTCGGTCTCTTTCGCACTCTGGAGCACCTTCTGAATGTACATTTTGGCGCCTTCGACTATCCCGTTTATGTTAACCAGATGCAGTTCACGCTTGTCATCGTCGTCCGCCCGCTCAGCAAGGCTGAACTGGAGGGCAATATTCTGAAGGATGTTGCTGAAGTCATGAGCCATGCCCGAGGCAAGAGTGCCGACAGCCTCACGTCTCTGAGCCAGATAAAAGCTGTTCTGCATGCTCTTATAGTCGGTGATATCAGTGAACAGGGAGAGCACAACGTGCCGTCCTTCGGTCTCCATCAGGATTGAGCTGGCGGAAATGCTGATAACCTCGCCGTCGCCCCTTATCAGGCCGAACTCGCCGAAGCTCTCAAGCTCCTCCTCGCCCATGGATTCCAGTCTGGCTCTGAACTTCTCCTTCTCCCTGATAAAGTCAAAAATTTTGCATCCGCAGGCGGCTGAGATCCCCAGTTCCCGGCATTTATTGTTCTGTTCAATGATGTTGCCGTCCTTGTCGTGGACAACGACATACTCCGGAATGGTCTGAAAAAGGCTCTCATATTTTTTGCTCAGACTGTTCAGGTGCAGGGTACGCTCTTTGATCTCGTCGGCCAGCCTCCTGTTCACCTTGAACATCTCTATGATTATAAGCAGAATGAGCAGCCCCAGCGGAAGAAAAACTATTACAACGGCAAACTCACCCGCCCAAGGGAAGAAACTGAAAACAAACTGTCTTTTGTAAGGCTCCGTAAGATATATCAGAACGAATTTTGTGCCGTGCACTGTAAATTCATAAAAACCCGCCTGCCTGTTGCCGAACTTGGCCGTGGTTCGGGTTTCTATATTTTTTTTAAGCCTGAGAAGCTGCCCCCTCTCGGTTTCCGCACCATAGCGGGAAACACTGTCGATCAGCAGTTCGCTCTTTCCGCCTCTGTAAACTGTGCTCCAGTAGCCTTTTACCCCGCTGTCGTCCATCACGGTAAAAATATCGTATACCGCACCGCTGAAAACACCGTTGCGCATAACAGGATATATCAGGATCATGTTGCTGCTCTTGCCCGCATCCATGTATCCCAGATAGACCTTTCCCTGCCTTATCCGGGCTGCGGCCTCCTCTGATCTGGGTGTCGGCACAGAGCAGTCATCGGCACCGTAAGTTATGCTTTTTATTATCTCAAATCCGCTGTCGGTGATTCCGGTGCTGAAACAGTCGCCCAGATTGTAGTGTTTATCGATGAAAGATGCATACTGCTGGAGCTGTCTGGCCATTTCGTCGGGTGTCGGTGCGGCAGCAACCTCTTTCAGATTGTCGCCACGCTCGTGGATTATATGCTCGATGAACCGGCCGATAAGTTTTGAGTTGCCTGATGCCTCAGTCGAATATTTATCAGTAAGGCTTTCGTCAGTCTCACGTCCCGCAATAAGAATCCCTATGCTCGCCAGACCGGCTATGAACAGCAGGATTATGAGTCTGTTAAAAAATTTGAACATATAAACTTCTTGTGGTTATTCAACAGGACTTGACCGATTCGCCTGTTATGCCATAATTCTAAAAAGCAAATGTCATTTGTGCAAGAGGTATATCATGTCAGATTCTTTCAAAAAGCTCGATGCCCCCGAAGCGGTGGTAAAAAACGCCGATAAACTCCTTAAACCCACATCATACGACATCCGTGCGTATGTGGGAGAACCGGGGAACTTTTTCACAGAAAAGGCAGTGCTCACCCCCGAAGCAATGGAGACCATCGGCAGGATTCTGGGCTGTCAGGAGTTCGTTCTGAAATCCGGAATGCGCATGAGCCTCAAGGTCGGCGATACTGTGGTGATAGGTTACGACAACGGCCCCACCTCCAAACCCCTTGCGGAAGCTATGGCAAAAGGCCTGAACAGTCAGGGGGTAAACGTTTACGATATCGGAACGTCCTCCTCCGGTCAGGTTTATCAGAACCAGAACCAGCTGGGCGCAAAAGCCCACGTTCAGATAACCCGCTCCCACGTTGAAGTCACCACCAACGGAGCAAAATTCGGCATATCCACTCAGGGTGTCCACACCTATCTGCTTGAACAGATGAACATATTCCTTAAAGAGGGCTATCCTGTAAGAAACCTGCCCGCAGAAAAACACGGCAAAGTCACCGACAAGATCAAAGAGGGCAGAGACGTATATTTCAGTAAGATGAAAGCCGTATACGGCGAATACTTTTCAAAAAGAGACAACTCAAAGACAGCGGTAAACCTTTTCGGCGGAACAGGACTTCAGTACAAAGAGCTGTTTCTGGATATTCTCGGCAAAGATACGCTGATTCTCGGCGATGATATAGACGTTAACAGCGGACATCTTCTGGCTGACCCCACCCGCAAAGAGATGCTGGCGAAAGTTCCGGGGCTTCAGAAAGCTCTGGATGCGGGAAAACGTGTTCACTCCTTCGATCTTGATGCCGACAGAGGCTCGCTGACAGAAGGCTCGGACGCTCTTTCCGTTTCGGGTTCAGGTCACTATCTGGGCGACAACCTCGCTTTCATCCTTGCCGACCACAAGCTGAAACTGGCTCTTCCGGCACTTCGCAAGGCTCTCAAAGAAAAAGGAGTGAACGAAACGAACCTGAAAGCCGTAGAAAAGATAGCAAAGACCTTCTACATAGACCCCAGATATACCGGAGCGGTGAAAAAATATATCGAATCCCTTGGCGGAACAACGGTTTTCCACCCCAAAGGTCACTCGCTCTGGAAAGAGACCATAACTGAGAATATGAAGCTGATCGCTTCTCTGGCCGGATACGGCTCCATTGATGAATTTGTTCAGGCGACAGGCTACAGAGACCTGCAAATAGAGGCCAGCCTTCACTTCTTCTCAACCGACACTGCCGACGGCATCCCCAGAGACGACGCTGTGGAAAACATCTTTATCCTTGAGCAGGTAATGGATGAACTTGGCATAGATAAGCTGGCTGACTACTTCAAAACCGTGCCCTCCCGTTTCGCAACAAAGGAGATACGCACCGTTGCGGCATCTAACGAACAAAAAGAGCATATCACAGCCGAAGCTGTGGCCGCACTGCGCAACCTCTTTTCCGGCAGACACGGATTCGACGTTACGGAGTTTGACGGTCAGATAAGGGTGGATTTTACAGAAGGATTCCTGATGTACGGAATGTCCAACACTTCGCCCAAACTCACCTTCATGGCGGAAGGAGAAACGGTAGAAATGCGCAATAAGGCGCTTGCCTTTGTTCTTGCACTGCACAACGAACTGAAAAGGAAATATGACGATAAAGAGCCTATGGATCTGTCCGAAAACGACTTTTTCACTAAAGACGGCTCATATGAAATGAGTGCGCCGGATTCTGTCTATCTTTGTGATAAGCGTGCTCAGGAGTTTATGGATCACTGCGGGCTTGATAAGGAAATTATCGGATTTTAAAAGATATGCGGTCGGTTACACCGGAAGCCTTAAAAGCTTCCGGTGTAATCAGACCAGCCCCTGTGGTTTCAATTCAAACTGAGTTACGCCCGGAACTTTCTCTCCGGACATTTCAACTATTGAATATGAGTCTTTCGACTCGGTCATAAGTCTTGCGAAAAGGTTGTTTATCTGGTGGCCGGATTTATAGGCTCTGATGTGCCCGAAAATCCTGTAGCCTGTCAGCGATATGTCGCCGATGAGATCGAGCACCTTGTGCCTTACGAACTCGTCTTTATATCTGAGTCCTTCGGGGTTCAGTATGTCGTCGCCGTCTATCACCACGGCATTTTCAAGACTGCCGCCCTTTGCCAGACCCATCTGCCAGAGTGATTCCACCTCACGCTTGAACCCGAAGGTGCGTGCGGAGGCTATCTCGTCTGCAAAGGTGTTTTCATCTATCTGATAAAAAGCTCTCTGCTGGCCGATGGATTCGCTTTCGAAGTCAATGTCGAATGTGACCTTGAAAAAGCGGGAAGGGATTATCTCTATCCACTTTCCGTCCTTCTCAAGCCTTATCTTCTTGTTGAACTTCATATATTTTCTGGGTTTGCCCAGTCTTGTTATCCCTGCGTTCTTTATAAGGGGGATATAGGGTTTTGCGGAGCCATCCAGAATGGGAACTTCGGGTCCTGAAACCTCTATCATTGCGTTGTCGACACCCATTCCGTAGAGGGCGGACATTATGTGTTCTATGGTGCTGATGGAGTGTTCGCCGCATTTGATGGTTGTGGCGAGCATGGTTGAAGTGACTGTATAGGGCGACACACGGGTATATTCACTGGCTGCGTCGCTGCGTCTGAAACAGATTCCGCTGTCGGCAAAAGCGGGATGCAGGGTCATGGATATTTTCTGCCCTGTGTGAAGCCCGATGCCGTCGATTGTGATGCTTTTCTTTAATGTTGTCTGTTTCATGCGATATTTACAGCAATATGCATGCCATCGCTAAAACCCGCTAAAATCAGGAAAATGTTAATAATTTGTATGAAAAATACAACAAAAAGGGGCTATCCCCTGTATCATTTTAGATACAGTTTTCTAGCCCCTGTAGAGATCTTTGAAGAGCATGTACTCTTTTATGAATGACAGCTCGACCTCGGTTACGGGGCCGTTTCTGTGTTTTGCTATGATAACTTCCGCAACGCCCAGTCTGTCGGACTGCTTGTTATAGACCTCGTCACGGTACAGGAAGATGATCATATCCGCATCCTGCTCGATGGCTCCTGATTCTCTAAGGTCGGAAATCATCGGGCGTTTGTCTGCTCTCTGCTCCACACCGCGGTTAAGCTGCGAAAGAGCAACAATGGGAATATTAAGCTCCTTTGCCAGAGCCTTCAGCGATCTTGATATCTCAGAGATCTGCTGTTCCCTGTTGTCCCCTTTTGTGGCTCCCATCAGCTGAAGGTAATCCACAAAAATGAGATCCAGTCCGTGTTCACGGCGGATCCTGCGGCATTTCGCCCTGAGTTCCAGAGGGGTGATGGCGGGGGTATCGTCTATGAAAAGTCTCATATCACCCAGAACACCCGCCGCACTGGCGAGCTTCTGCCACTCCTCCATCGAGAACTTCCCTCCCCTCAGCTTGTTCGACTCCACACCCGCCTGAGCCGCCAGAAGACGCTGGGCAAGCTGGTGGGAGGACATTTCCAGAGAGAAGAAAGCAACCGAGCGGTTGTCCTTGTACGCCGCATTCAGAGCGACGTTCAGTGAGAAAGCGGTTTTACCCATACCGGGTCGTCCCGCAACTATTATAAGGTCTGAGTTCTGCAGACCGTTGGTAACATCGTTCAGGTCTTTAAAGCCCGTGTTTACGCCGGAGAGCTGATCGCTTCTGTGGAAAAGGCTGTTCAGCATATCCAGAGTTTCGTGCATCAGCTTTCCCAGCGGCTGAACACCGCTCTTGAGCTTATGCTCCGCAAGGCTGAAAATACGCTTCTCCGCACTCTCCACAACTTCGGAAACGTTGTCAGGCTGTTCGTAGCAGGACTCGGTCATCTCCACCGCAACACCGATAAGCTGGCGCAGGGTTGCCCTGTCACGCACAAGCTCGGCATAGTGGCCTACGTTTGCTGATGTTGGGATGATATCCACCAGAGAGGAAACGTATTCAACGCCCCCTGCCCTTTGCAGGTCTTCATCGGACATTGAACCTATAACGGTGACAACGTCCACAGGCTTTCCCTGTTCCTGAAGCCACAAAATCTTGCGGTAGAGGTTCTGGTGGGCGGGAATGTAGAAATCATCGGCACTGATCTTGTCGACGACCCTGTCCAGCGCCTTGTCATCAAGTAATATCGAGGCTATAACCGCCTGCTCCGCCTCCTTGTTGTGAGGGGGAACACGTCTCATATCCGCCATATTATTCCGCAACAACGTTGACTTTTACTTCGGCGTTGATTTCCATGTATATCTTGACCTTAACACTGTGCTGTCCGGGTTCCTTGATGTGGTCTTTCAGGGCTATGTCCTTTTTGTCCACTTCCACCCCTGCATCGTGCAGAGCCTTTGCAATGTCCGCCGCAGTTATTGCGCCGTAGAGCTTGCCTGTGTCTCCGCCTTTGCCTTTGATGGTGATGCCTGTTTTGTTCAGTGTTTCAGCCAGAGCCTTCGCATCGGCTATTTTTTTGGCCTCACGCTCTTTGGCCGCCTGTCTTTTGGCCTCCAGTGCCGCAAGGTTTGCGGGAGTGGCTTCCACTGCCAGTTTCTTTTTAAAAAGGAAGTTCTGGGCGTAGCCGTCTTTGGCCTCTTTTATTTCGTCTTTTTTCGCAACGCCCTTGACGTCTTGAAGAAATATTACTTTCATAATTCAAACCTCTAACTTTTCTTAATTCTTATCTCCCCCTTTATTAAAGGGGGATTAAGGGGGATTTACATCTTAAGAAGAAAATACCCCGCCCCTCCTTTGACAAAGGAGGGAGAAAACTGAAATCTATTCTTCCTCAGTATTCAATACTGCAACTATCTCGTTGCAGGAATAACCTTTTCTGTAAAAATGAGCAATACATTTCTGTTTCAGCTCATAGGGGCTTTTGGCCCTTTTCGTCTCCATGTACTTTGCCACCATAGACCTGAGCAGCTCTTTTCTGTCGATATACCGCTCGTCCGCTATATCGTCAAAATCCGTCACATTGTCGTCAACGCCCTTCTCTCTCAGTTCCTCTTTTATGCGGAAACTGCCGTAGCCCGAACGCATGCGGGAGGCTATCAGGTTTTTTCTGGCGTTTTCATCGTTTATGTAGCCGTAGTCTTTCAGTTTCGCTATGGTCTCGTCCGCCGCATCCTCTCCGAAATGCTCCGCTATCTTAGACCGCATCTCGCTCTCGAAAAAATCTCTGCGGGAGAGCACCCGAACAGCGTACTCAAATGGGGTCTTACTGCGTATTCTGCGTTTGGGAAACAACTTTTGTTACCCTCTGCCGCCGGAAAAACCCGCCAGTTTCAGTTTGAGGTCGTCGGGACTTTTCGCCCATTTCAGAGCCTCTTCTGCGGTGATGTAGCCTGCGTCGATATGGTCCATAAGGGACTGGTCGAACGACTGTGAGCCGTAAATATCACGCCCCTGCTCTATGAAATCCGTTATCTCGTGAATCCTGTTCCTGTCACCGATGCACTCTCTTATTGTGGATGTGGAAACCATTATCTCCACCGCAGGAACCCTGCCAGGCTTGTCGGTTCTGGGAACAAGTCTCTGGGATATCACCGCATTAAGCACCGATGCAAGCTGGAGCCTTACCTGCTCTTGCCTGTGGGGTTCGAACACGGATATTATCCTGTTGATGGTCTCCGGTGCATCCAGAGTGTGCAGGGTTGACATCACAAGGTGTCCGGTCTCCGCCGCATGGAGCGCAGTCTCTATGGTCTCGACATCACGCATCTCGCCCACCAGAATCATATCCGGATCCTGCCTGAGCGCCCTTTTAAGAGCCTCGGAAAATGAGTTCGTATCCGCACCCACCTCCCTCTGGGAGATGGAGGCCTGCTTGTCCGTGTGCAGAAACTCTATGGGATCTTCAACGGTGATTATGTTTATCTTCCTGGTGCGGTTAACGTAATCTATCATGGATGCCAGAGTAGTTGATTTTCCGCTTCCGGTTATCCCCGTCACCAGAACAAGGCCTCTGTGTTTGCCTGAGATCTCTTTTATGACCTCCGGCAGAAAAAGCTTGTCGATGTCGGGAATGGATTCGGGTATCACTCTCAGAACCATGCCTATGAGTCCACGCTGGATATATGCGTTCACCCTGAAACGTGCGACACCTTTCAGAGCATATGCAAAATCCGCCTCTTTGCGCTCTTTGAACTCGGCTTTAAGACCGGCGGGCATAATGCTGCCCGCCATTTTAACGGCGTCCTCCGCCGTAACGGTTTCAAATCCTTCCAGATTCTCCATCTCGCCGTGCAGACGCACCACAGGCGGCCTGCCCACTTTTATGTGGATATCGGAAACGCCCATTGATGCCGCTTTCGCCAGAATGGAGTTCAGTTCCATCTTATTCCTCGGAAGCTGTTGCTGTTCCTTTGTAGTCGGTCACGGCATATTTGGCTCTTATCTTAGCCTCAAGCTCTGCCGCCGCTTCAGGGTTATCTTTAAGCCAGCTTCTGGAGTTCTCCTTGCCCTGACCTATCTTCGCATCGCCGTAGCTGAACCATGCGCCCGCCTTATTGATGAATCCTGCATCAACACCCATGTCGATGAGAAGTCCCTCACGGGATACGCCCTCGCCGTACATGATGTCAAATTCGGCCGTTTTGAAGGGGGGAGCCACCTTGTTCTTAACCACCTTCGCAATGCCGTGGTTACCCACAACCTCTTCCTTCTCTTTCAGTGCCTGAGATTTTTTGATCTCAATACGCATTGATGCATAGAACTTAAGAGCGTTACCGCCGGTTGTGGTCTCGGGGTTGCCGTATACCACGCCTATTTTCGAACGGGTCTGGTTTATGAATATCAGTGTGGTCTGAGACTTGTTTACAATGCTGGTGAGTTTTCTGAGAGCCTGGCTCATCAGTCTCGCCTGAAGACCCATGTGGGAATCGCCCATCTCGCCCTCTATCTCCGCACGGGGAGTAAGAGCCGCAACAGAATCCACTACGATGATGTCTATCGCACCGCTTCTTACGAGGGTCTCGGTTATCTCCAGTGCCGCCTCGCCGCTGTCGGGCTGGCTCACCAGAAGGTTGTCGGTGTCAACGCCTATGGCCTTGGCATACACGGGGTCAAGAGCGTGTTCCGCATCGACAAACGCCGCTGCGCCGCCCTGTTTCTGAGCCTCTGCTATGGCATGGAGGGCTATGGTGGTCTTACCGCTGGACTCCGCTCCGTAAATCTCTATTATCCTGCCTTTGGGAAATCCGCCCACGCCAAGAGCTATATCCAGCGACAGAATGCCGGTGGACACAACGGGGAGCTTTTCGTTGGGTCTGTCGCCCAGACGCATAACCGCCCCTTTTCCGAAATCCTTCTCTATCTTGCCCAGAGCAAGCTCCAGGGCTTTTTTCTTATCCTGATCCATCTCTCCTCCGAAAAAAGTGATTTAACAAATTATATTACTATAAAATCTGTCTTAAGAAAACATCCATTTGATAACATGACCAAGCGACAGTTGCTGTCGTCGTTATAAATACTGTACAACTAAAATATCTTGGATTAAAATTGCTCATGGAAATTTCGTTCAATCCGGAAGAGCACGTTAATTCATACACAGCCCTTTTCTCAGGCAAACAGGTCACTCTGGACAGCCTGCGCAGATTCATCGACACCGAAAACAGATTCGGCACCCACACCGACAAAAAATACATCCAGCAATACGGACAGCTTTTCCGCACACTCAGGGACAATCTGATAGTTCCAAACTACGAAAAATTCAACCTGCTCCCCGTTTTCGAAGAGCTTGCGGCTCTCATGCGCCGAAGCGGAACAGTCCTTCCGCCAAACCCGCAGGGGAGACAGATAATAGACGGATTTAAAAACTCGTATGACTCAAACGAGCCATACTGGAAGCTCCAGCTTCTGCGGATGGAGACCGTTCTTTCATCCTTCTGCGCCGAAGCTGACAGGAACTATTTCCTGAACAAAGTACTGCTTCTGCGCTCCGTGGACTGTTTCCGCAGTCTGGAAGAGGTGCGGCTGTTCGCCCAGTGCCTCAGAATGCTCTTCCCCACTCCCACAGAGTTCATGACCGCCGCTCTGAAAATTTTCACACCCGACTATGCCAAACGGGGTATAACGGAGTTTAAAGCGGGGCTGATGTGGATAACCGAAATATCGTGGACGCTCGCCTATAAAGAAGCCAAAGAGCACATGATGCTCATGGACAGCTGGATAAGCATTTTCCATGAATGCATAAGACTTAAAAATGACGAGGCTGTGTTCTACATGCATTTCCCCCTCAGTCACGTCTATCTGAACAACTGCCACACCCAGCCTGAGTTCAAAGAGTTCAACGACAGAGTGGAAATACCCTTCTCAGACTATATTCAGCAGAATATGGACAGATGGAACATAAAGCCCGTCACAAAACAGAACGAGAAAAAGCGCATAGGCTTCGTTTATGACAGACTGGCGGGAAGCTCACCCGTAAAACTGCTCCTGTCCCTTCTGCATTATATGAAGAACGAACCCTACGAGCTTTTTGTTTACGATATGGCCTACATTGAAAAGGCGGTATCCCGAAAGGAGTATATTGACGAAGTGCTCTCGGCCGGAGCGAAATACGTCAACAACCACGAACTTACAGACAGCGCAAACGGCCACTACTACAGCCACTTTGAAAAGAACAAGGCTCTGCGGAAGAAAGTGATTGAGGACGAAATAGACGTGCTCATCGTCACCAGCAACAAAAGCCAGGCCGCCTTCCTCTGCGCCACAAGAACAGCCCCTCAGCAGATATTCTGGGACCACGGGAACCACGAATATGACGTTGCGGGACTTGACAGCCGCATATGTCATTTCGATGACGGATACAGGAACGGTTTTGAATTTCAGAGATTCGACCTGAAAATGCTCCCGAAGTATCTGAACGAAGACGAGCAGATGAAAAAAGCGGCTGCTGCTGAGATAAAAAAGAACCTTCCGCCCCACTCCGTTGTTCTGGGAAGCATAGGCAGAATAATGAAACTTTCCGATGAATATATGGAGATGGTGGCCGATATATTAAAAGCAAATCCGGATACGATATACCTTGCCTGCGGCGATGGTCCAATTGAAGAGAAGAAGGCGAAAGCCCGAGCTCTGGGAGTTGCCGACAGGTTCATTTTCACAGGCTGGGCGGATGCCCACGTATACGGACACGTTATAGATATCTACCTGAACACTTTCCCCCTTGTGGGCGGCGAAAGTGTCAATGAATTTGTTTCCAAAGGTGAGAATAAGTATGTCGTCACTCTCTACTGAACATAAACTGCCCGAAATAATAATTCCCGAAGATTATAACTATCTGGCATTCTTCATATCCCTGAACTGCAACCTGAAATGCCACTACTGCATAAACCTGAACGATAAAAACTCCGCCAGAAAGGACATGGCGAAGCACCATATGGACGGTTCGGACTGGGCAAAGGCAATAAACAGGCTGAACATCGGCCGGGACGACCTTCCCGTGACCTTACAGGGGGGCGAACCCACTCTTCACAAAGATTTTTACCGCATAGTCAACGAAACGGACGACAGCATAAAACTCGACCTGCTCACAAACATGGCGTTCGATCCCGAAGTTTTCATCAGGAACGTCCCCGTAAAAAAATTCACCCGTGAGGCGAAATATGCCGCCATCCGTGTGAGCTATCACCCGGGCTACAACGACATAGACGAACTGATAAAAAAGACCCTGCGCATGGCCGATGCCGGATTTTATGTCGGCATCTACTCGGTTCTGGTACCGGAGAACAAAGAACATATCGACGATGTAATGGCCAGATGCAAAGGGCTCGGGATAGACTTCCGTGTTAAGGAATATCTGGGATTTGACGGCGAAAAGTGGCACGGCGAATATAAATATATGGACGCCATAAGCCAGCATGAACGAAAATCATGCCTCTGCAAAACCACGGAACTTATAGCAGGCCCCACAGGGCACGTTTTCCGCTGTCATTCCGACCTGTATGCCAACAGAACCCCCATCGGGCACATCCTTGACCCCGATTTCCGCATCGAACAGATATTCCGTCCCTGCGACTGGTACGGATTCTGCAACCCCTGCGACATAAAAGTGAAGACAAACCGCTTCCAGATATTCGGACACACAAGCGTTGAGATAAAGGATATACATGAGCTCAACTGACAAATACGGAATCGACAGCCATAAACTGAAATATCATCCGGACAGAGTTGCGGATTATCTGAAAACAGGCGACACCGCACCCGTATACGTTGAAATTTCTCCCACCGCATTCTGCAATCACAGATGCGTATTCTGTCACTACAACTATATAGGACACGAGGGTAAATTTGAAAAAGGGCGTATGCTTAAGCTGGTTGAAGAGCTTGCGGAGGCCGGCACAAGATCAATAGTCTTCGCAGGGATAGGTGAGCCGCTTCTTAATCCGGAAACCATTCCGGCGGTATTAAGGGCAAAGGAACTGGGAATCGATGTCGGCATGAGCACAAACGGAGCTCTTTTAAAGCCGGAATATGCTCAGGCGCTGGCAGATACGCTGACATGGATACGTTTTTCTTTCAACGGCTCCACACCCGAAGAGTACGCAAAGATACACCACACACAACCGGAGGATTTTGAAAAAGTCCTCGGAAACATCACCATGCTGGCAAATGAGAGGGCAAGGAAAAACAGCAGTATCACCATAGGAATGCAGTATATTCTGCTTTCTGATAATCTTGGCGGGATCGAGCAGCTTATCAGAAAGGTCAGAGATACGGGTGCTGACTATTTTTCCATGAAACATTTCTACGAACACGAAAAGAACACCATGACCTGCTCTGCAATAAACGACGAACAGGAAAAAATGCTTGCGGAACTGTCTGCGAAATATACTGACAAAAAGTTTTCGGCAATCCTCAGAAGCCGTGAAAATCTAAACCGCAAAAGGATTTACGACAAGTGCCACGGGCTTCCGTTCATCGTATATATCCGCGAAAATGGAGACGTTTACACCTGTTTTTCATACCAGCATGACGAAAATACCGTGCTGGGCAATATAAACAAAACGACTTTCGGCGAAGTATGGTCCTCTGAAAGAAAAAAGATGGCCGTAAGTTACATAAACAATAAAATCATAAAAAACAACTGCCAGCCGAACTGCCGCCACCATCAGATAAACAATTATCTGTGGGAGCTGAAAAATCCGACGCTGGAACACATAAACTTCATTTAGAAGGCAAAAGATGAAAGATATATCAAAACGCATCAGAAGAAACATCCTCCGTATGGCAAACGTATCAAAAAGCCCCCACGTAGGCTCTGCGCTCTCATGTGCGGACATCATGACAGTGCTTTACCACAGGGTGCTCAACCTGTCTGTCCCCGCAGACGATACCCGTGACTATTTCCTGCTCTCAAAAGCTCACTCTGCCATGTGTCTTTACAGCACCCTCAACTCCAAAGGACTACTGAGCGACGAAACCATGATGAGCTACTATCAGAACGGCGGGGCACTTCCCGCCCACACCGACAGGTTCACCAACGATTACGTGGAAATATCCGCAGGAAGCCTCGGACATGGGCTGCCCATAGGGCTGGGGATAGCCAAGGCCATGAAACTTCAGAAAAGAAACAACAGAGTGTTTGTTCTGATGGGAGACGGCGAAAGTCAGGAGGGCTCTGTGTGGGAGGCGGCAATGCTTGCGCCCAGTCTGGGGCTGGACAATCTGACAGCCATGATAGACTATAACAACCTTCAGGGATACGGCAGAGCACGTGAACTGGTGGCGTATGAGCCTGTAAAGGACAAATGGGAAAGCTTCGGCTGGAACACCTTGTGCATAGACGGACACGACCATGATGCGATATACGAGGCTCTTACATCGGCCTCTGACAAACCGAAAATGATAATCTGCAACACAATCAAAGGAAAAGGCGTCTCCTTCATGGAAGATCAGCTTATATGGCACTATTTCATAGTGACGGACGAGCACATGAAAAACGCTCTGGAAGAACTGGCATGAGAAACAGAATAGCAAAAAGAATATACGAAAAAGCGAAAGAGGACAAAAGCCTCTTCCTGATATCCGGAGATGCGGGACTGGGTGTCTGGGAGCAGTATCAGAAGGATTTTTCCGACAGATTTCTGAACCCGGGCGTCAATGAAGCATGTGACGTGGGCATGGCGGCGGGATTGGCTCTCTGCGGCCACAAGGTGATATATTACAACATAGCCCCATTCGTTGTTATGCGCCCGTATGAGCAGCTGCGCAACGATGTCTGCTATCAGGAACTCCCCGTTATATTTGTGGGCACAGGAAGCGGAATAACCTATGCACCGGCAGGGATGACCCATTACGTTGTCGAAGACATCGCACTATGCAGAACACTGCCCAACCTGAACATCTTTTCGCCCTGTGACCCCATAGAGGCGGATGCGGCATTCGCATATGCATACGAAAGCAGAAATCCTTCATACATCCGCATTCCAAAGAACGGGGAACCGGAGGTGCACAAAGCACCGATAAAGGATATAACCCAGCCGCATGTTCTGAACGAGGGGAGCGATGTTCTCCTTATTTTCCACGGATCAATATCCGACGATGTTCTTAAAGCATGTGAAGAGCTGAAGGATAAGGGGATATCAGCCTGTGCGGTGTCACATCCTTGCGTTAGTAAAATCAGCGAAGAAATGCTGGATATGATAAGCATGTTTCCGGCTGTCTTCTGTATTGAGGAGCATTTCGAATACGGCGGACTGGGAACAATGCTTGCAGATTCATGTAACAGTTTCTCTGTACATAAAAAAATACATAAGCTCGGCATAAAAAATCAATACATACACACAGTGGGCAACAGAGATTTTCTCCGAAAACATTACGGGATAGATGCCGGTTCGATCGTATCCGCAGTAACAGGGGTGCTTCATGGGTAAAATGGTGGAATTTATCACAAAACTTCATAAAAAAACCCAGAGAGACTACATCGGCAGAATGACTGACGATAAAATTCACTGTATGGACGTTGCAAAACTCTACGGAGCCGACTACTGGGACGGAGACAGGCGATACGGCTACGGCGGCTACAGATATGACGGCCGCTGGAAATGTGTTGCCGAAGACCTTATCGCCGCATACGGACTTACCAACGATTCCAAAATCCTCGATGTGGGCTGCGGAAAAGCATTCATACTTTATGAGCTCAAACAGCTTCTGCCAGGCTGCCGTATCGCTGGAATTGATATATCCGACTACGGGCTGGCAAATGCAAAAGAGGATATCCGCGACTGCCTTATAAAACACAATGCAGCCGACCCTCTTCCTTTCGGCGACAAAGAGTTTGACCTTGTGTTTTCGGTAACCACCCTGCACAATCTGAAGATATATGACCTGAAAACAGCCCTTTCAGAAATAGAACGGGTGGGACGACATGGTTATGTCATGGTGGAAGCATACAGAAACTCGGCAGAACTGTTCAATCTGGAATGCTGGGCGCTGACATGCGAATCCTTTTTCAGACCGGACGAATGGATATGGCTCTACAAAGAGTTCGGATACACCGGTGACTATGAATTTATATATTTCGAGTAAGGTGTTAAATGGCATTACGTTACACCAAGTATAAGATATTTCACTTTAAGGACAAGCTGGATTCGCTCCCCGCCGGAAATCCGGAAATAAAGCCGCCTGTCCACATACGCATCAAACCCACGAATGTATGCAACCACAGCTGCTCCTACTGTGCATACAGGACAGACGCTCTTCAACTGGGACAGGACATGAACATCCGCGATTTTATCCCCAGAGAGAAGATGCTGGAAATAATCGACGACTGCATCGAAATGGGTGTTAAAGCAGTAACTTTCAGCGGAGGAGGAGAGCCGTTCTGCTATAAGTATTTCACCGAGGTGCTGGAAAAACTGGCCGCATCGCCCATTCAGTTTGCTTCGCTCTCAAACGGAGCACTGGTAAAAGGCCGCCCCGCAGAGATATTTGCAGAAAAAGGAACATGGCTCAGAATATCCATCGACGGCTGGGACGATGAAAGCTATTCACGTTACAGATCTGTGAAAAACGGCGAATTCACCAATATTATGAAAAATATGTCAGCTTTCAAAGCTATGGGCGGAAAATGCAGTCTGGGAGTCAGCGTCATAGTTGATAACCAGAACTGTGATCATCTGTATGAACTGGTCGAAAAAATCAGAAATACCGGAGCTGACAGCGTTAAAATATCCCCATGCATCGTAAGCAACAGCGCAGCAGAAAACAACCGTTACCACGAGCACATCTTCGACACTGTGAAATCCCATACGGAGAGAATAAAAAAAGACTTCCTTAACGGCGGTTTTGAAATATATGACTCATACCATCTGATGGAATCGAAGTTTGAAAAAGACTACGACTGGTGCCCATATCTTCAGGTTCTGCCTGTAATAGGGGCGGATCAGAATATTTATCCCTGTCAGGACAAGGCATATAACCTTGAAGAAGCCCTGATAGGCAGCATCCGTGATGTCCGGTTCAAAGACTTCTGGTTTTCCGGTAAAAATAAATTTTTTAAAATCAACCCCTCAAAGGTATGCGGACATCATTGTGTTGCCAACGACAAAAACAAGGTTATTCTCGAATACCTGAACACAGATATGGAACATCTGGGGTTTGTATAATGAAAATACTGATTACAGGCTCATCCGGAGGAATAGGTTTTGCAGCTGCCGAAGAGCTTGTCAGACTGGGGCACAGTGTGCTTCTGACAGGCAGGAAACAGGAAACACTTTCCGCCTCGGCCGGCAGACTGAACTCCCTCGCATTCTGCGGCGATTTGAGCAAAACAGAATCCGTTAACAGACTTTATGGATTCTGCAATGAACAGGACTTCATCCCTGAAGCAGTTGTCCACACGGTCGGAGGGACTGTTAACAACGACAGACATCCCCTAAACACCGGGACACTGGAAGAATCAATGCGCCTGAATCTTTACAGCGCAGCAGAACTGAACAACCTTCTGATCCCCCTTATGCAGCAAAACAGCGGCGGAAGAATAATCCACATATCCTCTCAGGCGGCAAAAGACGGCAACGCCTCGCCTGCATACGCAATTGCCAAGGGCGCGCTGAACATATACATCAGAAATTCCGCAAGGTTTTACGCTCAGGACAATATAATGATATGCGGCATAATGCCCGGAATACTGGATCACGAGGGTTCGGCATGGCATCAAAAAAGCACCGAAAATCCCAAAAAATACGAAGAAAGAAAAAGCAGACAGCCCCTCGGGCGTTTTCTTAAGCCTCAGGATATCAGCGGTCTCATCGGCTTTCTGGCAACGGACAGATCAATGGCATACACCGGCACAATTTTCGATATAAACGGCGGAGAATGATAATGGGCTACAAGCAGGAACAGTTCAACGAATACACTCAAATGCTTGAGGAAAGCGGATATGTGACACTTGGAGTGCTCTCTTCCGCCACATGGAACTATGACCCGAAAAGACTGACCTTCTGTCTGTCCCGATATAAATTTGCCGCCAAAATGCTCAGCGGAAAGGATACGGTTCTGGAAGTCGGTGCAGGAGACTGCTTTGCCAGCAGAATAGTCTCTTGCGAGGTGAATAAACTGATCTGCACGGACTATGATGAAAAACTGATTTCCGAAGCCGAAAAAATGCGCCGAAACGATATGGCCAACACAGAGTTCAAAGTCCACGACATGCTCACAGGAGCTTATTGCGAACAGGTTGACGCCATATACTGCCTTGATGTATTCGAACATATCGCCAAACAGGATGAACGGATCTTTCTGGAAAATATAAAAAAATCGCTAAACGAACACGGCATTTTTCTCGTGGGAATGCCCAGTCTGGAAAGTCAGCAGTATGCTTCGGAAGGGA
Source organism: Seleniivibrio woodruffii (assembly GCF_004339245.1). Taxonomy (NCBI): domain Bacteria; kingdom Pseudomonadati; phylum Deferribacterota; class Deferribacteres; order Deferribacterales; family Geovibrionaceae; genus Seleniivibrio; species Seleniivibrio woodruffii. Next base: position 167,919 of record NZ_SMGG01000003.1, read on the forward strand.
GCAAGGCAGGACATGTTAACTGTAAAAACGGAAATGAGATGAAAAAACTGCTGGAAGAATACTATCACAACTGCTTCCTTTTCAGCATGAACGACGAGGTGGTTCATACCGGCTTCTCGCCCATGGCTCACTACATTATCGCAGTCTGCACCGGAAAAAAGCAATGACAGACTACCAGAAGCATCTTGTTGAAAAATTCAAAGTAAGTTCTTTCGATGATTTCTATGCTTTTCCTCTGTTCTTCGAACTGGAAACAGTAAACGTATGCAACGCCAGATGCTCAATCTGCACCATCAACGAATGGAAGAGTGAAACTCCTTTCATGGAAGATGACTTATTTTTCAGACTCGCAGACGAAATAAACAGCCATTCCGACACCGTCAGGATAGTCAACCTGAGCAGAGACGGCGAACCGTTCCTTGACAGCGGTCTGGAAGAACGGATAGCCTATTTTAAAAAGGGCGGGATAAAGTTCACAACACTGTCCACAAACGCCGCACTGCTGAACGAAAAACGCATCCTGTCCGTTCTGGCCTCAGGACTTGACGACATAATGTTCTCTGTTGACGGAGCTACAAAGAATACATACGAAAACATCCGCATAGGTCTTTCATTTGAAGAGGTCACTGAGAATATCAGAAACTTTATACGCCTCAGAAACGCTTCCAACAGCAGCACGTCGGTCAGAATACGCATGGTGATGACACCCGAAAACATGCACGAAGCTGATGATTTCAAAAAGATGTGGCAGGACGTAATAGGCTCCGGAGATAAAATACAGATGAAACACCTGCACAGCTGGGGAAACCAGCTTCAGGGTTTTAATGCCGTTACCGAATATGAAAAGATATATACTCCGTGCAGTTCGCCTTTTACCACATGCATCATCAAGTCTGACGGCGAAATAATAGTATGCCCTGTGGATTTCAAGCGAAAACACATCAACGGCAGCATCATGGAAAAGAGTATAGCCGAAATATGGAAAAACGGAAAAGAACTGAACGCTTTCAGGCAGATACATCTCGAAGGCGGCAGAAACGATATCCCCATGTGTGAAAAGTGCTTTCTATGGGATGCTGATATCTCAAAGGTGGACATGACATGAAACAGGACAGAAAACTGACTGAATGCCGAATGTGCGGCAGCAGAAATATCATAGAGACAGTACGTTTTGCAGACGTCCCCTTCGGAGATAATTTTCACAAAGACCCGACCGGCGCAAAGACCGAAGAACTGCACGAACTGGCACTGGTTCTGTGTGAAGACTGCGGCAACGTTTTTCTGAATATTCTGGCCGATATAGAATCGATATACGAAAGGTATATCTACAGAACTTCAGTCTCTCAGGGGCTGGGCAACCATTTTGCCGGGATGGTGGCTGACTGCATGCAGAAACGTAAACCGGATGCCGAATTCGTTGTTGAGATAGGAAGCAATGAAGGCCTTGTTCTTGAGGAATTCAAACGCTACGGAGTAAGAGTTCTCGGGATTGAGCCATCACCCGTTGCCTGTTTTGCTAAGGAAAGGGGAATCCTCACCCTCAAAGAGTATTTCACCTCCGGATTGGCAAAGCAAATCGTCGGCGAACACGGCAAAGCAGATTTCATAATAGCTGCAAACGTCCTTGCCAACATACATGATCTGGACGATATAGCCGAAGGCTGCCGGACACTTCTTAAAGACGGCGGCGAACTGATAATCGAAAGTTCTTATTTCATGGCGGTGCTGCAAAACAATCTCATCGACACCATCTATCATGAGCATCTCTCCTACTTCACAATAACCGCCATAGGCAATTTCTTCAGAAAACACGGAATGGAACTGCACGACTATGAGATAAACAGCTCAAAGGGAGGCTCTGTCAGGTATTTCATTAAAAAAGGGTTTCCCGAAAACGGATTCAACCCGAAAATATCGAATGCAATACTGAAAGAACGTGAAGACGGGCTTTTTGACCCGCAAAAACATGACATGCTCAACAGAAACACCGAAAAAATGCGCAGAAATCTGGAATTTCTGCTGAAAGACGGCAGAGAAACCGTTGTTTACGGTGCGTCAGTCGGTATTGTCACGATGATATACCTGCTTAACCTGAAAGATAAAATCCGGTTTATAGTAGACGATAACCCCATAAAAACAGGGACATTCAGTCCACATGCCGCACTGGAGGTAAAATCTCCTGAAATTATCCGTGAAGGCGGGTATAGAGTTATAATATGTGCATGGCGGTTCATCGACAGCATCGCAGAAAGGCAGCCCTTCATAAAGAATGCCCGTGATATATACGTCACAGATCTGCCCTCTGCGGAAATAAGGGAATGGAGCGGAAATGTCTGACAAAAAACTCTGCCTCATAATCGGCGGCTCGAAAGGTACAGGACTTGTTGCTGCAAAGCATTATCTGGCAAACGGATGGGAAGTTGTGTCCGCTTCAAGAAACCTGCCGGAAAAACCGGCCGATGGGATACGGTTTCTCACGCTTAAGGACAGCAGCAGTGATTCATGCCGCAAGGTTCTGAATATGCTGGGGCAGCCTGTTGACGCTGTCATCTTCTCGCAGAAGTTCAGAGGCGCAGGCGACAGTTGGGCAGGCGAGCTTGATACAGGAATGACCCTTACAAAAAATATGATAGAGACGGCCGCAGATGGTTTTTTTGCATCCAAAGCCTCTGTTGTAATAATTGGTTCAGCCGCTCAGGATTTTTATGCGGAGGAACAGCCTGTATCCTACCATGCCGCCAAGGCTGCTCTGGCTCAGATGGCTGTTTATTATGCAAACTCTCTCGGAAAGAAAGGCGTAAGGGTAAACGGCATTCTATGCGGAGCGGTAAAAAAACCTGAAAATACAACATATTATGAAGACGAGAAGATGAAGAAAATCTATGAAACAATATCACCTCTGGGAAGAATGTGTGAAGCGGAGGATATAGCAGGTGCCGCTTTTTTTCTTACCGGCAGTTCTGCATCATATATAACAGGTCACGTGCTGAAAGTAGATGGAGGGATCTCCACCGTTTCCCACGAAAGTCTGGTAAAAAAAATCTGGGACATTAAACGATGAACAAATATATCGAATATTACTCAAAAAAGAACGTTTCACCCGTAAAACAGGATATCAGCGACATCAGCGGCCATATTGAAAGACGTCTGGCTCTCTACAGACTGCTGGGAGTAACCCCTGCAACACTGAAAGGCTCAAGAGTGCTCGAGGTTGGACCTGGCAGCGGGTATAACTCAGTGGTGACAGCCAGTTGCAAGCCCGCCGAATATTCTCTGGTCGAACCTAACCTGACCGGATACCGGGAAATGCTGGAGCTTTTCGGCAGATTCGATTTTTCAGGAACCCGTCTGTCTTTTAACAACGTCACGCTTGAAAATTTCAATGAAAAACCTTTCGACGTGGTTCTCTGCGAGGGGCTTATCCCCGGTCTGGACGATAAAGCCGGATTCCTGAAAAAACTTACGTGTTTTGCAGAGGACAAAGGCTCTGTACTTGTTATAACCTGCATCGACACCATAAGCATATTTTTTGAAAACGCACGACGATATCTTGCAAAAAAGATAATCGACAAACATGGTATAACCGATTTTGACAAACAGGTGGATCATCTCTGCGTCATTTTTGAAAAGCATCTTAAAACTTTAAAAGGGGTCACCAGATTCACCACGGACTGGGTTATCGATGCTATCCTGAACCCTGCGGCGGCAAACCACGACTTCTCTTTCAGAGATGCCATGGAGGTTCTGAGGGATGATTTCTTCTTTCTCGGCGCATCACCCGACATTTTCACCAATACCGTCTGGTACAAAAATCTGCCGCACGACCCCAAAGACTACAACAATATATACGAGACCCAGTTCGCCGAGCTCTGGCATAACCTTATCCACTACAAGATCAGTGAACAGCCCAGAGAAGCGGAGAAAAACATAAAACTTTTCAATATCTGCACCGAGTTCAATGATGCCATTAATAAGAATATATTCGAAAATGCAGACAACGACGGAAAAATCATCAGCCTCCTCTCTGATGCCGCTGAGAATCTGAGTTCAGCCGCAAATGTTTATGAGGCAATACGTCAGTTTACGGATATACTCAATTCAGAATGTTTCAACGCAGACGAGATGATGCAGAAATATCCCCTGTTCTGCGAAGCGTTCGGAAGAGGGCAGCAATATTTCAGCTTTGTGAGGAAATGATGAAAAAACTTCTGGTTACAGCCGTTTGGGGCAGGACATATTTCGACACTTTTTTAAAATTCTGCCTGCCGAGTCTGTTGTCACCGGAAAACCTCCCTTCGCTGAAGCCTTACAGCGAAAATTTCTTCGCAATCTGTACCACAAAAGATCTCTGGGACTATTTCCTTACAACCGAAGCATATAAAAATGTTTCAGAGTATGCTGTTCCCGTTTTTTATCCGGTTGAGGAACATCTTAATAAAAAGTACGACACCACAGGCAACTTAACCTATGCTGTCATGACAGCTGTTCACAACGGGGTCATGCTGGAATACCAGAACGACTACGCATATGTATTCGTAATGCCCGACACTCTCTGGTTCGATGGAGCACTCTGCAATGTTCTGAAACCGCTGAACGAGGGAAAAAGAGCGGTCTATGCATTCGGAATGCATCTGGACATGGGTGCGCTGGAAAAATATACGGCAAATATGACGAATGGCGTCATTAAGATTTCATCCGAACAGACCTGTTCGCTTACATTAAAAAACCTTCACGGCATATCAGAAAGCTCATTGATAAACTCAAAAAACTTCATAGCAAACGGAAATTTCTACATTTCCGATGAAGACAGGACAACAGCCGTACTCAAAATGGCATACCTGACACCTGCCGTGGTCTACCCCTATAAAAAGCTGATCCCGGTAAAACCGGAACAGACCATCGATAACGGCAGTTTTGTGAATGACAACATAGACGACCAAAACCTGATAAGCATAATCTCCGACTCACGGGAGTTTATAATGATAGCCATCGACTCTCAGGAAACAAAGCCATGGGGAGCGGGCAGCAGAGGAATAAATTATCTGGACGTAGCTTTCTATGTCTCCAGATACATTGCGGACTACGCCTTTGATTTCTATAAGCATTCATGCCGCATATATACCGGACAAAAAACTGACGGACACGAAGCTTTGCAGGAAAAACTGGAATCCTTTATGAATAAAGTCCGTCTTGTTCTGAAATATAAGCAGTTCTTTTACGACTGGCATGAGGTTCAGCTGGAAATTATCCGCAAAAATGATGTTGGCCTTCATATGAAAAATATAGCCGATCTGTTCAGCAACCTTTTAAACGATGATGAAATATATTCCTGTCTGAACATAGACAGAGCCGATGCTCAAAGATATCTGCAAAAGCTGCTTTCGGCAATTAATGATGAAAACATCAGATACATGGACTTTTTTAACACAACAAGGTATATCATGAACCTGTTCGGCAGCGGTGAGTTTTTCCAGAGCCTTCTTGATGAATACCGCAAAGGTTCGGAGCTGATTGATGAATTCACGGAAAAATCTGTTCCGTTTTATATTTTTTCAGCAGGGGACGACACCAGAATGTATCTGAAAATGTTCGGCCTCTCTAATAAAAACGTAATGGCCATCATTGACGACAATCCGAAATACGAAGGTACGACTCTGAACGGTATACCGGTTATAAAAACACCGCAGAATCCGGAGAACTTAAACGATGCCGAAAACATCATTATAATATCAACAAAATTCGGCAGTGTTATTTACAACAAGCTTATGGAACTGGGATACGAAAAAGCCGGCTTCCATCTGCATATTATTCGAAGACATGTCTGACAGGAGTTTATTTAAATGGACAACAATTACGGGAGTGTCTGGTCTAACGCCATCAGAGCAATCAATGATATTCTCAAAAAGGATATCTCTGATGAATACCGCTTCGGCGAAATTCTTTCGACCGGATTTTTTACTCAGCTCACATCATATAAAGACCCTGAGTTCAACGGCAGTCTGACCGACTGGTACATCGATTTTCTCAAAAACGAATATGTATTCAGCATAGAAAACCTGCCCGATGCTTCACAGGAGGCATCCTTCTTTCCTGAACATCTTCTGGTCAGGCGCAACGGAATGCTCCTCAGCACCGATATGCTCAGGTATGTTGCATACTGCCTGAAACTGAAGGAAAACAGCACAAAAATCGGAACTGTCCTTGAAATAGGCAGCGGATACGGCGGATTTGCCAGAATAATGAAGGCGTTCACTCCTGACGTCAGGATATGTCTTACTGACATTAATGAGTCCCTGAAATGTGCCGAGATATACCTGAGAAAATCATGCCCTGAAGCAAGAATATCATGGGATATAGCGGATGCCGATGCCGACTTCATTCTGATACCTGTGGAGAATGCTCAGAGAGATCTTTCGGGCAGACAGTTTGACCTCGCAGTCAATATCTGGTCTCTTGGTGAAATGCCCGACGCATATACATCTTTTTGGATGGATCTCATTCAGGCAGGACACATAGAACGTTTTTTCACCATCAACTCCTTCATGGCTCCCGTGGTGTACGGAACGTCCGACAGAACCGGAATCGGCAACTGGCTTTTCAGGATTGACGAAAAATGGGAAATAGAATATTTCGAAACCGACCCCAAGGTACATCAGTGCCCGCTAATCATGGATTTTCCCAAAGGAGTGGCAATAATAGGCCGCAGGACACGCTTGGACAGCGAACTTTCTCAGCTGAAAAAGGCCGCAGAAAGACGTTTTCAGCCTGTTTTGCAATATGACTGGGTCAGATCGGCCCTGTCCGGCTGCAAGCTCGACGACGGAACGTATGACATCACAAAGTTGTCAATGTCCGTGGCCGAAAGGACACGCTCCTATATTGGCCATTTCCGGATCGGTTCAGGCATCGATGACACTTTTTTCCGCATATGGGATCATTACAGGCACACCGGAGACAAGCTTCCGGCATCACTCATGGTCGTCTATCTCTCGCTTGCAGGCAGATTCGGCAGAGGAGAGTGCTCAAAAGAGGAACTGATACTTCTGAAAAAGCTGCCGAAAGGGCATCTCCATAAGCACTATTCAGTTTTCCTTAACGAAAAGACGCAGGATACGATTACTGCATACGGCAGAATCCTCAGCATACAAAGTGCATGCGATGAAGCCATCCGGTTTCTGGATAGCGGCTCTCTTGACAAAGCTCAGGAGTTATTTTTCCAAGTCGCCTCAGCCAATCCCCAGCATGCCGACGTATGGCACTATCTGTCCCGAATAGCCATGAATAAAAAGGACTATGCGGCAGCATCGGCTTATGCCGCACACGTCTGCTTCCTATATCCGGTTTACCGCACATACCACGAATCATTCTTCAATGCGGTTGAACTGCTGAAAAATAAACGTCCGGATATGCAAGGTATCCTATCGGACAGGATTCCTCCGACAGCCTTTGCAACTCATGCATATGAATGCCACCTGCGCCAGACTGAGAAGGATATGGGTTATCAGGAAGGCTTTCTGCTTATGATTTTGGCCGGAGATGGCCGTCTGTATTTCAAATCAATGGCCGAAAAATGCCGCAACGAAAACCTGCATATGCAGGCAGATGCATTTGAGAAGGCATACGTGCGCTACAAAATCAGACAGCACAAAAAAACAGATCCGGAATAACAGACATGCACAGACTTGTCCTCTGCAAAGAAAAAGAAGAATATAAAGATTGTGCCCAGAGCTTTATAGACATGCACAGACTCCACGGCATAAACAGTGCCTTCAGCAGCAGCGGTTCGTCCGATGAAATAATCCATGCGCTCAAAGCTGAAGGGAGATTTATCTTTGGTTCAGACAAGCCCATTGAACAACAGCAGTTCAGATTTCTGCTGAACCTTCTGGAAAATACCGAAGACACCGTATATCTTTCCAGAACCGACCTCCCTGAAGATATTGAACTGCCAGCCAGCCTTAAGGACAGGTTTGTGGTCACCCGTTTTCTCAGCATTGAAAAATACATAAAAATAACAGACTGCTACATCCATTTTTATGACAAAATACTCTTTCAGACCTGCGGGGAAGATCTTAAATGCATAACAGCCGCAAATCCTCTGAAAATGCCGGATAAAACTGCTCTGGAAGTGTTCGACACTCTGTACGCCACGGCTAAACCGGAGCATATAATGCTCTCTCTTCAGCTTGACAGGGCAGACTTCACCTCAGGATACGATATTTTCAAAGCCTGCATCGGAGAGCTGATCCCCGATGAGGAGTTCAGCAGGCTGGCAGCCAGCAAAAGGCGCGGGGCTGATTACATGCTGGAACTTTTCAGGCTTGCCGCAAAATATCCGGCATTAAAAAAGCGTCTGATATCAATTTCGTCCCGAACCATCAGACTCGCCAGACAGGATATCACTCTTAAAAAGACTGTAAGCCTGTCGGACATACTGTTTGGAAAAGAATCTCAGGAACTGTGATATGAAAGAAGATACTGCCGAAAATAGAACCATAAGTGTTATAATTCCCGCCTTTAACCGTCCGGAATCTCTCCGCAATTTTTTAGAAACGGTAAAAAAACAGTCTTATAAACATCTTGAGCTGATAGTGGCCGACGACTGTTCGGACGTTCCTTTGTCCGATGTCGTTGCCGACTATCCCGAAGTCATTTATCTCCGCAATGAAAAGAACCTCGGATATTCCGCCAACATGATAAATGCCATGAAATATGCATCCGGAGCATTTATCCATTTTGCTTCCGATGACGACGAAATGGGGGAAAGCTGTTTTTTCGAAAATGCAATGGAGCGTTTTGACAGCTGTCCCGAAACCGATGCTGTATTCTCCAGACTTGAGATTCTCAGCTGCTACCGCAATATTGTGAACAGAAAAGACTTCAGCGAAACATTTACTCCAGAAGAGTTCTTTGAAATGCTCAAAAGCATCCGTTTTTCATTTCTCGACTATTTTGCCCTGAGCACATTCGTTTTCAAAAAAGAACTCCTGCACCTCACAGCCCCGTTTGTAACGGAAACTCCTGAATCAAACTCCATCGACATATCCACAATAATCAAATATACCGCTGCATGCCGCAGGATAGATTTCATAGACTGCGTCGGATACCGATGGCAAAAGTTCACCCCCGACTCACTCGGTAATGCGAAAAAGGATGATCTGGCCTATCAGACACTCTGCTCTGTTTCAGCTGTAGTGGATGTTTACCGTCATTTCAACGGCAGCGGAAAATACAAAGATCTGCTGAACGCATATGTTGAATACATTTTTCAGGCCATACTGGCAGACTACTACTCTCTGAACATTGAAGAAAAAATAAAGGAGATTCCTGCTGCGGTACGGGGGCAAAGGGTATACGTTTATTGCAGAGGATGGGTTGGTCTGCGCATTGAGGACCATCTGCGAAAGAACGGCATAAACATACTCGCCTTTATAGAGGATTTCAAATCTGCAAATGAAGACACCGTCAGCTTTGAAAAATTCCTTGAAGATGAGCGGCCGTGCACCGTTATAATTGCAAGCACAAAACACAGGGACGTGCTGAACATATATAAAAAGCTGAACAGACTTGCAAATATAACGATTATCGATCTTATTTGAGGTTTTGCGGATGAAATTCAGATTTGCTGCATATGACGAACAGGCGGACTACTCCAAAAGAAATATCATATCGTTCATTCACATAGGAAAAACGGCAGGAATGACCGTTACGGCGGCAATCTCCGCCTGCATGCCCGAATCGGTGGTCTCCTATCCGTTTACAGGATGGCATCACTGGGTCACCGACAAAAAAAGCCGCCTTATCAAAGAGGTGGATAATATCTACATTTCCGGTCACTTCAGCATAGGGGCATACACCCTTTTCGGTACAGACCGTACTGTAAGAAACTATACCTTCCTCCGCAATCCATACAGCCTGGTAATGTCCTTTGACAAGTTCTTCAAAGAACAGCAGTATGCCAGATCTCAGGATCAGGTGGAGATATACGCTGTGGAAAGCTATGTGAAAGCACTCGGTGGCGGCTGTTTCGACACAGCCCTTAAAACTCTCTCCGAAACCGTAACCATCACCGGCATAACCGAAATCATGGGGAAATCCTTTGAACTGATAGCATACAACCTTAATGCCAATCAGGTTTCCTACGGAAGACACAACTACATAGAAAAGAACGACAACGCTGATATCCCTGATAAATATAAAAAATATGCCGAAAAGCATATGGCTGAGGATATCGCTCTCTACAGGCTGTCGTGTGAAAAACTGGACAAAATGCACAACGACATTTTTAACGTAAAAAGATACGCTATTCCCGCTGTCAATTTTTCCAGTGATAACGTATCTTCAATGCCCCATCTTAAAATGTCGGCGAAACTGACGGAATACAAAAACGATTCCGAACATCTCGAAAGCCTGATCAACTACTACGAACAAGACAGCTCAGATCCGGTGAGAGCTCAACAGATCGGCCATTTCTATGCCGACAGAGCCAATGCGGCAGAGGCGGAAAAATGGTATCGAACTGCAACAGCAAATTCCGCCATCTACATTATCGGCCTTCTGAACATGCTGGCGCAACATGACAGGGAGCAGCAGCTTAAATACCTTTCAGACATCATAAACAAACTGAGCAGCATTAAAACACCGGAAGGTCATTTCACCTATCTGAGTGACTTCAAAAAGCAAATTGAAAAAATGCTGCCGGAGGATTTCAGCCGGTCGGATAAGCTGTATTTCGCTGATCTCTGGGAAACCATGCATGAAAACGAAAAGGCGGACTTTTTTACTCAGGTCATCCTCAAGGTCTCTTCCGGAAAAATTCATATCAAAAAAGGCATAGAGGAACTTTTCCCCTTCTGCCTCTCCCGAAGGTTTTCCGATGACAACCTATACTGGGCGGGTTTTTTCCTGCATTTTCTCCTCCTTTCACGAAACAGGTCACTTTATGATAAGTTCATCCCCACCGTTCAGAGCAGGATTGAAGAGACTGTCGACCGATTTCTTAATGAGAAAGCGTGCAGGGAAAAGATAAACGGAGAAAATATTTACAACTTTGCCCTCACAGCTGGATTTCCGGCACCTGTCTATAAAATCAGCAAATACCTTTCCGAAACCCAGCCGGAGGAGATACACAAAATAAGGCTTCTCAGCAGTATGCTCAGTCTTGGTATGTTCAGAGAAATTCTGGATTTCGACGAAAGCACTCTGCAAGAAGCAGATATCATAAAACTGGCAAGACCTATCAGGTATATTGCATCAGGGATGCTGGGAATCGACTGCAAAATGCCGTCAGATTCAGCGGAACTGCGCAGACAAATGATACTTCAGCCCGTTCAGCCTGACTTTTCAGACAAGCCCGTGAACCTTGTTGTCTGCTGTGGCGACCCGGCATATGGCAAAATAGTGAAAGGATTCCGTATCGGCAAAGGTTCAAACATGGTCTCTTTTCTCCCCGCAATATCAGCCGGAAAACATTTTATGTGTGTCCACAATCTGACCGGAATTTCCGAAGAACTGGCAGCGGAGTACATTGACGGAAATATGGACACGGTTATTGCCGCAGACCTGCGGGATATCAGAATTCTAAGCAGAATTTACCACCTTATAGAAAGCAAAGTGAATAAAAAAGTCTATATACGCTTTTTCAGTTACGACGGCAGGATGGAATCCGTCAATGCTGTACTTAACAGAGATATCTTAGACAGGCTGACTGAAATTAAATAAAACAGAATCATATTCAGGCACTATACACTTGCGGTAACACGTTTAAACTTATAAAATGGGGTTGCGTATAAGTCACAACGGTGGAAAATGAAAATACTCATTATTAAACTCGGCTTCTCAGAAACACTTGACCCGGAAATAGGAAAAGTCTCATCTCTGGGAGATGTTCTGCGAACAACCCCTATATTATATGCCCTTAAAGAAAAATATCTGGATTCAAACATAACATGGCTGACAGACGAATCCGCCGCCCCCCTCCTGCACTATAACCCATATATAGACAGGCTTCTTATCTGGGACTCTTTCATCGGATTTCAGCTGATGAGTGAAAGATATGACATTGTAATAAATCTTGAAAAAATAGGCGGGCTATGCGCACTTTCAAACCATATAAACGCATGGAAGAAATACGGTTTCCGCTTTGACGAAACCACAGGCTCATACGATGTTTACGAAGGCGCTGAATACGCCCTCGACCTCTGTCTGAAACACAACATAAAGAAGAACAACATCCGCATATGGCAGGAAATTCTCGTCGAAATGGTCGGAGTTGAATGGGCTCAGCAGCCTTATATCCTCGGCTACAAGCCAAAAACAAAAGAGTGCTTTGATGTCGGCTTCAACTATAAGGTGGGAACGAAATTTCCCGAAAAGGCATGGTCAGAAGAGAGCTGGAAAACACTGGAATCCATGCTGACAGCCGAAAACCGTACATTCAGCTACCAGCAGGGACTCTCTAACCTTTACGAATATATCGACTGGATCAACTCCTGTAAAACGCTTATAACATGCGACAGTCTAGGTCTGCATATAGCACTCGCACTAAACAAGACCGTAATAGGCCTTTTCGGCCCGACTAACGCCACCGAAGTCTTTTTCTACGGCCGCTCTTCACACATAAAAAAGAACTCCATGCACGAAATATCCCCTGAAGAAGTTTTTACTGAATACCGTAAAGCCGATTACAGAGGGGATGCGCAATGAACATTAAGATATCCCTTATAACATCAACCCACAACGCATATAATCAGGACTTTTCGGTGCTGGAGAATCTGCTCGACAGCAGCGGCATAGCTCTGGAAGTAATCCGGGTCAACGATCCCTACGGCAGCTTCCACCTGAATAACATCAACTGCCGGAATATGCGGACAATCACTCCGCCAAAAGGCCTGGGCTATTTCAACTCACTCCGTTTCGGGCTCCTCCAGACCACAGGAAGCTATATATACTTTCTTTCGGAAGATACAAAGCTGAACGACCTCAGTTTCTTCTCGCAGGCTGTAAAAAAACTGAATGAAGATGCAGATCTCGTTTTCAGCAGATCAGAGGTCTCCACCGCCGGACACGGAAACTACATTATGAAGCATCCGTTCAAGGAGCAGTACACCCCAGCCGAATTTCTTCGTGAGTGGTACAACCTGAGAATGATTTTTGTTGACTATTTCAGCTTCAGCAGCTTCATGTTCAGAAAAGATATGCTCATGGCAGCGGAAGCCTTTATCTCTTCATTCCCCGATGCTGTCTCGCTGGACACAGCAACAATAATCAAATCCATACTTCTGTCCAGAAATATAGCTTTTGTGGACTGTGTCACAGCTACAAGACACTTCAGAAGCGGCGGCAGGGATGTCAACGACAAAAGCAACATGACTGCACAGGTGGTCAACCATTTTGCTATCCCTCTGGACGTGACCAGCTTCATAAAAAAACTTGATCTCAGCCACGAGCTTATAACCGAGATGAAAACGTTTTTCAACCAATATGCGGTCTATTCGTTCAACGCAATCACTTCTGATTTCTATCAGACTTCCAATGAGGTGATTTTTGACTGTATGGACTTTGAGGAACTGCTGAAAAACAGAGATGTTTATATCTACGGCAGAGGCTGGGTCGGACTGGCACTGGTTGAGTATCTGAAAAATGCCGGTATCGGCGTCAGGTCTTTCATTGATGATTTCAAAGCAGGCGAAGGAATCATAACTTTCGACCAGTTCAAAAACGAAGAACATAGAAATACTTCAGTCATCATCGCCAGTTATAAATGCACTGACGTTTTCAGAATATACAAAAAACTCCAGACCGTCGGAGGCCTTAATATAATCGACCTTTTGAGAGCATAACTATGATAACGGCATTCGTTCCCACCCTGAACAACGAAAAGACCATCGGACGGGTTCTGAAAGCAATAAAGGCGCAGACGGTGAGGCCGAAGCGGATAATCGTCATCGACAGCGGCTCAGCGGACGCAACGGAATCCATCTGTCTGGATGCGGGTGTGGAGTTCTACCCGAAATCCTATTTCGGCGATTTCGAGATTCTGGGGCTGGGCAGAGCCAGAAACCGTATTCTCGAACTTATCGACACGCCGTATCTTCTCTCTGTGGACAGCGACATTATCCTGCGCCCCGACCACATAGAAAAGATCCTGCCCATGTTCGCCGAAGACCCAGCCATAGCAGGCATAGCAGGCAGACAGATAGAGCTGAACCGTATCCACATGGGCGACAAGTGCCGTGCGCTGGTGGACATGCGTGACCTCTACAACGAATCCCGTAAGCTGAAAGACGAGTTTCGCCCGTTTCTGATGGGTTCGAACAACATATACAGAACCGATGCCCTCCACATTGTAGGAATGGCCGAGAACGGCAACAAATTCAGGCCGTTTGAGGACGCATTCATGTCCAACTATGAGGATGCGGATGTTGGCCACAAGCTCACAAAACACGGCTATAAGCTCCTCTGGACGCCCTCCGTGCCGACATATCATCTCCAGAAGGACGACGTGCGCTCCTACATAAACAGAGCCTACCGCTACAGGGTCTTCAAATGGCTCCTTAACGGCGGTTTTGAGACGGAAGAGGCATATGCGGGCAAGATCGAGCACAACATAAACTACGTCCGGATGGGCATAAACATCATCACTGAAAAACAGCGGTCATATCTGGCCTATCCCTTCTTTCTTGCAGGTTTCAGCTTTTTCATAGAGGACATACTGCACTTTGAACAGGGACACCCCATGGCACGCAAAATATACAACAGCTTCCTGAAAAGCATGGAACACTGCAAAAGCGAGGAACTGAAACGGGGCATCCTTGAGTTCAACAGGCTGATACTGGACAACATAACCCTTGAGCGCACCGAGGAATACGACGAGCGCATCCTTGAGTGGTTCCTGAGCCTTGCCGACCTTTCGGCCTTCCACAAAAAGTTTCCCGCCATGCACGACACAAAGCTTACGGAAACCGATGAGAACACCCGTATCTCCTGCCTTACAGCCTCAAAAAAGAGGATGGAAGCTGAGGATAATTTAAATATCTACGGCAATTTCAAAGTTATGCTTATGAATCTGCCGTGGCGAAAAGAGAACGGCAGATACGGCGTCCGTGCAGGAAGCCGCTGGCCGCACACATACGACATGGGCAGATACGATTCCGCTCTCCCGCCGTACATCCCTTATCCATTCTTTTTGGGACACACATTCAGCCTGCTCCAGCGGGCGGGGATATCCTCATGGATGTGCGATGCGGTGGCAGAGGGCTACACAGAGGAGGAGGCAATATTTGAAGCGTTCGGCTACGAACCGAACCTCATAATTGCCGAAGTTTCAGTACCCAGCCTCACAGGCGACCTGAAAACTCTGGCGGACATAAAGGCATTTCTGCCCGACACAAAAATATGCATCACAGGTCCTTTACCTAAAGATATAATCGCTCAGCTGGCGGAAAAACCTTTTATAGACCACATAATTGACGGGGAATATGAGTTCGCCGCACTTAAACTGGCACAAGATCTGAAGCACAAACGTATGACGCAGAAAACAGTCCCCATGGAGCGGCAGGACGACTACGCTCAGCTTCCCGTTCCCGAAAGGCTGTTCACCCCGTTTTACAACTACAACGACAGACCCGTTGCGGCTCTAAAATACCCGTCTCTACAGATACAGCTCTCCAGAGGATGCCCGTTCGGCTGCTCCTTCTGCGTTCTGCCGTCGGTTTTCTACGGCGACAGATACCGAAAAGGCGACATAGTTAAAGCTGTAAACGAGATAGAAAAAAACTTTAAAACATTCGGCATACAGTCCTTCTATGCGGACGACGACACATTCAACGTGGACAAACGCCATGTTGCAGCATTCGCTCAGGAGCTTATCGACAGAGGGCTGAACCTGCCGTGGATGGCTATGGCAAGAGCCGACACTCTGAACGACAAAGAACTTCTTACCCTTCTGAAACAGTCGGGGCTTATCGGTCTGAAATTCGGCATAGAGAGCACAAATCAGGCCGCACTGGCTGAAATGAACAAAAAGCTGAATATAGAAAAATGTCAGGAGACCTTTGAAATATGCAGGGAGCTTGGCATAGGGATACATCTGACTTTCACTCTGGGCTATCTGGCGGACACGCCTGTTACTGCGGAAAACACCTTCCGCTGGCTGATAGGGCAGAATCCCGACTCCATGCAGGTGTCGCTGACCATCCCCTTCCCCGGCACGCCCATGTTTGACACCCTCAAGAATATGAACGTTCTGACCGATATGAACATGGACGGTTACGACGGTGCCGATAACCTCCCCTTTGAAACACCCATGGGGCGTGATAGAGTAAAACTGCTGAAACAGCAGTGGATTGCGGCATGGCTTGCATTTAAAAAAGGCGAAAGGACAGAGGCCTCTCAGCTGACTGCATTCAGCGATCCCCATGGCCTGTCCGAATATATAGGGAGCAGACTTTGAAAATACTTATTACAGGCGGCTGCGGCTTTGTGGGAAGCAGTCTCGCACTTAAACTCAAGCATAAATACCCCGCATACACCATAACTGCACTGGACAACCTCCACCGCAAGGGGAGCGAACAGAACATTCTGTTTCTGTCAGCGGCGGGGATAAACTTCATTCAGGGCGATGTCCGCTTTCAGGAAGACCTTGAGGAACTCTCCTACGACGTTATCATTGAGGCCAGCGCCGAACCGTCTGTCATGGCGGGGCTGAAAGGCGACGACAGATACCTTATCGACACCAATTTCAACGGACTTTTCAACTGCATCGGTTCCGCTCTTAAGAACAATGCGAAGATGATCTTTCTCTCCACCAGCAGAATTTTTCCCATGTCTGCCATAAACAGTCAGGACTACATTGAAGAACCCTCACGCTACACCCTGCGCTACGGCACAGGTTTCGCCGAGAACTTCTCCAAAGAGGGCACACGCTCGCTCTACGGAATGAGCAAATACGCAGGAGAGCTGATGATAGCCGAATACATCGATATGTTCGGCCTGAAAGCAGTAATAAACCGCTGCGGTCTCATTGCAGGCAAGGGTCAGTTCGGCAGGACAGATCAGGGAGTGATAACCCACTGGGCGGCAAGCTATATCTACGACAAGCCCCTGAGCATCTTCGGCACCGGAAAACAGGTTCGTGACGTGCTGAACGTAAGCGATCTTTTCCGTCTGGTAGACATGCAGATACACGACTTCACCACCTTCTCCGGCGAGCTTTTCAACGTGGGCGGCGGAATCCGCAACTCACTCTCAATATTCGAACTGGATTCGCTCTGCAAAAAATACGTTGGTCAGAAAGATATAGATTTTCAGCCTGAAAGGGACATGGACATCAAATATTATGTCACCGACAACTCCAAGATCCAGAAGCTCGGATGGCAGCCTGAGATATCCGCAGAAGACACCGTTAAAGAGATCATCGAATGGCTGAACAGCAACAAAGAGGAGCTGAGATGGATATTTGCCTGATAACGGGTAGCGGAGGACTGATAGGTTCGGAGGCAGCGGAGTTCTTCTCCGGCAGTTTCGACAAGGTCATCGGCATCGACAACGATATGCGGGCTTATTTTTTCGGCGAGGGTGCGTCAACCTCATGGAATGTTGCACGTCTGGGCGAAAATCTGAAAAATTATGAACATTTCAGCATAGATATCAGGGATTTTGATAAACTTGAAAAACTGTTCTCCGAATACGGAACCGACATAAAGCTCGTTCTGCACACAGCGGCACAGCCCAGCCACGACTGGGCGGCGAAGGAACCCTTCACCGATTTCACAGTGAACGCAAACGGCACACTGAACATGCTCGAAGCGGCGAAACGACACTGCCCCGATGCAGTCTTCATATTTACATCCACCAACAAGGTATACGGCGACACGCCTAACCTGCTCCCCCTTGTGGAGCTTGAGACCCGCTGGGAGATAGACAGCTCCCACCCCTATTTTGAAAGGGGCATAGATGAAACCATGTCCATCGACAGCTCAAAACACTCCATCTTCGGCGCAAGCAAGGTGGCCGCAGATGTCATGGTTCAGGAATACGGCCGCTACTTCGGCATGAAAACCGCCGTTTTCAGAGGGGGATGCCTCACAGGACCCAACCACTCCGGCGCACAGCTCCACGGATTCTTAAGCTATCTGGTGAAATGCGCAGTCACCGACACACCCTACACCATCTTCGGCTACAAGGGCAAACAGGTGCGTGACAACATTCATTCATACGACATGATAAACGCATTCAGTCATTTTTATAAAGCACCCCGTTCCGGTGTAGTTTACAACATGGGCGGAAGCCGCCACAGCTGCTGTTCCATGCTGGAAGCAATAGCCATGCTTGAAAAACTCACAGGCAGACCTTTCAGACACAGCTACACAGAGGACAACAGAAGCGGCGACCACATCTGGTGGATAAGCGACGTTTCAAAATTCAAAAACGACTACCCCGAATGGGAATACACGTTCGGCATCGAACGCATCATAACCGACATCTACCGCACCATGCTTGAAAGGGGAACCGCATGAACTACAACATAGAGGATATTTCTTACTGCATCACAGAGAGCTGTCCCGGCCCCTGCCGCTACTGCTCTATGTGGCAGCTGCCCGACAGGCAGTCCGAGGAACTGACCCCCGCCGAGCTTGACAGTATCTTTTCGTCAAAATACCTGAACCTGAAAAAAGTACACCTTACAGGCGGCGAACCCCATCTCACCGATAATATTTTCAACATTGCCGACAGCATATACAAATTCCACGACACGGTGGTAACGGATACCCCTATCACAGGGTGGTTTCCCGAACGCCACGTTGAAGTTGCAGAATATTTCCTGAAAAAGCACCCTCTGGTTCGTCTGGACATCTCTCTGGACGGAGACGAGGAGACCAACGGAAAGATTCGACTGCGCAAAGACGGATTCAAACTGGCAGTGAAAACCGTTGAGGAGCTTTCAAAGCTCAAAGGCGTTGTTCTGCGCTTCCAGTTCACCATTTACAAAGAGAACCACCATCTCATAGAGTGGATGTACAACTTCGCAAAGGAACTGGGTGTGGGGCTCTACATAGGCTACGGACGATACAACCCAACCCGCTACCGCAACCTGAAAGACAACCTTGTAAAAGAGGAGCTGAACGAGAACAGCTTCATCTGGACTGACGAAGAGCTTGCCACCATCGACAGACAGCTTCTCAACATAGGCTACGACAAGGGCAGATACGCCGGAAAATATTATTTCCAGAAAGCCATATACGAGCGCAGACCCGTTGAGTTCGACTGCTACATGGGCAGGCGAAGCATCGACATAGACCCCTACGGCAACGTGTATCCCTGTCTGCTCTGGCTGAACTATCTGAAAATGGGCAACATCCGCACCGCAGGCGGTTTTGACAAGGTGCTCGAGGGCGATCAGGCACAGGAAGTTCTCACCATGATAGAGTCCAAACAGTGTCAACAGGACTGCACCTTCACCTGCGCAACAAAAATGACCCTTAAAAATCCCGACATCCCCTCTGTGGGAATGATAAAATATCCGGGTAGATACGGCTATATTTTCAGCGAACTGGACGTTATCCCCATACGCCCCTGGTGGTATGACGAGTACGTCCAAAGGGGCATAATTTGATCTGGTTTGACCTTGTAACGCCGAAATCCGTTATGTTCTTCCGCCCCTTTATCAACAAGATAAAGGACAGAGGCCGCACAGTTCTCGTGACAGCCCGTGAGGGTGAGGGCTATAAGGAGGTCGTTGACCTTCTGAACCTCTACAGGATAGAGTTTGTGAACCGGGGGTTCTTCGGCGGCGCAAATCTGGGCGACAAGCTCAAGGCATCCATCCACCGTCAGCTTGCGCTGATGGAATACATCGAAAAATGCAACATAACCAAACTGGTCTGCCTTTGCAGTGTGGATGCAAACCGTGTGGCTTTCGGTCTCGGCATCCCCATAATCAACTTTTACGACATCCCACTATCCGACCATACATCCGATTTCCGTAAGGCTCTGCCTCAGGCAAGGCTCACACTGCCGCTGTCCACCAAGGCTTTCCGGCCGTATATGGTTCCCCAGAATATCTTCGAAAGGTTCTCTCTGGAACCCGACCAGATATATTCATACAACTTTCTGGACGTTGTGGCATGGCTCCACGATTTCAAACCCGATATAAAATTCTTCAACGATTTCCTCATCTCAAGGGGTCTGGACGTTCGTAAAAAGACTGTTGTTGTTCGTGAGGAGGAGTTCAAGGCCTCCTATGTTGCAAAGAAATATCCCATGCTCTATGACGGGCTGAAACTGATAAAAGATAAAATGGATGTGAACATCATCCTGATCCCCAGATACGAAGCGGAGGCACTTAAACTGCTTGTGCCCTATGCCACAGTTCTTGAGGAGAAGATGGTCATTCAGCACCTTCTGGCCTATGCCGACCTTTTCATAGGCGGCGGCGGAACGCTGAACTCCGAGGCGTGCTATTTCGGCACACCAGTAATATCCACCCGCTCGTTCATCAGCCACTATGACAAACTGCTCATAGACAGCGGGCTTATGGAAAAGGCCGACACGGCGGAGGAGCTTCTGGAAAAGGCGCAAAACATAATATCCAAGCGTCACGACCCGAAGCCTCTGTTTGACACCATGTCGTTTGACATGGACACTATAATTGATGAAATACTGAAGTAATATGTTTAAGGAAACCACCACACGATCAGTTCTGAAAGCCGTTTCATGGAGGTTTTTCGGAACGATGACCACTATGATAATCGTATATGTCATGTTCCGCAGAATAGACCTTGCGGTCTTTACAGGGATTCTTGAGACACTCTCAAAGATAGCCCTGTATTTCGTCCACGAACGCATCTGGAACAAAATCCCCATCGGCAAGAACAATGAATGATATGAGCTATCTGGACAGGCTTGAGGCCGAGAGCATCCACATAATCCGTGAAGCCGCCGCAGAGGCGGAAAAGCCCGTTATGCTCTACTCGATCGGCAAGGATTCGTCCGTAATGCTGCATCTGGCAATGAAAGCCTTCCATCCTGCAAAGCTCCCCTTCCCTGTTATGCACGTCGACACCGGCTGGAAATTCAGAGAGATGATAACCTTTCGGGATGAAACTGCGAAACGTCTGGGGCTTGACCTGATAGTCTATAAAAATCCCGAAGGCGAGGAACAGGAGATCAATCCTTTCACCCACGGAAGCAGGATACATACGGACGTTATGAAGACCGATGCCCTGAAACAGGCTCTGAACCTCCACGGATTCGATATGATATTCGGCGGAGCAAGGCGGGACGAAGAGAAGTCACGGGCAAAGGAACGCATTTTCTCATACAGAGACACTAACCACAGGTGGGATCCGAAAAATCAGCGTCCGGAACTCTGGACGCACTACAACACAAAACTTAACAGGGGCGGCAGCCTGCGGGTTTTCCCCCTTTCCAACTGGACGGAACTTGACGTCTGGTTCTATATCCTGCGTGAGAATATCCCCGTCGTGCCGCTTTATCTGGCAAAACAGAGACCCGTTGCGGACGTTGACGGCGTGCTCATTATGGCCGACGATGACAGGCTTCCTGAAAAATATGAGATAACCATGCAGTCGGTGCGTTTCCGTACACTGGGGTGCTACCCGCTTACGGGAGCAGTCCCTTCCGAAGCATCAACCCTTGAACAGGTCATAGAGGAGATGATGATGTCCTCCATGTCTGAACGGCAGGGACGTGTCATCGATTTCGACCAGTCCGGAGCGATGGAAAAAAAGAAGACGGAAGGCTATTTCTGATGGAAAAGCTGAAAACATACATGGAAAAGGATGCCGCAAAACAGCTTATCAGGTTCATCACCTGCGGAAGCATTGACGACGGCAAAAGCACTCTGATAGGCAGGCTTCTCCACGAATGCAGAGCCGTTTATGACGACCAGATGGCAGCTGTAATAAGAGACAGCCGCACGGCGGGCACAACGGGGGATGAACCCGACCTCGCCCTCATAGTCGACGGCCTGCTGGCAGAGCGTGAGCAGGGCATAACCATTGACGTTGCCCATCGCTATTTCTCCACAGCAAAAAGAAAATTCATAATTCTGGACACCCCCGGGCACGAACAGTACACCAGAAACATGGCCACGGGAGCATCAAACGCCGATCTGGCGGTGATACTCATAGATTCACTCAAGGGCATAAGCCCTCAGACAGTACGCCATTCATACATAGTTAAGCTTATGGGAATAAAAAATGCCGTTGTCTGCGTCAATAAAATGGATGCACAGGGCTACTCTCAGGCTGTTTTTGACAAAATAGCCGCTGATTACGCCTATCTGGCTGCAAAAATCGGTCTTTCATATGACATAATCCCCGTTTCCGCCCTCAAAGGGGACAATATCACATCAAAAAGTCTGAATACGGACTGGTACTCCGGCCAAAGCCTCATTGATATTCTGGAATCGGCTGAACCTGCGCCAAGCTCCGAACACGGTCTCTTAAGACTCCCCGTTCAGTATGTTCTCAGACCCGACAACAGTTTCCGTGGATTTTGCGGAAGGCTGGAATCAGGAACTCTTTCGACTGGCGACAGAATCACGGTGCTCCCGTCAGGACTTTCCACAAATGTTAAAAGTCTGAGCCTCGGCGACAAACCTCTGGACAGAGCATCCGCTCCCATGTCGGTGACCTTCACCACAACCGAAGAGATCGACATCAGCAGGGGGGATATGGCTGTCACGGATAAGACATCCGTTCTGTTCGGCAACAGCTTCAGGGCGAACCTCATCTGGATGGATACGGAACCGCTGAAACTTAATAAAAAATATATCCTTAAAGGCTCTTTCGGCAGTGTCGGGGCGGGGATAGACAAAATATACGGCAGAACGGACATTTCCACCCTCGAAAGCACAGACGCAGTTCAGCTTGAAATGAACGACATAGCTGATGCCGGAATTGTTCTGGATGCATCAAAACCCTTTGATACATACGACAAATGCAGAATAACAGGCAGTTTCATCCTCATCGACAGGATGACATCCATGACAGCCGCCGCAGGAATGATAACCGCCAGCCGAAGCCCCGAAAATGTCATGTGGCACAGTCACTCGGTGGACAGGGAGCGGCGGATAATGCTGAAAGGGCACAGACCCGCAATCATCTGGCTGACAGGTCTGAGCGGCTCCGGAAAATCCACCATCGCAAACGCACTCGACCAGAGGCTGAACAGCCTCGGAGTACATACATACCTTCTGGACGGCGACAATATCCGCCACGGGCTATGCAAAGATCTCGGGTTTTCAGCCGCACACAGAGACGAGAACATCAGACGTGTGGGTGAAACAGCAAAGCTTTTCGCCGATGCCGGCATGATAGCCATTGCGGCGTTCATTTCACCCTTTTGTGCAGGCAGAGACAGCATAAGGGGCGGGATGCCCGAAGGTGAGTTCATTGAAGTGTTTGTGGACGCACCCATTGAGGTCTGCGAAGAACGTGACCCCAAAAACATGTATAAGAAGGCACGCAGAGGCGAGATCAAGGACTTTACGGGCATAAACTCGCCCTATGAAGCACCCCAGTCGCCTGAAATCCACATCCGCACCGATAAAATGAGTGTCGGCGAAGCTGTGGATACGATACTCAGCCACCTGCGCCTTAAAAATATAATCTAAAGAGATCCCTTTTTAAGAAGGTCGTTAAGGCCTATCAGCGCCGCCTTCATCGTGCGTATGCGTATGGCCTCCCTGTCACCTGGGAAATCGAATTTTTTAGATATCACCGTCTTTTCAACACACCACGCAATGCAGACCGTGCCAACGGGTTTTTCAGCAGTGCCGCCGTTCGGCCCCGCAACCCCTGTCACAGCCACCGAAGCAGTTGTTCTCAGCTGATTAGCCGCACCTATGGCCATTGCCCTTGCGCACTCCTCGCTCACCGCTCCGTGGTTCACTATTATGTTCTCAGGAACCCTGAGAAGTCTTATCTTCGCATCGTTGCTGTATGAAATTATTCCGCCCATGAAAACATCACTTGAGCCGGATATATCGGTCAGTTCCTTGCCGATGAGTCCGCCCGTGCAGCTCTCCGCCACGGAAAGGGTCATACCCTTCTCACGCAGGGTGCGAAGAAGCACTGCCGCAATGCCGTCTGTGCCGAATCCTATGAAGTTCTTTTCAAATCTTCCACGAACCCGCCCGGCATATTCGTTTATCAGTTCAACGTCAAAGCCTCTCAGCTTAACCAGTATTTCGCCTTTGGCAACGTTTATGATGCACTCAAGGCCTTCGGGGAAACCGAACTCACGCAGAACGTCGTCAACATCTGACTCAGGCAGTCCGCCGATGCGGATATCCACACTGTGCCGCTCCTTCATCTCAAATCTGCTTCGCAGGTACGGCATAATATGCTCATCAAACATCAGATAGGTCTCATAAGGCACGCCCGGCATGCTGATTATGACGTTTCCGTTCTTCTCCACTCCGAACCCCAGCGCAGTGCCCCTTTCGTTGGGGAACAGCATGCACCCTTCCGGAAGCATCGCCTGACGGTAGTGGCTCTCTTTTATGGTAACGTTTCTGTTTTTCAGCCTGTTTATCATGTGCTCTTTGGCGGTTTCGTTCAGTACAGCCGAAACTCCCACAGCCTCCGCCACTGTCTCTGCGGTGAGGTCATCGAAGGTCGGCCCCAGTCCGCCGGTGGTGAGCACACAGTCGTACTCGTTCAGAGCCTGTCTGAAAATTGAAACTATCATCTCTCTGTTGTCGGGAATTAGTCTGACCTGTTCAACATTGAAGCCCGCCTTTGTGAGCCTTGAGCCCAGCCATGCGGAGTTGGTGTCAACGATGCTCCCCTCCAGAAGCTCGCTGCCTATTGCGAAAATTGCGCATCTGACCATAGATCACCTATATGTGGGAAAAGAACGATGCATAAGCGAGATAGAGTATTCCAAGGATAACCGTGGAATAAAGCCCCGCCATGATGTCGTCCGCCATGACGCCGAGCCCTCCGTCTATCTTCTCCAGTTTTTTTATTGGATATGGTTTTGCGATGTCAAAAATTCTGAACAGCACAAAACCTATTATTACAGTTATAAGGTTTGCGGGGATGAACAGATATATCATGAAATAAGCGGCTATCTCGTCTATGACGACCTCGGAGGCGTCCTTTTTGCCCGTAAGCTTCTCATATCTGTCCGCAGCCCAGACTCCGCTCACCAGAAGCAGAACGAAAAGTGCCGCATTGAAAAAATAGGGGAGCTGTGATGTCAGCACAACAATGACAACGCCCGCAAGGGTTCCGAAAGTTCCGGGTGCTTTGGGAGCCAGACCGGAGCCGAAACCGAGTGCCAGAAACTTTGCGAATCTGTCCATTTATCAGTCCTGAAGCTCAAGGGCTTCTTTAAGATCTATCTTACCTTCATAAAAGGCCTTTCCGGTGATTGCACCCAGAATGCCCTTTTTACCCTGAAGAGCCTTTATATCTTCGATGCCTTTGAGACCGCCGGAGGCTATGACAGGATATTTTATGCTCTCTGCCAGCGACAGAGTCGCCTCGATGTTTATTCCGGTCAGCATACCGTCCCTTGAAATGTCTGTGTAAATGACACTCTCTGCTGAGTAGCCCTCATAGCTGTTGATAAGCTCAACCGCAGTGACGGTGCTCTTTTCATACCAACCCTCGGTGGCAACGTAGCCGTCTTTTGCGTCCACTCCCAGAATTATTCTGTCGGGAAACTCGCTCATGGCCTCTTTCACAAACTCAGGGTTCTTGACCACAACAGTGCCGAGGATCCCATATTTAACGCCTATCTCGAAATAGGCTTTCAGCTTCTTCATGTCGCGGATTCCGCCGCCCACCTCAATGTCCATTCCGGCGGTGGCCACCATCTTTTCAATGAGAGAGAAGTTGGTTGTCTCCCCTTTCTTGGCTCCGTCAAGGTCGACTATATGAAGACGTTTAACCCCCATGTCGGCGAACATCTTCGCCGCATCCAGCGGGTTGTCATAGTAAACTGTGAAATCGTCCATATCCCCCTGTTTCAGCCTGACGGCCTTGGCGTTCAGGAGGTCGATGGCGGGTATTATCAGCATTTCCATTCTCCGAAGTTTTTAAGCAGATGCAGTCCCAGTTTCTGGCTCTTTTCAGGGTGAAACTGGGTGGCGGCCATGTTGTCACGGATGACCATGGCAGAGAAATCTATTCCGTATTCGCAGGAGAGAGCTTCCACTCCCGCCTCCTCCGCCTTCACGCAGTAGGAGTGGACAAAGTAAAAGTAGTCCCCTGTCTCTATGCCGTCAAGAAGCGGATGCGTCATTTTTTTGTTGATTCTGTTCCAGCCCATCTGGGGGATCTTCATTCCCCTGGCGATTATCTCATCGGGAAACTTTCTGACTGTGCCTTTGAAATAGCCAAGCCCCTCGTGCTCGCCGAACTCAAGGCTCTTTTCGAAAAGCAGCTGCATGCCCACACAGATTCCCAGAAAGGGTTTTCCGGTTTTGATGAACTGCGCCGCCGCTTCCCTGAGTCCGCTGTCGACAAGCCCCGTGCGGCAGTCGGCAAATGCGCCCACGCCCGGAAGCACGGCTCTGTCGGCCTTCACAACCTTTTCGGGATCGGAGGTTATCTGCGCATCGAAACCCAGCGACTGGAGGGCTTTTTCAACACTCCGCAGGTTTCCCATGCCGTAATCTATTACTGCTATCATTCGTGTCTCTCCGTAAAATTGAAAAAAGGATTAAAGAGTGCCCTTTGTGGACATCACCTGATCGGACTCAATGCGCACCGCATCTTTGATGGCTCTGGCAACGCATTTGAATATCCCCTCGATGATGTGGTGGGTGTTCCTTCCGTATCTTTTAATAATGTGCAGGTTGATGCCCGCTCTGTCCGCAAACGCCTTGAAAAACTCCTCGGTAAGCTCCGTGTCGAAATCGCCGACCTTCTCCGCAGGGATATCCGCATCGAAGTTAAGATAAGTCCTGCCCGAAAAGTCCACAGCACATTCTATGAGGGTTTCATCCATGGGCAGCAGGAAAAAGCCGTATCTGCGGATTCCCCTTTTGTCGCCCAGAGCCTCACGGAAAGCATCGCCCAGAACAATGCCGATGTCTTCGGCTGTGTGGTGTCCGTCGATGTGCAGGTCGCCTCTGGCCTTAAGCTCAATGTCGAACCCGCCGTGTCTTGTGAAAAGCTCAAGCATGTGGTTAAGGAAACCTATCCCTGTATCAACAGAATATTTTCCGCCGCCGTCGACGTTAAGCGTAAGTGCTATTTCCGTCTCCGTGGTCTTCCTTGATATGCTTGATTTTCTCTCTGCCACAGCAAACACCTCGAACTTTTATTTTACTTTACTGTCTTCATATATTATCCTAACATGACGCAAAAAGAAATATCTATTGCACCCGATTTGCCTTTTATGAGAGACAGCATATAACATGAGATACCGCAAGTCGCTGACTAAAAACTATGACCTTAATGAACACGATGTAGATAATCTGCTGTTCATAAAGCCTATGATTTCACGTTACAAAGACGAATTCATCGAAGATTTCACCGAAAAGATGAAAACCTTCCCCCTGAGCGAAAAGCAGGCCGCCGCAATGGGTTCCAACATGAACAAGCTCGGCTCATGGTTCGACACACTCTTTGACGGCAATGCGGACAACGCCTATTTTGCCTTTGTAGGCAAGCTGGGCGAATCGCTTAACAAATATAAGTTCGAGCAGGAATTTATCACAGCCATGATAAGTTTCAGCAGGCTCTGGATCCATGAAAAGATATTCGGTCTTGTGGATGACGAGGTTCGCAGAAAGAAGATCCTCATTTCAATGCACAAGATGATGGACATAAACAGCGAGATTATTCTGGGTTCCTACTATGACAAGCTGGTCAGCTCGTACAACCCCGTACACAGCTACCGCAACAAAGTTGTGGACATCAGCGAAAAGTTCTCATTTTTCGTTCACACCCTTATGGTGATAACCCTCATAGGGCTTACTCTGACGGCGGGCGTTGCGTTTCTTGCGGAAACGGTACATCTATTCGGCAAAAAGCCCGACCACGCACTCATCACGGCGCTGGGTTCACTGCTTATCATCTGGGTGCTGGTGGAACTTCTGCACACCGAGATTCAGATGATAAAGGGCGGAAAGTTCAAGAACTCAATATTCATCAGCGTTGCGCTGATAGCATTCATCAGGGATCTCATGATAATCACGCTCAAACACGAAACAACCAACGTGCTCCAGCAGGGCTTCATTCTCCTTGCCATAACAGTTCTGGGTCTTGTTTACTGGCTTATTGTCCGCACCGAAAATAACAACTAACCGGAGTTTATTAATGTTCAAATCTGTTCTGCAAAAAATCTTCGGCTCCTATGCCGAACGCTATATCAAATCCATGCAGCCTATGGTCTCTGCCGTGGCTGCCCTTGAACCTAAAATGCAGGAGCTTGGTTTCGACCAGCTGGCCGAAGCGGCTCAGATGCTCAGAGACAAGCTGAAAGAGGGAGCAACCGAGGACGAAATCCTCAACCAGACCTTCGCCCTCGTTCGTGAGGCGGGCCGCAGAACCCTCAACATGCGTCATTTCGACGTTCAGCTTATGGGCGGATATGCTCTGCACAAAGGCAAAATATCCGAGATGAGAACCGGTGAAGGTAAAACCCTCGTGGCAACCCTCGCAATGACCCTCAACGCTCTGGGCGGAAAAGGTGCGCACCTTGTAACTGTGAACGACTACCTCGCCAGACGTGACGCACAGTGGATGAGCCCCATCTATCTGTCCCTTGGACTCACAGTGGGCATCATTAACCATGAACGCTCATTCCTTGTGGAATGGGACGACAAAGAAGCGTTTACAACCAAACTCTCAGACGTTACACGTCAGGAGGCATACGCCGCCGACATCACATACGGAACTAACAACGAGTTCGGTTTCGACTATCTCCGTGACAACATGAAGCCGCCCCACGAACCCACATCTCAAAGGGAACTGAACTTCGCCATTGTGGATGAGGTGGACTCCATCCTTATCGATGAGGCGAGAACACCCCTCATCATCTCCGGCCCCACAGAGAGAAGCACTGAAAAATACTACAACGTTGACGCAGTGGTCAAAAACCTGCGCATCGATGAGCACTATACAAAAGACGAAAAGAGCAGAACAGTTCAGCTCAAGGACGAGGGCATAAACGTTGTGGAACGTGAGATGAACATTGAAAACCTCTACGACATCAAATATGTCGACGTTCTGCACAACGTAAACAACTCACTGAAAGCACATGCGATCTTCAAGAAAGACGTGGACTACGTCGTTAAAGACGGCAAGGTCGTAATAGTTGACGAATTTACCGGACGTCTCCAGCCCGGCAGACGCTACTCCGACGGCATGCATCAGGCTCTGGAAGCCAAAGAGGGCGTGAATATCGAGAGCGAAAACCAGACGCTGGCATCCATCACCTATCAGAACTATTTCAGAATGTACAAGAAACTGGCAGGTATGACAGGTACGGCTCTTACAGAGGCAAACGAGTTCATGTCCATCTATAATCTGGGCGTGGCAGTTATCCCCACCAACATGAGAATGATCCGTAACGACCATACCGACGTTATCTTCCGCACGGCGAAAGAGAAATATATCGCCATCGTGGACGAGATAGAAGAGATGAACAGGACAGGCAGACCCGTTCTGGTGGGTACAAGCTCCATCGAAAAATCCGAGCTGGTGAGCGACCTGCTCAACCGCAGAAAGATAAAGCATGAAGTGCTGAACGCAAAGAACCACGAGCGTGAAGCTGAGATCGTTAAAGACGCAGGTCTTAAAGGTGCGGTGACCATCGCAACCAACATGGCCGGACGAGGAACCGACATCAAGCTCGGCGAAGGCGTTCGTGAGCTGGGCGGTCTGCATATCATCGGTACGGACAGACACGAATCCAGACGTATCGACAATCAGCTGAGAGGCCGTGCGGGACGTCAGGGCGACCCCGGTTCATCCCGTTTCTTCGTTTCACTGGAAGACGACCTTATGCGCATCTTCGGTTCCGAAAAGATAGCGGGCATCATGCAGAAACTGGGCATGAAAGAGGGCGAATCCATCGAACACCCCATCATCAGCCGCTCCATCGAAGGTGCACAGAAGAAGGTCGAGGCTTACCACTTCGAAATCAGAAAGCACCTGCTTGACTACGACAACGTAATGAACCAGCAGAGAAACGTTATCTATACTCTGCGTAAGGATATCATTGCCGGTGAGGCTCTGGATGAGATCATCTCGGAGACCATCGACAACGTCATCGACACCATGACCGAAACCTACGTTTCCGCCGCTGAAAAGCCCGACTACGAAGCGTTTGAAAAAGAGATTTATGAGATTTTCGACATAGAGTTCCGTTTTGACGAGGACAGAAAGAACTTCCACAACGAGCTTGTGCGTCTGAAAGAACTTGCCGCCGGAAAACTGGCTGCGAAAAAAGAGAGCTTCGGCGACTTCTTCCCTGAGGTTGTCCGCTTCCTCTTCACAACAATCCTTGACAATAAATGGAAAGAGAACCTGCTCCAGATGGACCATCTGCGTGACTCGGTAGGTCTCAGAGGCTACGGCCAGAAAGACCCGCTGAACGAGTATAAGCGTGAGGCATATAACCTGTTCGTCGGCATGATGAACAAGGTCAACAACGAGGTTGTCAGAGTTCTGCTCCACGTTGAGCTTAACAGACAGTCGGACATTCAGGAAGCCGAGCAGAAGCAGGAGCGTGTGCAGACCAGAGAGGAACAGAGGGACATCTTCGCAGAGCAGCCCCGTCAGCAGTCTGAGGAGAAACGCTCACCCATCAAAAGGGAGTATCCGAAGGTGGGCAGAAACGATCCCTGTCCCTGCGGCAGCGGAAAGAAATATAAAAAATGTCACGGCATCAACGAAACAGACGCCGACGAAGATTAATACTTAAGGGAGCTGAAAAGCTCCCTTTTTTATCTCCAAACTCCTGAATACATATTCTCAAATATTGAATTTCTGTGTTCCAATATCGCCTTATCATCCCAGTCAGTATTATTTTCAAATATTTCTTTTGTTGTAAGCAATGTTGACTTACCCAATATTGTACTTCTTTTCTTAGTATAGTCAGCATTTCCTATTGAACTGTTAAGATCTTTATCTAATAAAACTAAATTCCCAATATTGCTTATATTTTTCGGATTAATCCCGACCCACTCACCTTTCTTTGGTTTTTCAGGGCATATATGCTCTAAGCTAATTTGCAAAAGTTTGATATTATTGTTCTGTTTGGTAGATTCAATTTTTTCTAAAACATATTGGACTAATTTCTTTTGCTTTTGATTTTGCTTATTATAATATAGCTTTGAATCAAATTTACTGTTTAGTTCATCTTTAGTAGGAAACTTATCTTTAATTTCTTTAACTATAGCATCAATAGCGATATGTTTTTTCTCTTTCCCACTAGCATCTCTTAGAATTCTTGAATATTTAGCGTACATTATATCTAGTCCTGACGATCTATTTGACATAATTGCATTATGAAAAAAATGATACTGTTCCATTGTTTTTAATATTTTAATCACATACTGCTGACTGATTAACTTTTCTCTGTAATCTCTTATCAAAGTAAGTAAAAGTGCATTTGCAACTTCTATACTAAAAACATTTACAATTGTATAAATTGACTTATAAATGCTTATTTCATCTTTTTCCCAGTCACTTTCGTCTACTTTTGTCACAATATTATATATTTCAGAATCATCAATCATGTTTTTTAAAAATACTTTAATATCAGTACTTGCATTATTAACAATTTCTGCATTAAATGCTTTATATAAATTCTTATCTGAAACTTTACTATATCTTGAAGCCCAAAAGTTATTTAAAAATTTTGCTGACTTGCCTTCTGTGTTTTCTAAAATGATATTCCAACTTTCCTCAGGCTCATTAATATTACATTCTTTTGGATACTTCCTGAAAATATGACTTTTAATAAGGTCAAGAGTTGTAAGATCCTTACCTGTTGCGTTTAATGTTTGGAATATTTCATTAACATCTGCCCCATCGCTCACAGCTACAAATATAATCTCAACGTTAAGTAATTTATCTCTAAATTCTATTAAGCTTTTAACATCAAGCTTAGAGAATATACTCCGCATGTGAAGGTATATCTCTTTAATTCTTCTTTCTCCTGAACGTTTAGGAATAACTTCTTCTTTTTTTCCCGGAAATCTCTGAACATATTTTTGCAATAGAGGGTAAGGCATCTTATTATCTAATATTGCGTATTCTTTATTATTTTCATCTTTTTTAAATATATAGTTATTATGAATTCCTTCACTATAGTCTTTCTCATCAAGATCAGCTAAACAATCTCTAAGCGCGCTTAACATTATGGTTATCGTTGTAATACGTTGTTGGCCATCTACAACTTTAAAATCAGTACCATTATAATCCCCATCAAAAACCATATGACCAATGAAATATCCAGTTTCAAGGTTACTATTTTGAATATCATCATAGAACTCTATTACTTCATCGATTCCCCAATCAAACTCGCGCTGATACGGTGGAATTTCAAATTTCCCCATTCCTAATATTTTTTTGACATTAAAATTTCTTGCTTCGACTTTCATTTATCACCCCAAAGCTTGTATTTGCAATAATTATACACAATAAGCCAATATAGTCAAAGTTTTGTTTTATATTATCATAAACAAAAGAACCATTTTTTAGAGTACTGCTTTCAGAAAAATAATTCTTTAAACATATGAAAAGTAAAAAAGGAAAAATGTGATAAAATTTTTAGAGTGACAACGCAAAAATGCGAAGATTATGGGCATTAAGCTTTTGTGGCTAGATGCAAGTTATGCAAGAATGGCAAGGTGAGACGAGCAAAAGCATACGTTTAAGTATGTGTTGCGAGCGAACCGCGGCAGACGCCGCAGAACGAAGTATATAGCCGTAAAAAGCAAAATGACCGACAGAGGCCTCGCTCCACCGGTCATTCTTCATTAAGACAGCCGCTTTATCCAAGCAACCATACATTCTTAATAGTATTTGTACTTGTCGTTGAGTTTACGCTGAAGTTTCTGCTGTTTGCGTTTTGCTTTGAGCAGTTTTTTTCTGCGAACCTCTGTGGGTTTCTCATAGTAGGTATGAGTTTTAATCTCCCTAATGAGACCCTCGCGCTCGATCTTCTTTTTCAGAAGTTTCAGAGCGTAGTCGACGTTATCGCCGTCAACTTTTACAATAGCGTTAATTGCCACTGTAATCACATCCTTTCTTAGTGTTTAGATTAGTACTATATCAAGCACCTGATCGATATGTTCGACCAAATGGATACGGAGCATACTTTTAACATCTGCGGGTATATCTGTCAAGTCCTTATCGTTGGCCTTTGGCAAAATAACCTCTTTAACACCCGCTCTGTGAGCCGCAAGCACCTTTTCTTTCACTCCGCCGATAGCGAGCACCCGTCCTCTGAGGGTGATCTCACCCGTCATGGCGATGTCGCAGCGAACCTGACGCTCGGCAAGAGCGGACAGGATAGCCGTTGTCATGGTTATGCCTGCGCTGGGGCCGTCCTTGGGCACTGCACCCTCCGGAACGTGTACGTGAAGGTCGAAGTCAGTAAATCGTTTAGCGGGTATCTGAAGCCTTGTGGCACAGCTTTTTGCCACAGTGAGGGCTGTGTGTGCCGATTCCTTCATAACATCACCCAGCTTGCCCGTAAGCTGCATCTTCCCGTTTCCTCTGTATATGGCAACCTCTATCTGGAGGATGTCTCCGCCGTAGGGTGTCCATGCCAGACCGGTGGCAACACCTGTCTCAACGGCACTGGGAATAGCCTCGAAACGGAATTTCAGTTTACCGAGGAATTTTTCAAGGTTCTTGTCGTTTATCTTCACCGACTTAAGGTCGGGGTTCTCAACTATCTTCTTGGCGGACTTGCGGATTACAGACGCTATCTCACGCTCAAGGTTGCGGACTCCCGCCTCCTTCGTGTAGCCTCTGATGATCCCGTATACCGCACTGTCGGCTATCTTCACCCTTTCGTTGTCCAGCTTGTGTTCTTTCAGCTGTTTAGGGATGAGAAATCTTGTTGCGATGCCGAATTTCTCTTTCTCTGTGTAGCCTGTGACGGGAATGACCTCCATCCTGTCCAGAAGGGGTCTGGGGATGCCGTCAAGACTGTTTGCAGTTGTGATGAACATCACCTTTGAAAGGTCGAACTCCACCTCAAGGTAATGGTCGACAAAAGTCGAGTTCTGCTCAGGGTCGAGCACCTCAAGCAGAGCGGATGAGGGATCGCCTCTGAAATCCGCACCGAGCTTGTCTATCTCGTCCAGCAGGAACACGGGGTTCATGCTCTTCGCTTTCTTAATGCTCTGAATTATCTTTCCGGGCAGCGAACCTATATAGGTTTTTCTGTGCCCTCTTATCTCAGCTTCGTCACGCACGCCGCCGAGGGACATGCGCACAAACTCCCTGCCCATGGCTTCCGCTATGGAGCGTGCCAGAGAGGTTTTGCCCACTCCGGGAGGGCCTGTGAAGCAGAGTATCGCCCCTTTTATGTCGGGAGCTAGTTTTTTTACTGCGAGGTATTCGAGGATGCGCTCTTTCGGTTTTTCCAGTCCGAAGTGATCCCTGTTAAGGATATCTTCGGCGTTTTTAAGCTCAAGTTTATCCTCGGTATAGCTGCCCCACGGCATTGAAAGCACCCAGTCCAGATAGTTTCTAACGACTGTGGCCTCCGCACTCATGGGTGACATCAGCTTCAGTTTTTTATATTCCTTTGCGGCCTTCTCTTTAACAGTGTCGCCGAATTTAGCGGCCTTTATCTTTTCGTCAAGCTCGTCCAGATCGGCTTTGAAATCATCGTCCTTGCCCAGTTCCTCGTTGATGGCCTTAACCTGTTCGCCGAGGTAGTATTCCTTCTGAGCTTTGGACATCTGGTTTTTAACCTTCTGACGGATGCGGTTGTCCATCTTCACCAGTTCGGTGTAGGTCTGCACCATCTCAATGACCTTTTCCGCACGTTCCTTGGGGTTGTCTGTTTCCAGTATCCCCTGCTGTTCCGTGTTCTTAACAGGCATATATGATGATATCGAGTAGGCAAGCCTGTTCAGGTCGTCTATCTGGTTGACCGTGCCGAGCACGTTCTCGTTTATCTTTTTGGAAAGTTCTGAGTAATTGCGGAAACTCTCGGCGAGCATTTTAAACAGTACCGGCTCTTCCGATCTGTCCACGTCGCCTTCCTCAAGCTCGCTGACGTTTACGAAAAGACAGTCGCCCTCGTCCGCCATAGAGAGAATACGCCCTCTGCGCACCCCTTCCATCAGCAGCTTAACTGTGCCGTCGGGCAGTTTAAGCACCTGAAGTATCTTTGCCGACACTCCGGTGGTATATATATCGTCAAAAGTGGGGTCGTTGACCTCTTCGTCCTTCTGGAGGACAAAAAATACATGCCCGTTTGTTCTTTCCGCCAGTTCGATGGCGTTTACGGATTTGTCCCTCCCCACAAAAACAGGTGTTATCATGTATGGGAAAACAACCATATCCCTGAGGGGAATCAGAGGATACTGTTCAATTCGCTCCATTGTGTCTCCTTTGGCTTTATAGCCTCTCTTTTTCAAAGGAGGGCATAATATAACAACACTCCCCGAAGGGAGTGTTGCTCTATGTATAATAAGTTGATTTTTACAAAAAGGGCAAGGGTAACTTGCGTTGAAACTTAAGCGGTCTCTTTTTTGTTTTCGTACATCAGGATGGGTTTAGCGTTGTCGTTGATCACATCCTCGTTGATGATGCACTCCACAATCTCGCTCTCAGAGGGAACTGTGTACATGATCTCCATCATGGCTTCCTCAAGGATCGAACGCAGACCTCTTGCTCCCGTCTTTCTGGCCAGTGCTTTTTTGGCAACGGCTTTCAGAGCGGAGTTGGTGAATGTCAGCTTAACCTCGTCGAAAGAGAACATCTGAATGTACTGTTTGACCAGTGCGTTCCTGGGTTCCTGAAGAATACGAACCAGAGCCTCTTCGTCAAGATCTTCCAGAGCCGCCGCAATGGGAAGCCTGCCCACAAATTCGGGGATAAGACCGAATTTGACAAGATCGTCGGGGCGAAGCTGCTTGAGCAGTTCGAACCTTGTGAAGTCTTTAGTGCCGACGGATTTAGTTGTAAATCCGAGTGACTTCTCACCGATACGCTTTTTGATGAGGCTGTCGAGAAACTCGAATGCGCCGCCCACTATGAACAGGATGTTTGAGGTATCAACCTGAATATAATCCTGCTGGGGATGCTTGCGTCCGCCCTGCGGGGGAACGTTCGCTATCGTGCCTTCGATTATCTTAAGCAGAGCCTGCTGAACACCCTCGCCGCTTACATCTCTTGTGATGCTGGGGCTGTCGGTCTTCTTGGCTATTTTGTCTATCTCGTCTATGAAGATGATGCCGTTCTGAGCTCTCTGAACGTCATAATCGGCGTTCTGGAGGAGCTTGAGCACAACGTTCTCAACGTCTTCGCCGACATAGCCCGCCTCTGTGAGAGTCGTTGCATCTGCGATGGCAAAGGGAACGTTAAGCACTCTGGCAAGGGTTCTTGCGAGGAGGGTTTTACCTGTTCCGGTGGGGCCAAGGAGCAGAATGTTGCTCTTTTCAAGCTCGATTTCGCTCTTTTTGCCGTGAAGAACACGTTTGTAGTGGTTGTGCACAGCAACGCTGAGCACTTTTTTGGCATCCTGCTGACCGATGACATACTCATCCAGCTTCGCTTTTATTTCAGCGGGAGTGAGCAGTTTGAGAGCGGTATCCTCTTTGATTCCGTCCTCAAGGTCTTCTTTCAGGATTTCGTTGCAGAGTTCTATACACTCATTGCAGATGAATACGTTGGGACCTGCAATCAGCTTCTTGACTTCGTCCTGGGTCTTTCCGCAGAAAGAACAGGAGAGCGTTTCTTTTTTTGATTTAGCCATGAGTAACCTCGTACAATATGCCGACCGGAGCTTAAACTCCGGCAGGTTTCAGCGCAGACATCCGTCTGTGCCCCAATGGGATTGTTTATCTACACCAACATAGGAACAGGCGCAGATATTTCAAGCCCTCTTGGTGAATACATCGTCTATAAGACCGTACTCTTTAGCCTCGGCAGCCGTCATAAAGTTGTCTCTGTCGGAATCAGCCGCAACCTGATCGGGTTTCTTGCCCGTTGCGTTTGCAAGGATTCCGTTCAGAACGGCTTTCACACGAAGGATCTCCTTCGCATGGATCTCTATGTCCGTTGCCTGACCCTGAGCACCGCCCAGAACCTGATGGATCATTATGCGGGCGTTGGGCAGGGCGAACCTTTTGCCTTTTGCGCCGCCTGCAAGGAGCACTGCGCCCATGCTGGACGCCTGACCGATGCAGATTGTGGATACATCCGGTTTGATGTAGTTCATTGTATCAAGGATGGCGAGACCGTCGGTGACGACTCCGCCGGGGCTGTTGATGTAAAGGAAGATATCCTTGTCGGGGTCTTCCGCTTCAAGAAACAGCAGCTGGGCAATGATGGAGTTCGCAATTCCGCTCTCCACCTGAGAGCCCAGAAATATGATCCTGTCTTTAAGCAGACGGGAGTAAATGTCGTATGACCTTTCTCCCCTTCCTGTCTGCTCTATGACATAAGGGATGTAATAGCTCATGTTACGCTTCCTTGGCCGCCTGTGATGCCTCGGCTATTTTGGCATCTCTCTCGGCCTTGCTGATAACTTTTTCGGCGATTTTGTTATTAGCAGTCAGATAGTCGTAGACCATGTTGGTGAACACAGTGTTTCTGAAAGAGTTGATGCCGCCGTACTGCTCCAGCTCTTTTTTGAACTCATCAACTGATCTCTCAAATTTTTCCGCATATTCTGCGATTGCCTTTTCAACATCCTCGTCAGTGGGATTGATGTTGTTCTTTTCGGAAATCTTATTGATGACCAGAGCGCTTTTGATCTGTCTCTCGGCGTTGGCCATGTGCTGTTCGGCGAGTTTCTTTTTGTTCAGGCCGAACTGCTCGGGGTTCATTCCGTACATGCTGTACTGACGAAGGGTCTGCTCGGCGAGTTTTTCCGCCTGCTCTACTACCATGACAGCCGGAATGTCAAAAGGGTTCTCTTCAATTAATTTATCAAGGATTGCGTTGTAAAGTGCGTCTTTTGAAAGGTCTTCAGCTTCAGACTTAAGATCTGCCTCAATAGCCTTTTTCAGCGCATCGACAGTTTCGTATTTTTCGTTGATGCTTTTTGCGAAAGCGTCGTCCAGAGCGGGAGCGGCTTTCTTTTTTACTTCATGCAGGGTGATTGTGAAAACAACGGGCTGACCTGCCAGAGATTTTTCATGGTATGCTTCGGGGAAAGTTACGGTGATATCCTTAACTTCGCCTTTGTTCATGCCGATTACCTGCTCTTCGAATCCGGGGATGAAGTTGCCGGAACCTATCTCAAGGGGATATTCCTTTGCGCATGCCTGAGGAATAATCTCTCCGTTCAGCTTGCCTTCAAAGTCGATTACAGCAACACAGCCGTTTTCAACTGGGCCTTCTGCGGGCTCGAAAGCCGCCTGACGCTTAAGGAGGTTGTCCAGAACGTTGTCAACGTCTGCCGTTTCAACAGAGTTGATCTCTTTTGTAAACTCGAAGCCGGAAAACTTCTCTATGTCGTATGTGGGGAAAACGTCAACGTATACTTTGAAAGTGATGGGTGAATCGTCGTCTTCGAATTTAACGTCTTTAACTTCGGGCTGACCCATAGCTCTGATGCCGTTTTCTTCGATGGCGTTTTTAACAGCTTCGTTTATTACGTGCTCAAGAGCATAAACACGGATAGCGTGGCCTTTTTCTTTCAGAACAACGTCCTTGGGAGCTTTGCCCTGACGGAAACCTGCAACTTTAACTGTTTTTGCTGCTTTATCGAATTCTTTTTCGAAGGTGTCTTTATAGACCTGTGCGGGAATCTCCACACTGAGTTCTTTCTGTGACTTTTCTTTGTCCGCTACAGTAACTTTCATTGTAATCTCCTTGGAATCTATACAAGAATATAATTGACTAATTTGGATTTTTAAGCGGGTGGCCGATTTCGAACCGGCAACCTCAACCTTGGGAAGGTCGTGCTCCACCAGTTGAGCTGCACCCGCGGAAGGTATGATATGCGAGTGAAGGGACTCGAACCCCCACGCCTAGGACACTAGATCCTAAGTCTAGCGCGTCTACCAATTCCGCCACACTCGCTAAACCGGTCATATAAAGGGTGGCTGACGGGGATCGAACCCGCGGCAACAGGAATCACAATCCTGTACTCTACCGACTGAGCTACAGCCACCATGAAAGAAAGCGCGCCCATGAGGACTCGAACCTCAAACCTACGGATTAGAAGTCCGTTGCTCTATCCTGTTGAGCTATGGGCGCGTATCGGTCTTACGAATCACGAAACTTATCAAAAGAGATTCTATAAGTCAATAGCTAATTTACAGCTTTCTTATATTACTCCTTGATTTGAAATTAAAAACAGCATATTACAGTCTACACGAGGTTTAAGATGATATTATACAATGATACCCCTGTTTACATCGGCACCGCCGGATATAAATTCGACGACTGGCTGGGAACTTTCTATCCGGAACAGTTCCCCAACGAGCAGATGCTGAAGTTTTACAGCCGTGATAAGGGAATTGATTTCCTTGAACTTACTTTCACATTTTATAACGACCCCACAGAAGAGATCACCGCAAACATAGCGGAGAACGGCTCCGATGATCTGGCCATCTCTGTCCGTCTGGGCAAAAGATTCCTCAAGGAGACTCCGGTCAAAGAGGATGCGGACAGATTCAAAAGCGGACTTAATCCTATATATAACAGGGTCAAAGCCTACTTTGCAGATTTCTACAACGGCTTCACACCCTCAAGAGCCAACTTCGACCACATCCTGCGTCTGCGTGACACATTCAGCGACAGACCCTTTTTCGTTGAGCTGGCGAACAGAGGCTGGGCAAGACAAAAATTTCAGGAAGAATTTAAAGAGAACGGCGTAGGCGTTATCAACGCCGAGTTCCCGCCCACGGCAGGACTTGCACCCTACTCCGTTAAGGCTTACAGCAACATGGCATATTTCAGGCTCTACGGCAAAAGCCCCGAGTGGGAGACTCCTCAGAAGCGTGACCTGAACTATCGCTACAGCCTTAAACAGCTTGAAAAATTAAAAAAAGATATCGATGTGGTCACATCGGTTTCAAGCTCGGTATTCGTTTCATTCTGCAACTCAGCAATGGGAAGTGCGGCTGCAAACGCTATAGACCTCAGAAAGATGCTCACAGAAGGCAAGTGATGGGAATTATTTTCGATAAGTACACTGCAAAATTCAAAAAGTCCAAAGAGCTTTATGAAAAAAGCAGAACACTCTTTCCCAACGGTGTCTGCCACGATATCCGGAACCACCCGCCCTTCCCCGTCGTAACCGACAGATGCGAAGGAATTTATATGACAGACGCTGACGGACATCAGCTTATCGACCTGTGGATGGGACATTACGCCAACATTCTGGGTCACGGAAGCGATGCCCAGAAACGGGGGATGGAGCGGGCTTTGGCCGCAGGTGTTCACCACGGCACACTGAACAGATACCAGATCGAATATGCCGAGCTTGTCCAAAGAGCAATTCCGGAGCTTGAGTCCATGCGCTTCTGCACCTCAGGCACAGAGGCCACAATGTACGTCACCCGTGTTGCCCGTGCTTTCACCGGCAGACACGTCATAATAAAGGCCGAAGGCGGCTGGCACGGCGGCAATTCCGTTCTTTCAACGGGTGTAGTTCCCCCGTTCGCCAAAAGCTCAGGCCCCGAAGGCCAGAAAACAGTGGCCGTTCCCTACAATGACATTGAAAAAACCGCAGAGATACTCCGTGCACACAGCGAGGAGACTGCGGCAATCATTATAGAACCCATGATGGGTTCCGGCGGAGGCATAACAGCCGCCCCTGAATATCTGAAACTTCTGCGTGATTTCTGCGATCTCACAGGCACACTGCTCATCTTTGACGAAGTTATCACAGGCTTCCGGTTCAGATGGGGCAGTATATGGCCCCTGCTTGGGGTTAAGCCCGATCTTTTCACCTTCGGCAAGGCAGCGGCAGGCGGGATACATATCGGCATCTACGGCGGACGCAGGGACGTTATGGACATCATAACAAAACAGAAGCTTTTCGTGGGCGGCGGAACCTATTCCGCTAATCCCGTGGCCATGTGTGTGGGCATCGAAACGCTGAAAGACCTTGAAACCGCCGACTATGATAAACTGAACAAGGCGGGGGAGGACTTCAGACAGAAGCTCACCGCAATGACAAAAGACCTGCCCTATCCTGCATACGTAACAGGATTCGGTTCTTTCTTCTGTGTACATTTCCTTGATGCAAGATTCGAAACCATCACCCCGCAGGTGATCATGACCCACACCGACAAGGACAGAGAGAACCTGTTCAAGGCGGCAATGCTCCTGAACAATGTTTTCACAATGCATGCAGGCGGTGCATTTTCATTTATGCATTTGGACGAAATGACGAATAGTAAACTTACAGAGGCATACAGGAAGTCTTTCGAAATGATATAGCCTCTTAAGAGGTTGACTTGGCTTATATAAGAAAAAAAGCCGCCGCCATAAGATATGACGACAAAGAGGACAAGGTTCCGAAGCTCATCGCAAAGGGCAAGGGAGCCGTGGCGGAAAATATCATTGCAAAGGCGCAGGAGCACGGGGTTTATATCAAAGAGGATAAAGACCTTGTTGAGGCTCTGTCAACTCTCGACCTGTTCGACGATATACCTGTGGAACTGTACAAGGTTGTGGCGGCACTGCTGGCCGAGCTGTACAAGATAAACGGAAAGCTGAAAGAGAAGGCCGCACAGGCAAATGCGCCCGCCAGCCAGCAAAACGGCAGTTAGTTTTTTGACTCTCAGTTTTATCTCCCCCTTTGACAAAGGGGGATTAATGGGGATTTACATTAAATAATGAGATCCTTCGCCCAAAGGCTCAGGATGACGGCAATCCATCATCCCTCTAAATGCTCGTTGATTCTTCTGAGCAGAATCTCTATCTTCTTATCTTTTGTAAAATATTCCTCCGCATAGAGTGATGCGAAGTTTCTCTTATACTCTTCATATGCTGTCAGCAGGAAGACCACCTGCGAATCCTTTATGCCTTTTATCTCTTTGAGCACTTCCAGACCCGACTTGTCCGGCATGTTTACATCAAGGAGCACGAGGTCATATTCGCCCTCAC
This sequence comes from Seleniivibrio woodruffii, assembly GCF_004339245.1. Lineage (NCBI taxonomy): Bacteria > Pseudomonadati > Deferribacterota > Deferribacteres > Deferribacterales > Geovibrionaceae > Seleniivibrio > Seleniivibrio woodruffii. Next base: position 210,179 of record NZ_SMGG01000003.1, read on the forward strand.
GGAATTTTGCCAGACCGCTGGTTCCGTTCTCTGCGGTATCAACATGAAAGCCCTTATCGGTAAGCAGTTTGCAGTAATGCTCACGGATATGCTGTTCGTCATCGATAATCAGTATTCTCTTCATCCCTATCCTCTCTTGGGCAGCACAAGGGTGAAAACCGCCCCCTTGGCGGCATCGGAAACATAAATGTCTCCGTCATGAGCCCGCATCAGCTTTCTGCATAATGCCAGCCCCAGTCCCGTGCCGTTTCGTTTCCTTGTATAGAATGGTTCAAATATCCTCTCTTTCATCTCAGGGGGAACGCCCTGTCCAGTGTCGGTGAAACTGACCGTGACATAGCCTTTGCTTTCGGAAGAACCGATAATAAGATCCCCGCCTTCGGACATCTCCTGAACAGCGTTGGTAATTATATTCATTATCACCTGACGGAGTTTATCCCTGTCTGCATCAACATATAACCCATCGGGGATATTTACAACAATATTTATCTGTTCAAGTGCAAAACAATTTTTCAATAGTACCATAATTTCGTCAATAAAAAGCACTAGATTGATTTTTTCATAAATTATTTCAGTCCGCTTGGTGTATGAGAGGATATCCTCCACCAGTTTTTCGAGTCTGGCAGTTTCGGACTGCACAATTTTCAGATATTCAGCCGCCTCTCCGGAAACAGACGCTTCAAGACGCTTTGCAAAACCTCCTATAGCTATCAGCGGGTTTCGCATCTCGTGGGCAACGGTGGCCGACAGACTGCCTATCTGCATAAGGTTGTCGCTGTTTGAGGAAGCCTTTTTTGCATCGTCAAGCTCGGACTGAACCAGCTCAAGCCGCTTCATGGTGCGGAAATACTCTATGGACAGCGAACAGATGTTGCCGAAAAGCCTTACCGCATCCTTGTCCGCTCTGGAATATGCGCCCTTGCAGACGATAAGCACCCCTATCGGTTTGCCGCCTATTCCCAATGATGTCACCAGCACGTCATTGCAGAAATATCTTCTCAGCGGCTCATACTCGTCGGATGAACCCAGATCCAGAGTATCCGTTTTATCGAAAAACATTATATCCGACAGCTTATTTTTGCTCTCAAAGACAAATTTCATATTTCTGAAACGGGTTATATCTATCTTCATATCGCTGTTGCAGTATATCCCGCCCCTGAGTTCAAGCAGGGCTTCGTTCAGAAACATTATTCCGGCCTTATAGAACTGACCGTTTATGATTATGGACGAAACGAGCTGATGCATGACCTCGTCCAGATTTTTTCTGTTGGTAATGGTCTCCAGAATCTTGGCACTGGCCACAACTCTGGAAAGTGACGCTCCGAAAGGAGCATAAGCATAGATGTTTATTATTCTTTTCAGGCTCTCTGCCTGGGCTTCGGAAGGAAATATCTGCTTCTCTGTAAAAACGGACGCAGCACAGCCGCCCGCAACAACGCTGAATTCGGTCATTTCGGACGAGATATTGCCGGAATTAAGGATTATCCCCTCAGTATCCCGAACCAGAATGCCCTTGATCTCGGTTTGCAGGACAGATTCAAGTAATCCAAGCAGATCTTGAGTTGCCGAACGTCCCATCTGGATGCTCCGGTTGTGTGTATTTAATCAAATAGGGGAACACATTGCTGTGTTCCCCTGTTTACGGTTTACTTAAGTGCAGCGTGTGCCGCAGCAAGCCTTGCGACAGGAACCCTGAAGGGCGAACAGCTCACATAATTGAGCCCCGCCTTCTGACAGAATGCGATTGAATCGGGGTCGCCGCCGTGTTCGCCGCAGATGCCCGTTTTAAGGTCGGGTCTGACACTGCGTCCTTTGCTGACGCCCATCTCAACGAGCTGGCCTACGCCGCTGACATCTATTGAAACGAAAGGATCTTCTTTGAAGATACCCTTTTCAACATAGATTGGCAGGAACTTTCCGGCATCGTCACGGCTTACGCCCAGAGTTGTCTGGGTGAGGTCGTTTGTGCCGAATGAGAAGAACTGAGCATGCTCGGCTATCTCGTTCGCTGTCAGTGCCGCTCTGGGAAGCTCTATCATTGTGCCCACGAGGTAGTCCAGCTTAACGCCGTAGCGTGCGATGGTCTCCTGAGCCACTTCGTTTGTCATATCTTTAAGGATTTCAAGCTCTTTGTATGAGCCGACAAGAGGAATCATAACCTCGGGTTTGACTACCTTGCCCTGTTTAACCAGCTCACATGCCGCCTCGAAGATGGCATAGACCTGCATTTCGTATATCTCAGGATACGTCAGACCCAGACGGCAGCCTCTGTGGCCGAGCATGGGGTTGAACTCGTGCAGTTCGGTGGCCTTCGCCTTGAGATGCTCAGCTGAAACTCCGGACGCCTTGGCAACACGGTCTATCTCCTCATCGTTGTGGGGGATGAACTCGTGAAGGGGGGGATCAAGCAGACGAATAGTTACGGGCAGCCCTTCCATTGCGGTGAACAGACCAAGGAAGTCCTCTTTCTGATATGGCTTGACCTTTGCCAGAGCCTTTCTGCGTCCCTCTTCGTTATCAGCAAGGATCATCTCACGAACAGCGTCTATACGGTTGCCGTCGAAGAACATGTGCTCCGTGCGGCAGAGACCGATGCCCTCTGCGCCGAACTCACGGGCAACCTGAGAATCGTGGGGCGTGTCTGCGTTGGCTCTTACTCCCAGTGTTCTGAAGGTGTCAGCCCATGTGAGAATCTCTGCGAACTCGCCTGAAAGCTCAGGCTCGATAAGTTTTGCCGCACCGACGATAACCTCGCCTGTGGAGCCGTTGATTGTGAGTATATCACCCTCTTTAATTGTGACTCCGGATGCGGTGAACAATCTCTGGTGTTCGTTTATTCTGATTGCGCCGCAGCCTGCGACACAGCATTTACCCATTCCTCTGGCAACGACCGCCGCATGGCTGGTCATACCGCCTGTGGCTGTGAGGATACCCTGAGCGGCGTGCATACCGCCGATGTCTTCGGGTGAAGTTTCAGCCCTTACAAGGATTACCTTTTCGCCCTGAGCTGCCCAGCTCTCCGCATCTTCAGCAGAGAAAACCGCTTTGCCCACAGCCGCACCGGGGGATGCGGGGAGACCCTTTGCGATGATATCGTATTTGATGGAAGTATCTATCATGGGGTGAAGAAGCTGATCCACCTGCTCGGGCGCAACACGGAGAACTGCAGTTCTCTTGTCGATAAGCCCTTCCTGAACCATGTCATAGGCTATCTTAACAGCCGCTCTGGCAGTTCTTTTGCCTGTTCTGGTCTGGAGCATGTAGAGCGTGCCTCTTTCGATGGTGAACTCAATGTCCTGAACGTCCTTGTAGTGGTTCTCCAGTTTCTTGTAGACCTCTTCGAGCTGTCCGAAAACTTCGGGCATAGCCGTCTGGAGTTTCGCAATGGGTTCGGGAGTTCTGATACCGGCGACCACGTCCTCACCCTGAGCATTTACAAGGTATTCGCCGAAGAAGACCTTTTCGCCTGTGGAGGGGTCACGGGTGAACGCAACGCCTGTTCCGCAGTCGTCGCCCATGTTTCCGAAAACCATGGACTGAACGTTGACCGCTGTTCCCCAGTCGTCGGACATTTTGTTTATCTTTCTGCAGGTCTTGGCTCTCTGGTTGTTCCATGAGTCAAAGACCGCATCGATTGCATATTTAAGCTGTTCCTTGGGATCCTGAGGAAACTGTCTGCCTATTTCGCTGAGAACCAGAGCCTTGTATTTCTCAACAAGCTCTTTCATGTCCGCTGCGTTAAGCTCGGTATCCTCTTTCACTCCTCTGGCGTTCTTCATATCCTTAAGGATATGTTCGAACTGGTGATGGCCTATGCCGAGCACCACGTCGGAGAACATCTGGATGAATCTTCTGTAGCTGTCGTATGCAAATCTTTCGTTGCCGGAAGATTTTGCAAGACCTTTTACCGATTCGTCGGTGAGGCCGAGGTTCAGAACAGTATCCATCATGCCGGGCATTGAAACCCTTGCACCGGAACGTACTGAAACCAGAAGGGGATTTTCGATGTCCCCGAATTTTTTGCCCATTGCGGTCTCAAGTGTCGCCAGAGCCGCAAGAACCTGATCCCACAGTCCTGCGGGATAGTTTTTGTTGTCTTTGTAAAACTGTACGCACGCTTCCGTGGTGATGGTAAAACCGGGAGGAACGGGAATTCCTATACTGGTCATTTCAGCCAGACCAGCCCCCTTTCCGCCGAGAAGGTTTTTGTTTTTGCCGTCCCCTTCCGTGCGGTCTTTACCGAAGAAGTAAACCCATTTGGCGCTCATTACGATAGACCCCCTGTCATATGATTTTTGTCAGATCGCCCAGCCTGTTGAACAGACCTATCAGACGGTTAAGCAAGCTTAATCTGTTTTCCTTAACCTTTTCATCCTTCGCCATAACCATGACGTTGTCGAAAAAGCGGTCAACAGGGCCGCTGAAGGTCAGTAGCTGAGTCATCGCCTCAGTGAAGTTCTCTTCACTCACCTCTCTATTAATACCGGCAGACTTAGTTTCGATAAGTTCCGCCAGTTCCCTCTCAAAGTCGGACTCAAAAAGAGACGCATCATATTCCGTTCCGGTATGTCCGCTCTTTTTAAGGATGTTGTTGATACGCTTGTAGCCTGCTGCGATGCTTGCAAACTCAGCCGTCTCCCTGTACCGGGCAAGAGCTCTTGCTGCCTTTTCTACAGTGATTATATCACCTGAAATGCTCGCTGCACAGTCAACACAGTCCGCAGCCAGCCCCTCTGTTGTGAGCATTTGGCGGAAACGCTGTGTTATGAAGTCGTTAACAGCATCCACAGTTTTAGCTTTATCAAATTTTATGAACCCTGTCAGTATGTCCGCACTCTTCTCAACCAGTGTGCGGATGTCGGCTCTCAGACCTCTCTGACGGATTATGTTCAGTATACCGATGGCGTTTCTGCGCAGGGCATAGGGATCCTGATTTCCCGTGGGGATAAGGTCCACTGCAAAACAGCCTACGATGGTGTCCAGTTTGTCCGCCATTGAAACGAATGCTCCGGCCTCTGTGGAAGGCAGTGCGTCCCCTGCGAATCTGGGCATGTAGTGTTCGTCTATGGCTGTTGCCACAGTCTCATTCTCGCCCTGAAGTTTTGAATAGGTCTTGCCCATGATACCCTGAAGTTCGGGGAACTCGTATACCATTGAGCTGAGGAGGTCGGCCTTGCAGAGATAAGCCGCACGGTCGGTATCGGCCTTTGCCGCAGGTGCGAAGGTTTCGGCAAAATATACGGCAAGAGCACGGAAACGCTCCATTTTCGCATAGGATGTGCCGAGTTTCTCCTGATATGTAACGCTCTTAAGTGCTTCAACGTGGTTTTCCAGAGGATATGCCTTGTCCTTCTCCCAGAAGAACGCCGCATCTGCCAGTCTGGCACGCAGAACCCTTGCGTAGCCTGCTTTAACCACAGCCGCATCTTTGGGTTCGGTGTTGGAGACACCTATGAACTTGTTCACAAGTTTTCCTGTTTTATCCGCAACATAGAAATATTTCTGGTGGTTTTTCATGGAAGTGATGAGCACTTCTGCGGGGAGGGCAAGATATTTCTCTTCAAACTCGCCCATCAGCGAAACGGGATATTCCACAAGTCCGGCAACTGTATCCAGAAGCCCTTCGTCAAGATCCACAACGTAGCCTGTCTGTTTCTCAATTTCAGCTACCTGCTTTCTCACAAGCTCCTTTCTGGCTTCGGTGGAGACTATCACTCTGGCCTTTTCAAGCACAGCCATATAGTCTGCGAAATCTTTAACGGGAAACTCCGTGTTGAAATGTATGCGGTGCCCCATAGTGAAATCGCCGCTCTTAATTCCGTCGATCTCGAACTTGATGACCTTTCCGCCGAACAGCGCAAGGAACCAGTGGACAGGTCTGGCATATCTGAAAGTGCCGTCGCCCCATTTCATGGATTTTTTGAAGGGGATGCCTTTGATAACAGCGGGAACGAGTGTTTCGAAAAGCTCCGCCGTGTCAACGCCTTTGGTCTTTTTAACACCGCTCAGGTATTCGCCCTTTTCGGTGCTCTCCTTTTTCAGAGTGTCAAAGTCCAGACCTTTGGACTTAGCAAAACCCTCTCCGGCCTTTGTCAGTCTGCCTTCGGAATCGAAAGCCACAGCCGCAGGAGGACCCATTATTATCTCTTCACGGTCGGGCTGTTTCCCGCTCAGTCCCGTGATGTGTATATAGCTTCTTCTGGGTGTGCCGTCAGATTCGACAGATGCAAACGGAACTCCCTCTTCAGTAAGTCTTTTTGTAAATTCTTTAACAAGGTATTCGCTGGTTCCGCTGATGAAACCCGCCGGTATCTCTTCGCTACCTATTTCAAGCAGAAAATCGGGCATTTTAACACCTGAACATGATTATTTTAGACCTAGCATCCTACAATAGATTCAGATAATTTCAAGAAGTTTATACCCTTATATATATAAGATGCAAGAATTTGTGGGTTGTTCATCAGGCACGGGTTTCAGAGATAGGATTTATCAATATGGCAATATAAAAAGAAATACAGACTGCTTCGCCTGCGGCTCGCAGAGACGACTGAACGTCTTTGCGAGCAACGCAGTGACAAAGCAATCTCATTTATTAAACGAAAGAGTATTTCAGTGTTTTTTCGACTTCTTTTACCTGAGGCAGGCCGTTAAGAAGTTCCGCCAGCGAGTCGTAGCTTCCTTCAAGGAAAGCCTTTCTGGCGTTGGGTTTGATTTCAACAGCATATTCTTTGCCGTTGAATCTGACCTTTGATGCGTCAACGTCTATCACCATCTCAGCAGAAGGGTTGGCCTCTGCATCCGCCATGAGGGCGTCACGGGTTGCTCTGTCAGCCACAACACACACTATGCCAAGCGTTGTGCAGTTGCCGAAGAAAATCTCCGCATAGCTTCCTGCGATTACGGCGTTGAAGCCCGCACGCTTGATGGCCTGAGGCGCATGCTCACGGGATGAGCCGCAGCCGAAGTTGTCGCCGGATATTATTATGGATGCACCGACAAACTGGGGCTTGTCGATGGGGTGTCCGATGGATTTGCCTTCGCTGTCGAAACGCACGTCATAGAAAAGCTGACCGCCGAGATCGTCAAAAACCACGCATTTCAGGAATCTTGCGGGGATGATGCGGTCTGTGTCTATATCGTCCCCGGGAACGGGAACAGCTCTGCCGACTACTTGCTTGATAGGTCCGAGACTCATGATCAACCTCCGATTCCGAATACTTTTCTGGCATCAGTGATGGTGCCTGTAACAGCTGCCGCAACAGCCATAACGGGGGAGACGAGGAGCGTTCTGCCTGTGGCGGAACCCTGTCTGCCCTTAAAGTTTCTGTTGGATGTGGATGCGCTTATCTGTCTGCCAACGAGTTTGTCGGGGTTCATTGCAAGACACATTGAACAGCCCGGCTCACGCCATTCGAATCCGGCTTCGATGAATATCTTGTCGAGACCTTCGGCCTCCGCCTGTTTCTTGACGTTGTATGATCCGGGAACCGCCATAGCTCTCACGCCCTCTGCCACTTTGCGGCCTTGTGCGTATTTAGCGGCCTCACGGAAGTCTTCTATTCTGCCGTTTGTACAGCTTCCGATGAACACCACGTCCACCTTTTTGCCGTCCATTTTGTCGCCTGCGGCAAAGCCTGTGTACTCAAGAGCCTCTGCCATGACCTCGTTGGAAACAGCAGGGATGCTCTCGGAAATGCCGATGGCCTGCTCAGGAGTGATACCCCATGTAACCATAGGCTCTATAGCCTCACCTGCAAAAGTAACAACATCATCGTAAACTGCATCAGCATCGGATTTGATGCTTTCCCAGTAAGCAACTGCCTTGTCCCAGTCTTTGGGAGCATAGGGTTTGCCTTTGAGGTATTCATATGTAACCTCGTCAGGGTTGATGTAGCCTACACGTGCGCCGCCCTCGATGGCCATGTTGCACACGGTCATTCTGGATTCCATGCTCATGTTTTTGATAACATCGCCGCAGAACTCGTATGCGTATCCGATACCGCCGTTAACGCCGAGCTTGCTGATTATATAGAGGATAACGTCTTTAGCGTAGACGCCGGGTTTAAGTTTGCCTGTTATCTCGACCTTGCGCACTTTGAAAGGAGCGATGGACATTGTCTGGGTAGCCAGAACGTCACGCACCTGCGAAGTGCCTATTCCGAAGGCTATTGCGCCGAATGCGCCGTGGGTTGCCGTGTGGCTGTCGCCGCAGGCTATTGTGGAACCGGGCTGAGTTACGCCCTGCTCGGGACCGACGATGTGAACAACACCCTGACGCTCTGTTTCGGGATTGAAGAATGTGATTCCGTTCTCCCTTGTGTTGCGCTCGATGGCCTGAAACATCTCCTCCGCCATGGGGTCTGCCAGAGGTCTCTGACGCTCTGCGGCATCCGTGGGGATGATGTGGTCGACAGTTGCGAACGTTCTTTCGGGGAACGCAACTTTGATGTTAAGCTCTCTCAGCATTGCGAATGCCTGAGGGCTGGTTACCTCATGAATAAGGTGCATGCCGATGAAAAGCTGGGTCTGTCCGTTGGGAAGCACACGAACGGTGTGGGCATCCCAGACCTTTTGAAAAAGGCTTTTTCCCATATATTTCTCCTTAATCTCTTATCTCCCTCTTAAACAAAGAGGGACTAAGGGGGATTTGCGTTAATAGCAGTTTGTGATTCTGCATAATACATCAGCATATGTCAAATGTAAAGGATAAAGTTTGATTAGCTTTAACAAAGTTAAGGGAAAATGGATTAGCACCCGGATATCAATTTTCTCTTGATTTTTAGCCTGTGCGATTATATATATTCATCTGTTAGCACTCGGAGCTATTGAGTGCTAACAACTTCAAAAAGACTTCTTAAAACAAAACTAATAAAGGTAAATGGAGGAAACAAATGGCATCAATCAAACCTCTTCAGGACAGGATTATTGTCAAACGCTTCGAATCAGAAGAGAAAACAGCTTCCGGAATCTTCATCCCCGACAGTGCAAAAGAAAAGCCCATGGAAGGCGAAGTTATCGCTGTTGGCCCCGGACGCACATACGACAACGGCAACAAAATGGAATTGACCGTTAAAGTCGGCGACAGAGTTCTGTTTGCTAAGTATGCAGGTACCGAGATCAAGTTTGACGGTCAGGACTACCTCATCATGAGAGAAGATGACATCCTTGGTGTTGTTACAAAGTAATTGCATCATATTCCATTAATTTAAGGAGCTTAAGACAATGGCTAAACAAATCACATTTTCAGAAGACGCAAGACATGCGATTCTTAAAGGCGTTGACCAGCTTGCCAACGCTGTTAAAGTTACACTCGGACCCAAAGGACGCAACGTTGTTATCGAGAAAAAATTCGGTTCACCCCTCATCACTAAAGACGGCGTTACCGTTGCTAAAGAGATCGAACTGAAAGACCCGCTGGAAAACCTCGGCGCACAGATGGTTAAGGAAGTTGCTTCCAAAACCAACGATGTTGCGGGCGACGGTACTACTACTGCTACAGTTCTTGCTCAGGCTATCTACCGCGAAGGTATCAAAAACGTTGTTGCAGGCGCAAAACCCATGGAGATCAAAAGAGGCATCGACAAAGCGGTTATCGCTGTAATCGAAAGACTCGCTGAAATCTCCAAACCCATTCAGGACAAAAAAGAGATCGCTCAGGTCGGAGCAATCTCCGCTAACAACGATTTCGAAATCGGTAACATTATCGCCGATGCTATGGATAAAGTCGGCAAAGACGGCGTTATCACCATCGAAGAAAACAAATCCACAGATACAGTTCTTGAAGTTGTCGAAGGTATGCAGTTTGACAGAGGCTATCTGTCTCCCTACTTCGTAACAAACCCCGAGAACATGGAAACAGTTCTGGAAAACCCCTACCTGCTTATCCTTGAGAGCAAGGTTTCCAGCATGAAAGACATCCTCCCCGTTCTTGAGCAGCTTGCAAAACAGAACGCTCCCTTCCTTATCATCGCTGAAGATGTTGAAGGCGAAGCTCTGGCAACTCTCGTTGTCAACAGACTGAGAGGCACTCTGAACTGTGCAGCTGTTAAAGCCCCCGGCTTCGGCGACAGAAGAAAAGAAATGCTGAAAGATATCGCAATCCTGACAGGCGGTAAAGTTATCTCCGAAGAAACAGGAATGAACATCAATCAGGTTTCTCTTAACGACCTCGGCCGTGCGAAAAAAGTTGTTGTGGACAAAGAGAACACAACAATCGTTGAAGGCGCAGGTTCCGCTGAAGACATTCAGGCTCGTGTGAACATGATCAAAAAACAGGCTGAAGACACAACAAGCGACTACGACAGAGAGAAACTTCAGGAAAGACTTGCAAAACTTTCCGGCGGCGTTGCCGTTATCAAAGTGGGCGCAGCTACTGAAACTGAAATGAAAGAGAAAAAAGCCAGAGTTGAAGACGCACTGTCTGCAACAAAAGCAGCTGTTGAAGAGGGAATCGTCCCCGGAGGCGGCGTGGCTCTTGTTCGTGCTCTTAAAGCCCTGAACACAATGAAACTCTCCGAAGATCAGCAGGTTGGTGTTGAGCTTATCAAAAAAGCTCTTACATCACCCCTCAGCCAGATCGTTGCAAACGCAGGTTTTGACCCCGCAATCATCGTTAACGAGATTCAGAAGTCAAAATCCAACACATACGGTTTCAACGCTGCAACTGAGAAATATATGGATATGTTCGAAGCCGGCGTTATCGACCCCACAAAGGTTACACGTTCAGCTCTGCAGAACGCAGCTTCCGTTGCAAGCCTTATGATCACAACTGAAGCTCTCATCACTGAGATCCCCGATGCGAAAGGCGGCGGCATGCCCGATATGAGCGGCATGGGCGGAATGGGAGGCATGGGCGGAATGATGTAATCCCATTCGGGTTACACTGCTCAGGCAGATCAGATAACTAAAAACAAAGGGAGCTTTTCAGGCTCCCTTTTTTATTTTATTCATAATGATAACCGCCACGAGACTCTTCGCTTACGCTCAGAGTGACCGGGCTATGCTCCCTTTGCTATTTCATCAAGCGGACTTGCAACCCTGTTGCGGCCGCTTCTTTTTGCCGTATAGAGATATTTATCCACATGTTCAACAAGCTGTTCCATTGTTTCAACACCGCTGCCGGCAGGAACCACGACAACACCCATGCTGAGCGTTACGCTGAACCTTTCCCTCAGCGGACCGAAGATGAGTTTTGAAACGTTCTCCTTTATTTTGTCCGCAACAATGATACCCTTGCTCAGCTCCGTATAGGGCAGAATCACCCCGAACTCATCGCCGCCGAATCTTCCGCAGACATCGGTCTTTCTGACCGAACAGACAACCGTCTTCGCCACCTCACGCAGAACAGTGTCACCCGTCGCATGGCCGTAGCCGTCATTGATTCCTTTGAAATTGTCTATATCAAACAGAAGAAAGCAGAATTTTGCATCGGGGAACCGCTTGTTCTTGTTAAACTCCAGCTCAAGCATCTCAAAAAGAGCCCTGCGGTTGTAGACTTCTGTCAGAAAGTCCATTCTTGACATAGCCATGGCCTCTTTGAAAAACCTCTTCATCTCCACCAGACGCTTCAGCGAAAAATATGACACCACGATGAAGAACGAAAAAAGAAATCCCGCCATAACATCGATATAGCTCCCCTCTCTTCCGCTCATTTCGTAAAGGGTGCTGACCGGCTTGTAATACATGAAAGCGATAAAAAGAATCATTCCCGAAAAGACCGCCGCCGCCATATCTTTTTTAAGCGCCAGCTTCATCTCCTGAACCACACTCATAGTTGACCTGTTTGAATTGCTGCTCATAGCACACCTGTATTTTGAGGAATATAATTTTAAACCAATAATCCTTATAAAGAGACTATCACTAATGGTAGAAACTAAATTATATTGCCTTCTCGGCGCACTTTTGCCATCATATGCAGATGAACATAAAGGCGTACATCGACCGCAAATTCGGCATTCAGGCCAAGATAACAATACTCATCTTCCTGATAATGATGGGATTCAGCTTTGTTGTCGCACACCAGATGAGCGAAAACGTTAAAAAGCAGACCTATCAGATAACCAGAAATTATATCGAAAGTATCCCTTCGCTTATCTTCAACTCGCTGTACAACTTCATGCTCAACGGCGACAGACAGTCCATAAACAGGCTGGTTCAGCATCTGGAAGACGACAACAACATCATGGGAGTCCACATTTTCAACAACCAGTGGAAGCTGACGGACACCCTGCCAGATCTTGTTCATAAATACGATAAGTCATACATAGACATAATTATTCAAAACCGTAAAGAGGAAGGGTTCATAGAGAACACCATAAACGGAACGAGGGTGATGTCATACTACACCTCGATACCCAACGCCCCGGAGTGTCACCAGTGCCATCTGGAGGAGGAGGGGCAGGTTCTCGGCCACCTGAACATAAACATAAACCTGACGTATCTTTCCGAGATACTTGAGCGGGATGCAGTGAACATCAAGAACATCCTTGTTATATCCAATATAGTCATGTTCGTGGTGCTGATAGTGCTTATAAGGTTTCTGGTGGTGGCTCCCGTCAGAAAGATAGAAAAGGCCATGCAGGAGGTTGCCAACAGCAATCTGGACGTGCGGCTTGACGCTGATTTCGAGGATGAGTTCGGGCGGATGTCCCGTCTGTTCAACTACATGGTATATTCACTGCGGAAATCATTCCGCACGGTTTCCAGCATAAACAAGAGCATGCTTCACAACGACAGGCTCATGACCATAGGCACCCTTGCCGCCGCTGTCAGCCACGAGATAAAAAACCCGCTGAACTCCATAATGCTCTCATCAGACATTCTTTCGGTAAGGTGCAAAGATCAGAAGGAACTCACCGAGCGGATAGCGTCTGATGCGGAACGGATAAAGGATATCATCGACAACACGCTTAATTTCTCCCGCATTGATGACGACAGGCACAACAGCATAATAGACCTGAACAAATTCATGGACGATCTCTGCCACTACACCGACAGAACCCTGTTCAAATGGACGGAGATACCCTTCATAACCGACATCGGCGAAGGGCTGGGATACATCAATGCAAACCCCGTTCACCTTGAGCAGATTTTCATGAACATTCTGCGGAACGCCTCGGAAGCTGTCGAGGACAACGACAATCCTGAAATACGCCTTTCCGCACGCAGAGAGGGCGGAGAAACAGTAATATCCGTAAGCGATAACGGTGCAGGAATCCCCCAGAGCACCCGCAGCATGATTTTCAACGAGTTTTACACCACTAAACAGAACGGTACAGGCATAGGCCTCTACATTGTTAAAGAACTTACCGACAGATATAAGGGGCGGATTTCATTCGAATCCGAACAGGGCAAAGGCACCGTTTTCAGCATCGCTCTGCCCACAAAGGACACGGCGGATATGTAATTTCCACCAATCCTCGGTATTGATAAACAGGTCTCAACCTGCTATAAGAATATAAGCAAAGTCTTTTTTTGAGAGAATACATGCAAAGAGGCATTAAGAAGCTGTGGGCTCCCTGGAGAATGGCATACATCTCCAAACTGGGCGGAAAGGACGAGGGATGCATTTTCTGCACAAAACCCAAACAGCAGACAGACAAAGAAAATCTGATACTCCACAGAGGCAGGACGGCGTTTGTCATCATGAACCTATACCCCTACAGCAACGGCCACTGCATGGTGATTCCCTACAAACACACATCTGACCTGACAGAACTGACAGACGAAGAGACACTCGAGCTGATGCAGCTCGTTAAGCTCACAATAAAAGTTTTCAAAAAGGTGTTCAACCCCGAAGGGTTCAACACAGGTTTCAACCTCGGCAGAGCCGGAGGTGCGGGAATCAGCCAGCACATCCATTTCCACGTTCTGCCCAGATGGGTCGGCGATACCAACTTTATGCCCGTTCTGGCCGAAACAAGGGTCATTTCCGAGCATATCGCAGACACATATGACAAACTGAAAAAAGCGTTCGACGAGGAGACAAAAGCATGAGAGCCATAGCAGGACTTATTAAAATAGCAGTTACACTGGTGATTATAGTTTTCGCCATTATGAATGTGAACACCGTTGAAGTGAAATATTTCTTCGGCGCACCCACTCTTAAAATGCCGCTGTTCATAGTTGTTCTGGGTTCAATGCTCTTCGGCGTTGTTCTCGCCACGCTAATGTATTATCTGGACAGATTCAAAATGTCACACCAGATAGGTCAGCTGAAAAAGCAGGTTAAAAAGCAGGAAGACGAACTGGAACGCCTGCGCAACATCCCCTTTATGGATAAAATGGACTAGGTATCCGTATGAAATACAGCACAGATTTTTTAAAAGGACTCTCCGCTCTCACTGAGGGCAACTATGAAAAGGCCGCTTCTTACCTTAAAAGTGCGGTTATGGACAATAAGGAACGTATCGAAGCCTACTACACCGCCGGACTTGTTTTCAAAAAGCTCGGTCAGTTCGAGAAGGCTTCATACATAATCGAGACAATTCTCAGCAGTGATGATGTGGACAGCCACACCAAGCGCACGCTGAACGTTGAGCTGGGCAAGATAATGTTTGCCGCAGGCAACTACAAAAGAGCCGCAAAACAGCTGGAAATGACATCCGACACAGACGGTATCCTGCTCAAGGCAAAGGCTCTGCGTGAGACCGGCGATTTCGACGAGGCCGCCAACACCTATAAGTCCCTTGCCCGTATGACGGGAATGAATCTGGACAACGAAATAGGCTATTGCTACTACCGTTGCGTTCTGGCTGACAAAAAAGACGGCTACTCAAAATGTTTCGCCAACGCACTGAAATATATCCCCAAGTCAAGAGTTCTGCGCATGGCTCTCATCGACCAGCACCTGCTGGAAGGCAGAGGCGCAAAGGCTGTGGAGGAGATCGAATCGTTCATTCAGGACGACCTCACCGCAACCCACCACGATATGATGAAGTTTCAGACCATCTTTTTTGACGAAGGGAAGTTCGAGTGGCTTGTTCGCCACTGTCTTAAACGAATCAATGCGGGTTCCGACAACCCGTTCAACTATACCTATGTCATCTCCCGCTACCTTTCAACAGGCAACAAGGAGAAGGCACAGGCTTTCATCGACAGATATGTCAAAAACTTCGGCCCCACAAAGATCATCGCCAGAGCTTCGCTCTCCATTGAGCATAACGCAATGCTGGCCATGGTTCTTGAAAAAGCTGATTTCTATCAGTGCAGGTCTTGCGGAGCAAAAGCGAAGGACTATTCCGACACATGCAAAACGTGTCACTCTTTCGAAACGCTTAAACCTGTTTAAAGGGGTCCTGAATGGACAGACCTGAAAAAATTACCCCGATGATGCAGCAGTTCTATGAGATGAAGGAGAAGCATCGGGGCTCCCTTCTCTTCTTCCGCATGGGCGATTTCTATGAAATGTTCGGCGACGACGCTGTCACTGCATCAAAAATTCTGGGCATAGCACTCACAAGCAGAGAGAAGGACAAAGAGAACGGAATGCCAATGTGCGGCGTTCCCCATCACAGCTATCAGGCATATCTTGTTAAGCTCTTAAGAGCAGGGCTGAACGTTGCCATCTGCGATCAACTGGAAGACCCTGCACAGGCCAAGGGCATCGTTAAAAGGGGTGTAACTAAGGTTCTGACCCCCGGAACCGTGGTTGACGAGGCGGCACTTCCCGCATCGGACAACAACTTTTTCGCATGCATCTACAAATCCGAAAAGAACTACCGTCTTGCCTTCGCCGACTCATCCACAGGCGAGCTTTATCTTGAACCTGCCACAGAGGATACTTTCAGGGATATTCTGAGCAGATATGCCCCAAAAGAGACAGTGCGCAACTTCAAGGTCACCGAAGGCGAGGATTTTTCATATTCCGGCAATTTCTCGGAGGCCATGGCTCTCAGAGAGGTTTCCGACTATTACGGCGTGGCATCCCTCAAATCTCTGGGACTGGACGACAGCTCTTTCGCATGCCCCATATACATGGCGATAAGACATCTGAACAGGGTAATGCTTGATGTTAAACTCCTGAAGCCCCGTCTGGTGACGGACGAGGAAAGGGTATATCTGGACAGCGTGGCATCATCCACTCTGGAACTGGTAAAAAACAGCCGTGACGGTTCTGAGGACAACACCCTATATTCCGTTCTGAATCATACTAAGACGACAATGGGCTCAAGTCTTCTTAAAAAATGGCTGCTGAATCCCCTGCGCAGCGTGGAGGCCATCCGCAGAAGGCAGGAGATAGCCGAATTTTTCATAAACAGACAGGACATTGCAGACGGTTTGAGGGAGCAGCTCTCAGGTGTTTACGATGTTGAACGTATCGCAACCCGCATAGCCGCCAACAGATGCAACGCAAAAGACCTTGTGTGGCTTAAGAACTCGACCAGAACCTTCCCCATATTGAAATACATGCTCCAGAGCTGTGACAATCCGCTTATAAACGAACTTGCCGAAAGCTTCGACGCACTGGAAGACCTCACAGGTCTTATAGATTCCGCAATTGACGACAATCCTCCGGCCACACTCTCCGAAGGCGGAATAATCCGCACAGGCTACAATGCCGAGATTGATGAGCTGAAAGACATAAAAGAGAACAGCAGGAACATCCTGATGAAAATTGAAGCCCGTGAGAAGACCTCAACGGGAATCAGTACCCTGCGGGTAAAATTCAACAAGGTGTTCGGCTATTACATTGAAGTTTCAAAGGGTGCACTGGACAAAGTGCCCGATACATACATCCGCAAACAGACGATAGTGAACGGCGAGAGATACATAATCCCTGAGCTTAAAGAGCTTGAGGACAAGATTCTCAACGCCGATTCAAAGCTGTTTGCCCTCGAATATGAGATATTCACGGGTATCAGGCTGAAAATTGCCGAGAACGCACAGCGTATCAGAAATTCAGCGGCCATTGCGGCTGAGCTGGACGTGCTTCTGTCGTTTGCGCAGGCCGCCGTTAAGAACAATTATTCAAAGCCCCACGTCACCGACTCCGATGGGATTATAATCAAAGACGGCAGACACCCCGTCGTTGAGCAGAACATACGCACAAGCTACGTTCCCAACGACATAGAGATGAACACGGACGACAGCAGACTCTCTATCATAACCGGCCCCAACATGGCCGGTAAATCGACCTACCTGCGCATGTGCGCACTGATAACGCTTATGGCTCACACAGGCTCATACGTCCCCGCCTCATCCGCCGAGATCGGCCTTGTGGACAGGATTTTCACCCGTGTGGGAGCCAGCGACAACCTCGCCGGAGGCGAATCAACATTTATGGTGGAGATGGTGGAAACATCCAACATCCTGAACAACGCCACCGAAAGGTCGCTTCTGATACTTGATGAAATAGGCAGAGGGACGTCCACATTCGACGGCGTATCAATCGCCTGGTCAATCGCCGAATACATAGCTGACAAAATAAAGGCTAAAACGCTTTTCGCCACCCACTACCACGAAATAACCGACATCGCCCGCACAGGCTCAGGAGTCAAAAACCTTGCAACTCAGGTTCTTGAACACAAGGGCGAGCTTATCTTCATGCGCAAGGTCGTTGAAGGCACGGCGGATAAGAGCTACGGAATACACGTTGCCGAGCTTGCGGGACTGCCCAAAAAGGTTATCACCCGTGCTAACGCAATATTAAAAAACCTTGAAAAGAATGAGCTTTCACCCAATGGTATAGCAAACGCCGCAAAGAGCGGAAAGGACACAGGCGGAGTGGTTCAGACCATGCTTGTTTTCGACGACCACCCTGTTGTGGACGAACTGCGCAAACTCGACCTGAACAGCATCACGCCCCTTATGGCTCTGAACGTTCTGGCGGCAATGAAAGAAAAGGCAGAAAAGGAATGACACTGAGCAGGTTTTTCGGTTTCTACTCGAACCCGCTTCTGACAGTCTGTGTGGCTTTCGCCTCTATACCCTTCTGGGTTCCTCTGGCGGCTATGTTCACAGCTGATGCTGACTCCAAACTGATGATCCTGACAGCCGTACTCTCCCTCACTGCTAAAATAGCATCGAAAAGACTGGTTAACGCTTCGGTTTTCTCCGCAGATTCCCCTTTTTCCAACCTTCTGACGCTTTTTCTGGGCACTGTTGCGGTGCTGGTTCTTCTGGTTTACGGCGCATCCGGTCAGGAGGCAGACATCGCAATAGCGGCTATATGTATATCTCTTCTTTTTCTTATGTTCTTCAACAGGATAAGGCAGTCCGTCAGATGGACGAACTCCCTGCTCTATCTGCTTATATTTTTCCTCTGGCTGGGCTTTCTGAACGGAATGGGCAACACCTATGCCTTCTGCGCAGTTGCGCTCTATTTCATGCTATTTTTCCGCAGGTTCAGCATAGCATGACATTCAACTGCATATCGTCCGGCAGTTCCGGCAACTGCTATTTTCTGGAGTTTGACGACAGAGTTGTCTTTGTGGACTGCGGTGTCACCATGAAGAGCATCAAAGCCAGTGTGGATATTTCCCGCTTTCAGGGCAAAGAGATACAGCTTTATATCACCCACGAACACCACGACCACGTCAGCGGTCTGAAACCCTTCATAAACAAGTTCTCCCCTAAAATATTCGCCAGCGAGGGAACCGCATCGGCTCTCCACTCAGCGGTGGGGCATGCGGCGCATATCTATGTGCTTAAAGGCGGATGTGAATATGATGTCAGCGGGCTTTCAGTTATCCCGTTCGACATAAACCACGACAGCCGTGAACCTCTTGGCTATCGTTTCAGCTTTTCGGAAAAGGTTGTGACCTTCGCAACCGACCTTGGCGTTGTATCCAAAGAGGTGGAAAAGTTCCTGTGCTGCTGTGATGTGCTCGTGCTTGAGTCCAACTACGAACCGAAGCTGCTGGAGCAGGGCAAATATCCCCTCTATCTGAAAAAGCGCATTGCCTCACAGAAAGGGCATCTCTCGAACAAGGATGCCGTAAAGATCCTCAGCTCAATATGCGACACAGGGCTTGGCAAGGTCTTTCTGGCACATGTGAGCGAGGAGAACAACGACTATGAACTGCTTGAGAGCTATGCGAAATACTGTCGGGATAAATTCAATATAGACACTTCTGTGTTAAGGAAAGAGACGCCCAGAACAGGCGTCTCCCTGTAATCTTTATATCACGTCGTCTTCGTTTTCGGTCTTAACAACCACACGAACCTTGGTTATGCGCTTGTCCTGAACCTGCTCTGCGGTGAACACAAAGTTGTTCCACTCAGCCACGTCACCTGTGACAGGTATTCTGTCCAGAAGCCCCGTGACAAATCCGCCAACCGTGTCAAAATCTTCCACAGGAAAATCAGCAAGGAAAAAATCCCTCAGCTTGAACAGGTTGATACTGCCGTCCACAAGGAACTCTCTGTCGCCCGCCTCGGTTATCTCCTGCTCCTCGTCGTCGTACTCGTCCACAATGTTGCCCACTATCTCTTCCAGCAGGTCTTCAATGGTGACGATACCCGCCGTTCCGCCGTATTCGTCGATGGCAACAGCCATCTGACGTTTACCCGCCTGCATGTCCGTAAACAGCAGATCAAGACGCTTTGTCTCCGGAACAAACATGGGCTCCCTGATTAGATTCTCCAGAGAAAAGCCTTCGGATGAAGGATTCTCCGCCATAAAGCTCAGAATGTCCTTTGAGTGGAGAATACCCACGATATTGTCGATGCTCTCTTTGTAAACAGGGATTCTTGAATACTGCTCGCTTTTCAGAATGCTTATGGTGTCGTCAAAGCTCGCATCAACGGGAAGTGCCGCTATCTTGATTCTATGGGTCATGATGTCCGCAACGTTCTTGTTGTTGAACTCGAAAATGTTGTTGATCATCTGCTTTTCAGTTTCGTGGATCGCTCCTCTCTCCTCGCCCACATCGACCATCATCCGTATCTCCTCCTCCGTCACCCTCTCATCCTCCTCATCGGGATTCACCCCGAAAAGACGGACAAAAAAGTTTGTGGACACGGACAGAAACTTGACGAAAGGCGCCGTGCATACATAGAGCACGTTCAGAGGCTTAGCAATTATCCTTGAGATCACCTCCGCCTTTTTCATTGCCAGACGCTTGGGAACAAGCTCTCCCAGAACCAGCGTGAAATATGACAGGATGAGCGTAATGGCAATCATTGATGCTGTCTTCAGCACTGTTACTGATACTGTCGGAAAGATCCCTGCAAGATAATCTGCCGATCTGTCGGCAAACGTTTCCGAAGCGTATGCACTGGCAAGGAATCCCGCCAGAGTGATACCTATCTGGATGGTTGCGAGGAACCTGCCCGGCTCTTTCAGCAATGACTGGATGAGAATGGCCTTTTTGTCGCCGCTTTCGGCCTGGATACGAAGTTTGTTGTCGTTCAGAGAGATCAGGGCTATTTCGGAAGCCGCAAAAAATGCGTTAAGCAGGATCAGAAACAGCAGGAACGCCAATTCGGTAATCAAAATATACTCCTTATGTTAAAAAGGGCGGCACAATGCCGCCCGTAGTTATTCAACCGTGACTGATTTCGCCAGATTTCGGGGCTGATCGACATCAAGCCCCAGAAGACTCGCCACGTAATACGAAAATATCTGTGTCACCACCACAGCGGGGAACACCGAAAGCTCCTCGGCAATGGCGGGGATCTCAATTTTGTGGTCGGCCAGAGCATCAAGCCCTGTGTCGCCCTCTGTTACCACCGCCAGAACTATTCCGTCTCTGGATTTAACCTCCTGAACGTTGGAAGCTATCTTTTCATAAACGGATGACTGGGGGCATATTATGAACACGGGCAGGTTCTCGTCGATGAGAGCGATGGGGCCGTGTTTCATTTCGCCTGCGGGGTAGCCTTCAGCGTGGATATAGGATATCTCTTTCAGCTTGAGCGCACCCTCAAGGGCGATGGGATAGTTCACGTTTCTGCCCAGATACAGGAAGTCTTTTGCATCCTTGAACTTTTTAGCAAGTGAAAGGATGTAGTCCTCATGTTTCAGGGTTTTCTCTATGACCTCAGGAACCCTTACGAGCTCCTTCAGGTAATGTCTTATCTGGTCGGGTGTCATTGTCTTCTTTGTCTGCGCCAGCTGAAGGGCAAACAGGAAAAGGCTGGCCACCTGAGTTGTAAACGCCTTCGTGGATGCAACACCTATTTCGGGTCCAGCATGGGTATAGACAGTGCTGTCGGCCTCACGGGAAACGGACGAGCCCACAACGTTGCAGACAGCCGCCACAGCCGCACCCATCTTCTTTGCGATGCGCATTGCCGAAAGGGTGTCAGCGGTCTCTCCGGACTGGGTAATGGCAACGAAAAGGGTCTTGTCGTCTATCACAAGGTCTCTGTATCTGAACTCGGAAGCAATATCCACCTCAACGGGTATCTTTGCGAATTTTTCAATGTAGAATTTTCCGATAAGCCCCGCATGCCAGCTGGTTCCGCATGCGACTATGACTATACGGTTAAAGTCCTTTATCCTGTGCTGGATACCTTCCAGCAGTTCGCCGCCTATCGTCCCCTGCTCAAGGCTGAATTTGCCTCTGATGGTATCGATTATGGCTCTGGGCTGCTCGTGTATCTCTTTCTGCATAAAGTGGCTGTATCCGGCCTTCTCCGCCATTACGGGGTTCCAGTCGATTGTTCTCATCTCTCTGGTGACAGGAATATCGTTCTTGTCGTATATCTGATAGCCGTCTTTGGTGAGGCATGCCACATCTCCGTCATCCATGAAGATGAATTTTCTGGTGTGGGCAAGCACAGCGGGAATGTCGCTGGCCGCAAACATTTCGCCTTCGCCGACACCTATTACAAGGGGGCTGTCCTTTCTGGCTATTATTATCTTGTCAGGTTCTTTTTCGCTGATGATGGCAAGACCGTATGAACCGTGAACCTGTTTCAGCGTCTTCTGGACGCTTTTCAGCAGGTCGCCTTCATAGTTCTCGTGTATCAGGTGGGCAACAACCTCTGTGTCCGTTTCGGATGTGAAGCCGTATCCCTTGCTGAGCAGAAACTGTTTCAGTTCCAGATAGTTCTCAATGATACCGTTGTGAACGACGGTAAGCTCGTTTGACCTGTGGGGGTGGGCATTCTCGAAAGAGGGTTTGCCGTGTGTCGCCCAGCGGGTGTGGCCTATGCCCAGCACTGCGGTGAAGTGTTTCTGCGCTATCTGGTTTTTCAGATTTATCAGTTTGCCCACGCTCCGCTCAATCTCTATCCCGCTTTTTTCCATCAGAGCGAGACCCGCAGAGTCGTAGCCTCTGTATTCAAGTTTTGTAAGACCGTCAACCAGTATGCTCGATGCGTTCTGTTCGCCTATGTATCCCACTATTCCGCACATATCTATTCAACCCCTTTCTTCTTTTTCCATGCTGATACCCAGCCTTCCATATTCTGCTGTTTTGCTCTGGTTATTCCCAGTGCATCGGCGGGGACATCCTTTGTGATGGTCGATCCGGCGGCAACCAGTGCGCCCTTGCCCACTGTGACCGGAGCCACAAGCTGGGTGTCGCTTCCAATGAAAACGCCGTCCTCTATCACTGTCTTATATTTATTATATCCGTCATAGTTGCATGTTATGGTTCCGCAGCCTATGTTGACATCCTTTCCTATCTCGGCATCACCCAGATATGTCAGGTGGCTGGCCTTTGAGCCCTCGCCCATACAGGCCTTTTTCATCTCCACAAAGTTGCCTATCTTGTTGTCGCCTTTCAGCACCGAGCCGGGTCTCAGATGTGCCATGGGTCCTATGTGGCTTTCTGCGCCAACATGGCTGTCGGTTATCAGGCAATTCTCTTTTATCTCGCAATTCTCAGCGATAACGCTGTCCTTGATCCTTGTTCCGGAATAAACGATGCTCCCCTTGCCGATCTTCGTATCCCCTTCCAGAAATACGTTGGGATAGATGGTGACATCGTTCTCAATTTCAACCGTACTGTCGCAGTAAAATGTTGCGGGATCGAGGACGGAAACGCCGTTCATCATATGTTTTTCGGCTATTCTGTCCCAGAGGACTCTGGAAGCCTCGGCAAGCTGAACTCTGTTGTTCACTCCGAGAAACTCCTTCTCATCCTTGCAAAGATATGCAAAAGCACCCTTTTTGACAATATCCGTCAGATAATATTCGCACTGTGCGTTCACGCAGTCGATCCCTTCCAGTCTGGCCAGAAGTTCTTTGCTGTCGCACAGATAAATTCCTGTGTTGATCTCATCTTCACGTTTTTCGTCTTCGGTGGCGTCCTTCTCCTCGACGATCTTAATGACCGAACCGTCGACACCCCGGATAACCCTTCCATAGCCGAAAGGATTTTTCACCTTCACAGACATGAATGCAACGGGATGTTTTGAAGCGGCATCCATGAACGCCTTGAGGGTTTCGGGTTTCACCAGAGGCATATCGCCGCAGAGTATCAGCACCTTGCCGTTGAAACTGCTTATGCTTTCAGCGGCCGCCATAACTGCGTCACCTGTTCCCCTCTGCTCGGTCTGAACGGAGAACTCCGCCCTGCCCGCCAGATGTTTCTGAACAAGTTCCGCTCCGTTGCCTATTACGACATTTATCCTTTCCGCACCAAGCTCTGATGCGGCATCAGCAACATAGTCAACCATAGGTCTGCCCGCCGCCCTGAAAAGCACCTTCGGCGTCTCGGATTTCATACGAGTCCCCTTGCCAGCGGCAAGTATGAGCACCATAAGATTCATAACGTCTCCAGAAAAAAATTAATTACCGTTAAACTGTTTGATATAGGAGGTTATACCCTGAAAAACACCTTTTGCAATCTCTTTTCTATAGCTCTCTTTGGTAAGATTATCAGCTTCGTCCTGATTGGACACAAAGCCCGCTTCGACAAGTATCGAAGGCATCATCGCACCTACGAGAACATAGAACGGAGCCTGTTTAACACCGAGGTTGTATCTGCTGTCGGTGTAAAGGTTTGCGTGCAGGTTCTTCTGAACATAAGAGGCCAGCTGAAGAGACTCTTCAAGTTTGGAGTTCATCATCAGATCCTTCAGGATTCCCTGCAGGTCGGACATCGATTTCTGCGTGGTCTGGTTTTCCAGAGCCGCAACGGCAAGAGCACGCTTGTCATTGGTGACGTTCAGAACGTAGGTCTCAACGCCTCTCGCAGACTTATTCGGGGCAGCATTTATGTGAATTGAAACAAAGAGGTCGGCCTTTTTGCGGTTTGCAAATGCCGTACGCTCTTCAAGGGGTATGAAAACGTCTGTGTTTCTGGTCATGTATACGTCAATGTTGGGATATGCCTCTTTCAGCTGAGCATAAAGCTCTTTGCCTATGTCGAGAACAACATCCTTCTCCTTCACTCCGTAATAGCTTGCGCCGGGGTCTTTTCCGCCGTGTCCGGGGTCGATCACTATGCTTCTGATCTTAAGCCCGAATACGCTGGCCAGTGTTGCCGCACTGCCTGTGCCCTTGATGGCGGGAACGGGGGACGAAGAGGCAACTTCGTTCTTTGCAGGGGTCGAAGGTCTGCTGTCGGCCTGATGAACGGGAGGTTTGGGACTTCCCACTGCGTTGCTGACGTCTATCACCAGTCTGTCCGGATCGGGCATCGCAAACACTGTGAAATCCTGAACGTTGTCGCTGTCCAGAACCACCCTTGCAACTCCCGGTCTGTTATAAGCCCAGCGGAGTGAACGGAGCAGTCCGTCCTTTATCTCGATATCCTGAGGAATGTCAGGAGAAATGACCACGTTGTTAAGGTCGATAAAGAGTCTCGGCGGCTTCTGGATGGAGGGGTCAGCCTTCAGCCAGTGTTTGTCGAACTCAACCTTGCCTGTAAGATCCATGACCACACGGGTGTAGTCCGGAGTTGTGAAATATCTGATACGCTTAACGGCCGCTTTGCCGTCGGTCGCTTTTACATTTGAGTTGATATCACCGAAGCTTGTCTGTCTGTTGGCAGACTGAGCTTTGTCAGCAGTGTCCTCCTCTTTGGGCTGATATGCCACCGTTTCCGCTTTTATGGGCGGTTTGGGCTGGAGGCTGGGACGCTGTATTCTGTCTGTGGGGGTTTTCGATGCAAACTGGGCATCAATGCCGTCCAGTTTCGATCTTGCCTCTGCCGCATCCTCCGATCTGGGGAATCTGGCAATCAGCTTTCTCAGCATGAACTGAGCCGAAGGATAGTCCTTCTGGTCTTCATATATTTTTGCGGACTGGAGAAATGCTTTTGATGCCAGAACCGTGTCGTAGTTGCTGGAGAGTATGCGCCAGTAGCGCAGTGCTTTCAGCAGGTCGTCCCTGTTGGCATAACGCATGTAGCTTCTGTAGTAGGTCTGTGCGGCATAATGGAGTGAATCGTCACCCAGATCCGCCTTGGGAGCTGAAGCATATATCTTATAAAACTTATCCGCCACAATGACATAGGAGCGTCTTGTGACTTTGTCCGAACGTTCAATATAGTCAAAGTCCCTTTTTGCGGAGTTATACTCGTCAACATCGTCCGCAAACAGGGCAAAACATGAGAACAGCACCAAAAGGAGAATTAGGATTTTTTTCATTTAAAGCAGTTTACCTTTTAAGTATTTGCCTGTAAAGGACTGTTTATGCTTCGCACAATCCTCCGGCGTTCCTTCGAAGATTATTTCGCCTCCGCCAATGCCGCCTTCCGGCCCTAAGTCTATGATATGGTCGGCACATTTTATCACATCGAGGTTGTGCTCGATGATTATGACGGTGTTTCCGCTCTCTGTCAGCCTTTTAAAGATGCCTATGAGCTTGTTTATATCGTCAAAGTGCAGACCCGTGGTGGGTTCGTCAAAGATATAAACGGTTTTGCCTGTGGGTTTCTTCATCAGCTCTTTCGAGAGCTTCACCCTCTGGGCTTCCCCTCCGGAAAGAGTGGTTGCCGGCTGACCCAGCTTTATGTAGCCGAGGCCTACGTCTTTTAAAACTGCGAGCTTATTACATAGTTTCGGAATATTTTCGAAAAACTCAAATGCCTGATTAACGGTCATGTCCAGAACGTCCGCAATGCTCTTGCCCTTGTATTTGATATCAAGGGTATCACGGTTGTATCTTTTACCGTGGCATGAGTCGCATTTAACGTACATATCGGGCAGGAAATGCATCTCTATCTTGATGTATCCCTCACCCTGACAGGTTTCGCAGCGGCCGGACTTAACGTTGAAGCTGAAACGGCCTATTTTGTAGCCCCTCAGTTTCGCATCGGGGGTCATTGCGAAAAGCTCCCTGATGTCCGAAAAAAGACTGGTGTAGGTCGAAGGGTTGGAGCGTGGGGTTCTGCCTATGGGCGACTGGTCGATGTCTATCACCTTATCCAGATATTCAACACCAGTAAGGCTTTCATACGCCCCTGTCTTTATATTTGTTCCCAGCAGACTCTTTTTCAGGGCAGCCTGAAGGGTGTCCATTATCAATGTCGATTTGCCGGAACCTGAAACGCCTGTAACACATACCATCAGCCCCAGAGGAATCTTTACGCTGACGTTTCTGAGGTTGTGCTCAGTGGCATTTTTCAGTTCAAGGTATCTGCCGTCCGGTTTCTTGCGCTTGGCGGGAACCTCAATCATCCTTCGGCCGGACATATACATGCCCGTGAGTGATTCCTCGCTGTGGCGGAGTTTTTCCGGATGTCCGGTGAAGACAACCTCGCCGCCCTTTCTTCCTGCACCCGGCCCCATATCAATAACGAAGTCGCACGCATTAATGGTGTCCTCGTCGTGTTCGACAACTATGACCGTGTTGCCGATATCCCTCAGGTTTTTAAGGGTTTCGATGAGCATATCGTTGTCACGCTGGTGAAGGCCTATGCTGGGTTCATCCAGAACATACAGCACGCCCGTAAGCCCCGAGCCTATCTGGGTTGCAAGCCTGATACGCTGTGCCTCGCCGCCGGAAAGGGTTGCGGATTTTCTCTCTATGGTAATGTAGCTCAGACCTACGTCATTCAGGAAGGCCAGTCTGCGCTTAACCTCTGTAATAATTTTTTCGGCCACTTCTTTTATGAAGCCGTCAAATTCCAGAGCTGTAAAGAAATCCAGAGATTCCTTTACGTTCATTGCGGATACTTCAGCAATGTTCCTGCCGCCGACACGCACCGCAAGGCTGGTTCTCTTGAGTCTCGCCCCACGGCATGAGGGGCAGTCCTGCGACGACATGAACTGCTTTGCGAACTCTTTATCCGCCATTGTGCCTGTGTAGAGCTTCTCTTTAAGATAGCCGCAGACTCCGGTGAATTTTTTCTCATAGGGTATCTTTTTATCACCCTTAAAAGTGTAGAGCTTAACAGGTTCTTCCATGCCGTTCAGCAGGATCTCCTGATGCTTTTTGTCAAGGGAGCCGAAGGGTTTGTTCATGTCTATTCCGAACTGTTCGGAAAGAGCCACAAGTGTATTGTAGTAGTGGAAATTATCGAACTGTTCCCAGGGCTTCAAAGCTCCTTCACGGACACTGAGTCTGGGATCGGGCACTATGGAATCTATATCGAAGACCTGCATTTCTCCGAGACCTTCGCACTCGGGGCATGCGCCGAAAGGGTTGTTGAACGAAAAACTTCTTGGCTCAACCTCTTCGATGCTGATGTCGCAGTGGGGGCAGGTGAAGTTCTGTGAATAGAGGGTCACTCCGTCGTCGGTGGAGACCTCGCAGAGGCCTTCGCCCAGCCTGAGAGCAGTTTCAACCGAGTCTGTCAGCCTGCGCTTTATGCCTTCTTTTATCTTGATACGGTCTATGACAACGGAAATGCTGTGCTTAACGTTCTTGTCCAGTTCGATGGGCTCTTCCAGCCTCTTCATCTCACCGTCGACGTATGCACGGACATATCCGTCCTTAAGCAGTTTTTCGAAAAGTTTTTTGTATTCGCCCTTTTTGCCGCGGATGACAGGAGCCAGAAGCTCCGCCTTCGCATCTTCGCCCAGAGCCATTATACGGTCGACTATCTGCTGAACGGTATAGCTGGCTACTTCCTGGCCGCAGCTGTAGCAGTGTACCCTGCCCGCTCTTGCCCAGAGCAGACGCATGTAGTCGTAGATTTCAGTGATAGTTCCCACTGTGGAGCGGGGGTTTCTGCTGATGGATTTCTGTTCGATGCTGATTGCGGGGGACAGATAATCAATTGAATCCACATCCGGTTTTTCCATAAGCTCAAGAAACTGACGGGCATAGGCCGAAAGTGATTCCACATAGCGTCTCTGACCCTCTGCGTAGAGAGTGTCAAAGGCAAGAGTGGATTTTCCGGAACCGGAAACTCCGGTTATAACCACCAGTCTGTTTTTAGGAATATTCAGATTGATATTCTTGAGATTGTGCTGCCTCGCCCCTTTTATAATTATATGGTCATTCATCATTCCAGTCTTTGTCTTCCAGAGATATGGCCTGAATCTTCTGATACTTATCATCGAACATGTAGACCATATTTTTCTGATTCTCCCTGATTGATACTCTTTCTCTGTATACCTGAACGTCTATGCCGCCGTATAGTTCATTCAAAACCTTAAGTCTTGGTCTGGGGTGGTGAGCCTCTTTGATCAGCTTCTGCATTGCCGCATCAGCCGCCGCTATCTTGGCATCCAGCTGCTTTCTGAGGGCTATCAGCTGCCTAACCTTCGGGTTTTCCAGAACCTCTTTCTTCTTAAGATTTACCCCGCCGAGAAACTCGTCTATTTTCGATTTGTTCTCCAGAAACTTGTCTTTGCTGAGTTTTAGCTCCTGCAGTTCGTTCTCGAAATAGAATTTCGTGCCGACACTTATGGTAAAGCGTGAGTTGCCTACTGTTCCGGCCTGAATCATCTTGATCTCGGAAAAACCTGTGACCTCGCCTCCGGCAATTATCCCCGGGTCTTTAACCGCCTCTATGGATCCGCCGGCTCTAAGCCTGCAGTTGTAGGCGTATTTCATAATCTCGATATTTCCCCTCGCTTCCACAAGGGCATTTTCAACATATCCTACGAAAATATCGCCTTTCGCCTTAATAACACTCTTGCCCTCGCCCCGGACACCAAGCCTGACAACGATGTTCCCTCCGCTGATAAGCTCCGCATCCTGACATACTCCCTCCACGAATATGTCCTTTTCGGCCTTCACCGAAAAGTTGGCAAGCACGTCGTTCTTGATATACACGCTACCGTTGAATACTATATTTCCTGTGCCGTAGTCAACATCTCCCCGCACGGTATATACGGGGCTGACCTCTAAAGTGTTGCGTTCAAAGGTGACACAGCCGTCAGATTTCGCATAGAACTGAGTTCCGTTGTTTTCAGAACGGACACCGTCGCCGGAATATATCTCGGTTTCAACTCCCGGTTCTGCCGGCAGTTCAGTGTTGTATACAGTAAGTCCGCGAACGCCTGCCGTAGCAGGTTTTTTCGTAAGCAGAAGATCGCCTTCGTTAACAACCCTTATGTTGTCAACGTTCTTGTAGTCAACTTTTCCGTTCTTAAGGATCCTCGGCTTATTCTTAACAGGTTCAAAGTTAAGAATTATGTTCGCATCTTTTCCTGAAATAGGCTCAACGCCCTCGGCAATAAGGACTTTTTCAGATATTCCGCCCTCTCCTGCCAGACGCACGATATTGTTTATGGCTTCACGGTTAACATTAACGGTTATCATCTCCTGCTGAAGAAGACCCATTATGTCGTCCGTGGATACTATCTCCTGAGTATTGATTCCGGGATAAACGTTCAGATACGCCTTAAGCGAGTCAGGCGAAACAGCGACCTCTATAGCCGGAGACACAGATTTCTCAGAGATAATCTTTATGATTATCCTGCCGCTGTCGTCTCTGGATGTGATAAAATCAGCGATGTCCAGTTTGTATCTGGTGGTCAGAAGCTTAATTACTTCTTTTTCATCTCTGCCTGTGTAGTTCTTTAACAGATTCATAGTCGTATGGTATCCTTACGGTAAATTCGGTGAACACCCCTTCCTCCGAATCTACATCGATAGTCCCGCAATGAGCTTCCACAATCATCTTTACGATGGCCAACCCCAGTCCTGTTCCTTTCGCTTTTCCTGACGTAAAGAACGGCTGAAACAGCTTTTTCCGGTTGTCGCTGCTTATTCCCTTTCCTGTGTCCTTCACCCTTATGACACAGTATTCGCCGTCTTTAACAGCAGAAAGCGTAACTTTTCCGCTTACGGACAGAGCGTCTATTGCATTAGACACAAGATTGAAAATAACTCTGAAAATCTTGCCTCTGTCCACTGTCATTATAATATCGTCCGAAACTGATACCTCAACACTTATGGCAGTGTCCCTGGTCATAATATTAGCATGTTTTCTTATTTCATCAAATAATTCCGCCAGCGGGAAGGTTTCAATGGCCATTGAAACACGCTGACGCGAGAAGTCCAGAATATCCATTGTAAGACCGTGGATACGCTTAACCTCCGAATGGATTGCGTCTATATACTCCTGCATTTCAGGTTTTATATCTTTTTCAAGAGCCATAAGTTCAAGATAGGACTGAACAATATTCAGCAGATTCTTAATGTCGTGGGCAATGGACGAGTTAAGCATCCCTATCACACGCAGGTTCTCGCTTTTGCGCATATCGCTGTACAGGTTGAACCTGTCGACACCCAGCGCACACTGGGATGCGATATAGCGGGCTATCTTCACATCCTCTTCGGTGAAAAAATCGTCCTCTTTGTCAGTCAGGTTAAGAACACCGAGAACCTTGTCCCCCTTTTTCAGAGGAACGGACATGAACGACGAGGCCTGATATCCCAGAACTTCCTTGACGATATCAGATTTATTGGCTGTGACCTCTATTCCGGTCTTGGCGACCTTTCCGGCCACTCCCTCGCCCAGACGGATGTTGACACTGCTCTGATCCACCTCGAAACCGGCGTGGGCATACATTTTCAGATAATCATCCTCTATGAGCATCAGAGAGATACGCTTAACCCCCAGATATTCCTTAGCTATGGTGATTATAGCCGGAAGCAGGTTATGCAGCTCAAACATGCTGTTCATCTTTTCGGAAATCTCTACAAGGACTTCCAGCAGATCTTTTTTCAGTCGAAATACCTCAGGATGTTATATTCCATATCCCTCTGGGCGGGTCTGAAACCTGCCTTGCGGATGTTGTTGTTTATCTCTTCAATACTCATGCGGAAGCCTACGCCGCAGGCCGCAACAACGTTCTCCTCTATCATGAGGCTTCCGAAGTCGTTTCCGCCGAAACGCAATGCAGTCTGACCGATCTTAGGCCCCTGTGTCACCCACGAAACCTGAATGTTCGGTACGTTGTCCAGATATATCCTTGCAACTGCAAGGAGCCTGAGATATTCCACAGCGGATACGTTCTCGCCGCCCAGTTCGGTGTTCGCCGGCTGATACGGCCAGGGAATGAACGCAGTGAAACCTCCGGTTCTGTCCTGTACACTTCTTATTTTATCAAAATGCTCGATGATATGCTCAACTTTATCTGTCTTTTTGAACATCATGGTTGCTGTGGTCTTAAGACCCAGTCCGTGTGCTGTCTCCATCACAGAGAGCCACTTGTCGGAAGATATCTTGTTGGGGCTGACCAGCCTGCGCTCGGAATCAACCAGAAGCTCAGCTCCCGCACCGGGAATTGAGTTCAGTCCGGCCTTGACCAGCCTTTTTATGGTCTCCTCAACAGACAGATTCTCCAGTTTTGCGATGTGGTTTATCTCCGGCGCCGAAAGACCGTGTATCCAGACCCCCTGCTCCCTGATGAAGGAGAGCATGTCCTCGTAGAACTCTATGCCCAGATCCGGATGCAGACCGCCCTGAAGCAGAATCTGTGTTCCGCCGAGGGATTTCGTCTCATCTATCTTATCTTTCAGCAGTTCCTTACTGATCACATACGCCCCGTCGTCCTCCGCATCCCTGTAAAAGGCGCAGAAGGAGCATTTGCAGGTGCATATGTTTGTGTAGTTTATGTTTCTGTCTATTACATAGGCCACCACACCTTCGGGGTGAAGCCTCTTCCTTGTGTCGTCCGCCAGCTGTGCCAATTCGTAAAAATCTGCCTCTGCCAGCATTCTGCATGCGTCGTCAAAGCCTGTTCTGGACAATTAAAACCTCATAAAAGTTAAGCAGAAAAAATATTATGCTTACTATTTTACATAACATAAAAACAATTGAAAGTGTTTTTTCCTGAAATCCATTGTAATTATTCCCGACTGGCAATAGAATATGGCATGTTTGAATTCCTGAACGATACTTCCGTATTCATAACTTTTCTGCTGGTGATGATACGCACCGCCGCCATAATGAGTACCGCTCCGGTGTTCGGCAGCAACGTCATCAAACCGCATATCCGCATGCTGTTTTCACTCATCTATGCGATGATAGTCTATACGTCCGTCAAGAAACTGGATATCTCCGACCCCACCGGCCCCATGCTCATCATGATGATAGCGAAAGAGATTATGCTGGGCGTCTGCATCGGAATGCTGGCGCACCTTATTTTCATAGGCGTTCAGATGGGCGGACAGATAATCGGAACCCAGATGGGCTTCGGCGTGGTGAACGTTTTCGACCCTCAGGCGAACATATCAATTTCCATCATCTCCCAGTTTCTCAACATCGCCATGCTGCTTATCTTCATCGCCGTCGGGGGGCACTATCTGGTCATTCAGGCAATCAGGGCATCCTTTGAAACGCTGCCCGTGGGGATTTATCCCGTAGACCCCAACGCATTTCTTTATCTGACCAAGCTGTTCTCGATGATATTCGTCACAGCTCTTAAAATAACCGCTCCGGTTCTCATAACACTGCTTATTCTTCAGCTTGTTATGGGCATAATGGGGCGAATGGTCCCTCAGCTTAACATCATGATGGTGGGTTTTCCCATTCAGATAGCGGTAGGAATGTCGGTCATGGCCATGGGTATGAGTTATTTTTATATCGTTTACGAAAAACTCCTCCACAGGTATTTCGAAGAGGTCGCAAACCTCATAAGGTATTTATAGAATGGCCGACGAAAACAAGACCGAAGACCCGACCGGTAAGCGGCTTTCAGATGCCGCTGCCGAAGGGAATATACCTAAAAGCCGTGAACTTGCCACCGCAATAATTCTGCTGGGCGGCGCTATCTTCATGCATTTTTACGGCCCTTATTTTATGAAAGGCATGGGAAGGCTGATGCGTGAGATGCTCACCGTCAGAGACCACAACATCACAGTTGACAACCTGATGGCCATCCTTGTGTTCACGGTCAAAGAGGTCGGAATCATAGTGGCTCCGCTCATGGCACTTCTGCTGATAATATCCATCGCCGCAAACGTGATGCAGGTGGGTTTTGTTTTCACCCCCAAGGCTCTGGAGCTGAAATGGGACAGAATAAACCCCTTCACAGGCTTCGGCCGCTTCTTTTCAAAAAAGAGTCTGGTGGAGCTTTTTAAATCGATTTTTAAAATATTCATCATCGGCTGGTTCGCCTATTACATCGTAAAGGGCAAAATGGAGACCATAGTAACCCTCGCCGATGCGGACATAATGGACATCATTGAGTTTTTCGGCGAGCTTATGTATGAACTGCTGTGGAAAATAGGCCTCATGACGCTGATAATGGCTCTTCTGGACTACATGTATGTGCGCTATCAGCACAAGCAGGACCTGAAGATGACCAAACAGGAGGTCAAGGACGAACATAAGCAGATGGAAGGGGATCCGCAGATCAAACAGCGGATACGCAAAGCTCAGAGAGACCTGGCCCGCCAGAGGATGATGGAGGACGTTCCCAAGGCCGACGTTGTGGTCACAAACCCGACCCACTATGCGGTAGCCCTCCGGTATAACATCGGGCAGGACAGAGCACCCATTTGCCTTGCTAAAGGTCAGAGGCTTATGGCGCTTCGCATCCGGGAAGTTGCCAAGGAGAACGGCATACTTATCCACGAGGATCCGCCCGTGGCACGCTCACTTTTCAAAACGGTTGACATAGGGGAGGAAATACCCGAAAATCTGTTCAAAGCAGTTGCGGAAATCCTTGCTCTGGTTGACAAGTTCAAGAACAGACTATAAGAAAATCCACCCCGGCCCTCCTTTGACAAAGGAGGGGGCGGTTTCAGCATAGCATTTAGACTTGCTGTTTAGATGCAAGTTATGCAAGGAAGATTCTGTAAGACGAGCAAAAGCATACGTTTAAGTATGTGTTGCGAGCGAACGGAATATGACGCCGCAGAACGAAGTATATAAATCGGCAACACTTGCTGTTTAGATGCAAGCAGCACAAGGAAGGCTCTCCCGAGAGGGCTGCGAGCATACGCACAGGTATGTGAGCAGTTCCGAGGGAAAACTGACGCAGTAATGCGCCGCATATAAACAGCAAAAGGAAGGTAAATGGCAGCAGCTTCTGAATATTTGAACATACTTAAGCAGAAGGAGATCTCGTTCTCAGTATTCTTCATGGCCATAATCGCCGTGATGATTCTGCCCGTGCCCCCTATTCTGCTCGACCTGCTGCTGACCCTCAGCGTGGCGCTGTCCATCATAATTCTGATGGTGGCGATACACGCCGACCAGCCCCTTAAGTTTTCAACGTTTCCGACAGTACTTCTGATAGTAACGCTGTTCAGGCTGTCGCTGAACGTTGCAACCACAAGGGTTATTCTTCTCCACGGATATGAGGGAGAGGATGCGGCGGGTGAAGTTATCCGTGCTTTCGGACAGTTTGTTAT
Organism: Seleniivibrio woodruffii; assembly: GCF_004339245.1. NCBI lineage: Bacteria > Pseudomonadati > Deferribacterota > Deferribacteres > Deferribacterales > Geovibrionaceae > Seleniivibrio > Seleniivibrio woodruffii. The sequence goes on from NZ_SMGG01000003.1 coordinate 244,788, forward strand.
CGGCGGGAACTATGCCGTCGGTATTATCATATTCCTGATACTTATCATCATCAACTTCATGGTTATCACAAAGGGTTCAACCCGTATCGCCGAAGTTGCAGCCAGATTCACACTGGACGCCATGCCCGGAAAGCAGATGTCCATTGATGCCGACCTGAACGCAGGTCTCATAAACGAAGACGAAGCCAGACAGAAGCGTATCGACATCCAGAAGGAGGCCGACTACTACGGTTCTATGGATGGTGCGAGTAAATTTGTACGGGGCGATGCCGTTGCAGGACTTATCGTTACCGCCATCAACATCATCGCAGGTCTTGCCATCGGTGTTATCATGGGCGGAATGGAGATTATGGAGGCGGCCGAACGCTACACCATCCTCACCATAGGCGACGGTCTGGTATCTCAGATCCCATCTCTGATAATATCCACAGCCGCAGGTCTTATCGTTTCCCGTGCCGGATCAGGCGGCGACCTGTCCAACCAGCTTTACGGTCAGCTTTTCAACAGCGCAAAAGTTATGGGAATAACAGGCGGTATCCTGCTGTTCTTCGCTATTATACCCGGCATGCCCAAGATATCGTTCATTCTTCTGGGTGCTCTTTTCATATACCTCTCACGTCTGAGCAGAGTTCAGACACAGGAGAAAGAAAAAGAGCAGGAAAAGGCCGCAACGGAGAAAGAAAAAGCGCCTGTGGCCGAAGAGGACGAGGTAAAAAGTCTACTGGAGATGGATATTCTGGAGCTGGAGATCGGATTTGCGCTTATTCCCCTTGTTGATGCGGCGCAGGGCGGAACACTGCTTAACCGTATAAAGGCCATTCGCCGTCAGCTCGCTCTGGAGATGGGCTTCATTGTTCCTCCGGTGCGTATCCGTGACAACCTTCAGCTGGATGCCAACGGCTACTCGGTCATGCTGAAAGGCGTTAAGATAAACAGCGGATTCATTTTCCCCGACAAGTTCCTGATAATGAACCCCGAAGGCAGTGTAGCCAATTTTGACGGAATCCCCACCAAGGAACCCGCATACGGACTTGAGGCAAAATGGGTTGATGAACCCGTTAAGGATATGGCGGAGGTTGAGGGATGTACCATTGTCGACCCCTCGACTGTCATAGCAACGCATCTCACCGAAATTATAAAGTCCAACGCATATGAACTGCTGGGCAGACAGGAGACTCAGGAACTTCTGGACAAACTGAAAGAGAAATATCCCAAACTGGTGGACGACGTTGTTCCGGGAATACTCGATCTGGGTACGGTGAACCGTGTGCTTCAGGCACTGCTCAAAGAGCGTGTATCCATCAGAAACCTCCAGACCATAATGGAGATTCTGGCCACCTACGGAATGCAGAACAAACATCCCGACTTCCTCACAGAGCGGGTTCGAACCATACTTAAACGTCAGATAACCGAGAGCTTTGTTGCGGCGGACGGAAAACTGTATGTCTTCACCCTGCCCTCAAAGGTCGAACAGCTTCTTGCGGCCAGCCTCCAGAAAGGCGACGACGGTCAGGAGATTGTCATCGACCCGTCTGTTGCGCAAAAAATTCTGTCTGCTATAATCGGCAAGTGCGACCAGTGCGTCGGCAAGGGACTGCCCCCCGTTCTAATCATCTCGCCGCCCATAAGGCTGCCCATGAGAAGATTTGTTGAAAAGTTTGTACACAACATCAATATTATGTCCCATAATGAGATAAGCGACAGCGTAAGGATCGAGAGCCTCGGAATGCTGGAGATTGAAATATGAGGATAAAGAAGTACGAAGTCTTCGATATGAAAGAGGCCATGAAACTCATAAAGGAAGAGCTGGGGCCGGAAGCCATGATCCTCTCCACCCGCAAGGTGGTGAAGAACAACAGCTTCGGTCTTTTCTCGCGCCCTATCATAGAGGTGACTGTCGGAATAGAGGATGACGAAAGGGTTATCAGCGCAAGGAAGACGGTGGGAAAGACCGTTGTTCAGGACGATCCCTTCGCAAAGACCTACAAGCCTCAGTTCCGCCCGGCAACCGCACCCTCTGCTTCACCTGCCGCTCCCGAAAGGTCGGAGACGGACAGGATTTCCGAAGTTATAAACGCTCTGGGGCTTAACCGCTTTGAAGGGCTTATAAACGATATATCCGAGATTAAAAGACAGATGATGGAGATCAAATCCGGCATGAAGGAGAACTTTGTGGTGGATCTGGCTCAGCCCGTTCTGGAATTTTACAACATACTGCTGAAAAACGGCGTGGATGACGACATAGCCTACAAGTTTCTTAAGAAAATAGAGAAGCGTGCGGCGGCGGGACTCACCCGCAATCAGGTAAAAAACCTCTCCGTTCAGCTTCTGGGCGACCTTGTGCCGCTGGAAAAGGACTATTTCTCAAGCCTTAAGCAGAAGGTGCTTGCTCTTGTCGGCCCCACAGGCGTTGGCAAGACCACAACCATAGCAAAAATAGCGGCAAACCTGAGCCTTCAGCTTAAAAAGTCCGTCGCACTCATAACCATAGACAATTTCCGTATCGGAGCCGTTGAACAGCTCAAGAACTATGCGGAGATAGTCAGCATACCCCTGCGGGTGGCATCGTCCCCCAATGAGCTTGAAAAGATAATCTACGAATGCAAGGATTTTGAATACGTTTTCATCGATTCAATGGGCAGAAGCCAGTTCGACAACGAACAGATAGGCGACCTGCGGAAATTCCTTGAGGTCAGCCCGCTGATAAAGGTTGCGCTGGTGCTCTCAATGAGCTGCAACCATCAGGAGCTTTCGGATACCTTCGACAGATATTCGAAGCTGATGCCTGAGTACACGATCTTCACAAAGCTGGACGAAACCAAATATTTCGGCCCGCTGATAAACCTTCCCATAAAAAAGAAGACACCTATTATGCTTTTATCTAAAGGACAAAATGTACCGGACGACATGGAGATACCTGATGGCAGGAAAATTGCTTCTCAGGTGCTCAGAGAGATACCGTCCCTATGGAGCGATAAATGACGGATCAGGCACACAGCCTGCGAAAGAAAGCATGGGAGCAGAACAGAAAGGCAACGTACCTCTCTATATCCAGCGGAAAAGGGGGAGTCGGCAAGACAAATTTTGCCGTTAACCTCGCATGTCTGCTGGCTCAGCTAGGCAAAAAAGTCCTTGTTTTCGACGCAGATCTCGGACTGGCCAACGTTGACATTCTGCTCAATATCAGTGTTTCAGCCTCTATCAGAAAGTATCTGACGGGGGAGGTTGCTCTTAACGAGATCATAAAGCGCAATGTTTACGGCGTGGATGTGATTCCCGCCTCAAGCGGCTTTGTGGAGCTTTCGAATCTGTCGGAACAGGAGCACGACAAGCTTCTGGATATTTTCGTTCTGCTTGACGGACAGTATGACTTCATTCTGTTCGACACAGGTGCGGGTATCTCCGAAAACGTGATAAGGTTCACCTCCATTGCGGACATGGTCATCGTGCTGACAGTACCCGAACCAACCGCAATAACCGACGCATACGCTTTTATGAAGGTCGTTCATTTTCAGTACGGCATTCAGGAGATCCACTTTGTTCTCAACAGGGTGGACGATGTCGCAGGGGTTAAGGGGATTTTTGAGAGCATGAAAAACGTCGCTCAGAAGTTCCTGAACGTGGAGCTTTCGCTGCTGGGATATCTGCGGGAGGACAAGACACTTATAAAGTCTGTCAAAAGCCAGAAACCCATATGCATACTCGCTCCCACCTCACCCTATGTCAAAGACCTTCTGCCCATCGCAAAGAAAATAACAGGGCAGTTGGACATCGAGCTGAAAAAACAGAATCTCTACGAGAAGCTGAAAGGCGTATTCAGGTGAGCCGGATCATACGGAGGACGGTATGAATCTATCTTACAGAGAAATGGCATTGCTTTTGTCTTCAACGGTGTTCATCACCTCATTTGTGGTGAAATTCATAATTTTTGATGTAAAATTGACTTATATGATAAGGGACATTATAATGTTCTTTGCGATTTACATGATTGCAAAGAGTCTGTTCTTTATGATAGACCGGATACTAATTAACTTCAGGAAGATAATGTGACGCCATACGAGTCTGCATCCGGCAACAAATTCAGCAGAGAAGAGAAGGACCAGATAATTTCGGAGTTCATGCCGAGAATCAAGTCGTGGGTTCTCCGGATCAGCACAACTCTTCCTGACAGCGTGGATGTTGACGACCTCTATTCCTCCGCCTGTCTGGGGCTCATAGAGTCTCTGGAAAGGTTTGACAAAGACAGAAACGTAAATTTCTATACATACGGCGAAAGGCGTATCAAAGGAGCTATCCTTGATACCCTGCGCAACCTCGATTTCCTCCCCAGAAACGTGCGCACAAGGCTGAAACAGCTTGAAAGGCACATGGAAAGCCACTACAGACACTCCGGAACTAAGCCCAGTGTGGAGGATATCGTTAAAAACAGCGACTTCACCGAAACCGAGGTGCACAGGCTTCAGGAGCTTATGGAAAACGACAAGCTCTTAAGTCTCGACGAATCCATAGGTCCTGACGGCGAAAGCACGATGGTGGATTTCATCCGCTTCGCAGGCCTGACCCCCGAAGACGAAACAGTGCGCAACAGGCTGGTGGACAAACTGGCCGAAGAGATAGACGCACTCAATGAAAAAGAGAAATATGTGGTCTCTCTGTATTATTATGAGGAGCTCACTATGAAGGAGATAGCTGAGGTTCTCGGCATCACCGAATCCCGTGTGTCGCAGATCCACTCTGCGGCGGCGGCCAAACTTCAGAAGAGACTGAGGGAGTTTTATGAATAGAATCACTGTGCTTGTTGTTGATGATTCGGCCTTCATGCGTAAGGCCATTGAAGGCATGCTCGCCAAAGACCCGGACATTCAGGTGGTTGGCACAGCCAGCAACGGCATCGAAGCAATAGAAAAAGTTAAAACACTGAAGCCCGACGTGGTCACTCTGGACATCGAGATGCCCAGAATGGACGGACTCACCGCCCTTGAAAAGATAATGGCTGAGAACCCTCTTCCCGTTATCATGGTCAGCTCGCTCACCACAGAGGGAGCGGAAGCGACCCTGCGCGCCCTGGATCTGGGTGCGGTGGACTTTATTCCCAAAGATAAATCTTTTGCCAGCTTCGGCGTACTCAAGATAGAAGACGACCTGCGTGAGAAGATAAAAAACTTCGGCAGAAGAAAGGCTTTCTTCGCCCGCACCGTCAGAAAGCCCATAGCCCCCTCGGGCATTGCTGCTCCGGCCGCACCGCTGATCACCAGAGCGGCGCCCAAAATAACCTCTAAAAAGAAACTGGTCATAATAGGCACATCAACCGGCGGCCCCCAGTCTCTGCAAAAGGTTATTCCCATGCTTCCTGCGGATCTCGGCGTTCCTGTGCTGGTGGTTCAGCACATGCCCCCCAACTTCACAAAATCCCTCGCCCAGAGACTCGACTCTCTCAGCAAGGTGCACGTTGTGGAGGCGCAGGGCAAGGAACAGCTGGAACCCAACACTGTGTACATCGCCAAAGGCGGCATACACCTGAAACTTAAAAAAATGGGAGTCCATTATTATACTGAATTAAGCCCCGAACCTGCAAACTCGCTCCACATACCCAGTGTCGATGTCACTGCCGCATCCGTGGCCGAAAACATCGGAAGGGATGCGCTGGGGGTTATCATGACAGGAATGGGCTCAGACGGAATGAAAGGACTTCAGCTGCTTAAGCTGAAAGGCGGAAACGTAATAGCCCAGAACGAAGCTTCCTGCGTGGTCTACGGCATGCCCAGAGCGGTTGTCGAGGCAAACATTCATGACGAGGTCGTTCCGCTGGACGAAATCTACCAGCGCATAGTGGCATACTGCAAGTGAAGGGTGATTAATGGCGGATATTCTTAGTCAGGAGGAGATTGACGCCCTGTTGTCCACAGTATCGACAGACGACGAGATGTCGGATGATACTGTTGAACAGTTGGACTTCGTCCCCAAGAAAATATCCGTATACGACTTCCGCAGACCCGACCGGGTCAGCAAGGAACAGTTGCGCTCAATACGCAACCTCCACGATAAATTCGCCAGAAACTTCTCTTCCACGCTCTCAAACTACCTGAGAACCATAACGGACATTACCCTTACATCCGTTGACCAGATGACCTACGGCGAGTTCCTTATGTCGCTGCCCGACCCCACCAGCTTCAACATCATCAGCATGATACCCATGGAGGGAAACACAGTCCTTGAGATCAACCCCTCTCTGGTTTTCCCCATAGTTGACAAACTGCTGGGAGGAACAGGCAAGCCCCTTTTCAACACAAGGGAACTGACCACCCTTGAACAGCATATCATGGACGGAATCCTTAGCCTCATACTGAAAGACCTTGAAGAGGTCTGGAGGCAGATCATCCCCAATATAAGAATGAAGAAGGAACTGTCGGAAAACAGCCCCCACATCATTCAGATCGTTTCCCAGAACGAGGTCGTCATTCTGGTGGTGTTCGAGGTCAAGTTCGGCGAGGTGCTGGGCATGATGAACCTCTGCATCCCCGCAATCGTTCTTGAGCCGGTACTGGGCAAAATAAGCTCCACCGACTGGCTGATAGGCTCCAAGAAAGGAGCTGTCGGCGACAACGAGCACGAAATTCTTGGCATCCTGAACGACACCGAAATAAGCACAAACGTATACATGGGTCACAGCAAACTGAGCATTGAGGATATCCTTGAGCTTTCCAAAGGGGATCTCATCATGTTCAAGGTAAAAAGCGAAAAGCCCTGCGAGATTTTCCTGAACAACAAAAAGAAATTCATGGGAACCGTGGGCACCCTCGGGGTTAAGAAGGCTGTGAAAATTACCGAATTTTTAACGGAGAACAACGATGAAAACACCGCTGAGTGACAGCAGACATACAAATTTCACCGATGTCCTTGCATCCGTTTTCCAGAACACTCTGGACAGCATGTTCGACAAGGATATCTCGGTCTCCTTTGCGCAGGTCAGCTCGGCAGGGCCGGAAGACCTCTCCGGAGGCTACGAAGAGCAGACGCTCATCCTCGCCACAGAGGAGAAAACCGGAACTGAAGCGGGTCTGATGTTCAACACCGTTGACATCACATATATGACAAACCTTATGATGATGATGGACGAACCGGGCAAGGACAGTCTTGAACCGGACGACAAGGACGCAATAAAAGAGCTTACCTCGCAGATGCTTGCCGCATGCAGTGTTCCTGTTGAGGAGAAGACCGGAACTAAGGTTTCCTTCAGGATAGACGATGTTATGGTTAACGATGCGCCTGCACTGTTTCAGGCGGATGAATATATGATAGTCGATGCCGCAATAAGCATCGGCTCAACAAAGACCACCTTCCGTTTCTTTACTGATGCCGCACTGCTGAATGCCTTTTCAAAAGGCGGTTCCGCAGGGGCCGGACTCTCCGACGAACCCGATTTCGGAGCCGCATTCAAGTTCCCTGACGATGAGGGTGTGCATATTCCCGACCTCGGCGGAGGGGGCGGAAGCCACCATACCCCCGGCAACCTGGACCTGCTTCTTGATATTGATGTTCCCGTAAGTGTAAAAATGGGTTCGACCAATATGTTTTTAAAGGATATACTAACAATGGGCTCCGGAAACATAATAGAACTGGACGAATCCGCTGACGAACCTGTTGAACTTGTAATTAACAACAAAGTCATCGCACGGGGTGAAGTTGTCATCGTCGACGGTTATTTCGGCTTCAGAATTAAAGAAATTGTCAGCCGTGCCGAAAGAATAAAGAAATTAAAAGATTGACAGTAACAACTGTTTTGGAAATAATATATAGTAGATAAACAGGTGGAGGATCCTATAATGGCTTACGACCATGTGATTATAACAGTGGACGATTCTTCAACGATGCGCAGGATCATCAAAAATACACTCACAAAACTCGGCTTCACGAACGTTCTTGAAGCGGGCAACGGAGTGGAAGGTCTTGATGTCCTTGCTAAAAACGAAGTTGATTTGATAATCACCGACTGGAACATGCCTGAAATGGATGGTCTGACCTTCGTAAAAACACTCAGAGCGAAGGACGAATACAAAGAGACCCCCATTCTTATGGTTACTACAGAAGCCGCCAAAGAAGATATCCTGACTGCGCTGCGCAGCGGTGTAAACAACTATGTTGTAAAACCTTTCACACCGGATACTCTTCAGGAGAAGGTGAACAAACTTCTGGGACTGTAATATGTCCGGTTACAAAGATATTAATGAACTTCTGGATATCGCCAGATGTATCAACGAAGGAAAATATGACGTTGCCGGCGTTGACGTAAACGCTGAAAACGAACTCTATCATATCGCTCAGTATTTCAGCGAAGCCGTAAACAAGCTGAAAACAGTGTACGATACGGTGGAAGACAGCTATGAAGACCTCCCCGGATTCGAAGACACCCTTAAAGCAATAATAGCAGATTCAAAAACCGCATCGGAGAACGTTCTCTCCTGTGTGGATAAAATCAATTTTATAACAGACGACATCAGAGAAAATATTCAGACCATTAAAAATCAGGTGGCCGCAGGACAGTTCAGCCAGGCCGGCGGAATAATCGACAGACTGCGGGACAAAGCTCTGGGAGGACAGGATACATGCTTCGACATTATCGCCTCTCTGGAATTTCAGGATATCACCAAGCAAAAGATAGATAAACTTGTTAAAATAATCTACGACCTTCAGGAAAGACTCGCTCACCTCGTTCTTATGTTCGGCGTGAAAGAGAACAAAATTGATGTACAGATGCTTGATATGATAAAAGATAAAAAAGACCTTCTTAAGGACCAGAATCTTGTTGACGAGCTCCTCAAAGAGTTCGGTCAGTAAGATTTGGAGGACGCCATGAACAACGCAAACGAAATGCAGGACCTTGTCCAGGATTTTATTCTTGAAACCGATGAAATAATTGAAAGCCTCGATCAGGATCTTATTGAACTTGAGAACAGAAAGAATGATTTTGATCTGCTGAATAAAATATTCAGGGCGGCTCATACCATGAAGGGAGCGTCTTCCTTCCTGGGCTTTGACAAAATGAGCAGCGTTACACACCACGCAGAGGAGATCCTGAACAAGCTCAGAAAGAACGAAATGCAGGTCACCCCTGAAATAATGGACATCCTGCTTGAGTTCGTGGACGTCACAAAAACAATACTCGGCGATATCAAAAACGGTACAAACACCGCTGTTACCGACGAGATAGTAGCTAAACTGAAACTGGCCAACGAAGGAAAACTCGGCGCAGGCGCAGGAGCAGCATCCGGCGGGGCTAAGAGAGAGAGCGTTGAGCAGGTTAAAAAGGCCGCAGTTGCCGTTGAACAGACCATCCGTGTGGATGTTTCCCGTCTGGATTCACTCATGAACCTCGTGGGAGAGCTTGTTCTCAGCCGTAACCGTATCGGCCAGATATCCGGCGAGCTGGAAAAGAAATTCGAAGGCGAGTTCCTCATCGAACAGCTTATGGAGACAACCTCTCAGATAGGACTTATCTCCACAGAGCTTCAGCTGGCTGTTATGAAAACCAGAATGGTTCCCATCGGAAAGGTTTTCAACAAATTCCCCAGAATGGTGCGTGACCTCTGCCGTGACATGGGCAAGGATATTGACCTTGTTATAGCCGGTGAAGAGACAGAACTTGATAAATCCGTTGTGGAAGAGATCGGCGACCCCCTTATGCACATGATAAGAAACGCCGTCGACCACGGTGTGGAAATCCCCTCTGAAAGACGTAAGAAGGGCAAACCCGATAAAGGTATCGTAAATCTTTCCGCATATCACGAAGGCAACCACATCGTAGTTGAGATCAAAGACGACGGAAAAGGCCTCGACGCTGAAATGCTTAAACGCAAAGCTGTTGAAAAGAACGTTATCAGTGCTGAAGAAGCTAAAAACATGGACAACGAGACAGCATACGGCCTCATTTTCCGTCCCGGTTTCTCAACAGCGGCTGCAATAACCGACGTTTCAGGCAGAGGCGTTGGTATGGACGTTGTTAAGACCAACATTGAAAAACTGAACGGTATCATAAATATAGAATCTGAGATCGGCCACGGAACACGCTTCAAGATGAAGCTGCCCCTCACTCTGGCAATCATTCAGGCTCTGCTGGTTGAAGTTTCCGGCGAAATCCTCGCCATTCCGCTGGTTTCTGTCATTGAAACAGTGCGCATCAACGAAAAGCAGATACACAGCTTCGAAGGCCGTGAGGTTCTCAAGCTTCGCGATTCAGTTCTCAGCCTTATCAGACTTAACGAAATTTACGAGTTTCAGGAATCCTACGACGAGGACATTTATGTTGTTGTCGTGGGTATCGCCGAAAAACGTCTGGGCTTCATTGTGAACAAGCTGGTAGGTCAGGAAGAGATCGTTATCAAATCTCTCGGCGAATATCTCAGCGGAAACGAAGGCATCGCAGGCGCAACAATCATGGGTGACGGCCGGGTAAGGCTTATCATCGATGTTGCAGGCGTAATGGAGATAGCCTCCAAAATGCCCAGAAGATTCAGACAGAAGAAAAAGGCCGAAACGAACAAAAAGCAGAACAACAAGATAACCGTAATGATAATCGACGACTCGGCAACCGACCGCAAGATAATCAGCAGGCTGCTCTCTGCAACAGGCTGGATGGAGACCAAAGAGGTAACCAGCGGCAAGGACGCCATAAAGATAATCGACAAACTCGATCCCGATATCGTCATAACGGACATCATGATGCCCGACATGGACGGATACGAGGTTGCCAGGGCACTCAGGGAAAAAGGCTATGAAAAGCCTATTATCGCAGCATCAGGCAGATCAGAGATCTCCGAAAGGAAGAAAATATCCGCAGCAGGTATTGACGCCTTCCTGCTGAAGCCTCTGAACATGCAGATGCTGATGGATAAGATTGATGAGCTTATGGCGAACTCTTCTAATTCTTAGTTTATTAGCAGTTTTCAGCCGGGAAGCCTCGGCTAGAATTTATATTTACGAGGTGGTCACGGAGCACAGACGCTTCCAGACCGCCTCGAAACTCCAGCCCTCCGCTTTTTTAAGTTATTACGGCGGAAAAGACATCATCTATGAGCTGACTGTCGTTGATGTCATGAAAGGTGACAACTTTGAAGAAGCCGTTAAAAAGCATAAACTTGATGACAACAACTACCGGGATCTATCTCCGAAAATTTCTAAGCGTCCTAGTGATTTTCGCCGTTTTGTATGGTGGAAATAGCTTTGCGGCCGAACGCAGCTTTTTTCGTGTCATAGTTGCCAAACCCGATTCAAACGTAACAACACAGATGCGGGTCTGGGCCGAATCCGAAGAGGAGGCCCGAGAGAACGTAGCTCTGAACGGCTGGCAGATACTCTCAATCGAACAATCAACACCCGGAGCACCCTATAATCCTTCCACCGCTGTCAGAGGGGCGGACTCAGGCGCAAAAGTGTCGCCGTCAGATCATCTTGTTAACGTGACAAAGATCGGTGAAGGGGATATTCAGCCCATTGGCAAACTGACCGTCAAGGACGGAGAGAACGTTGATTTCAAACTGAAACCGGGCCCCTGTCAGACCCTTACAAAGCTGGTGGTGAATGGCGAACAGGTGGAAGTTTCCGACAGCTACTCCCTCAAAAACGTTAAAACCGATACCTACGTAGTAGCTTTCTTTGACAAAAACGGCAGAGAATGCGACTCCAACGGAATAAAAGACAAAGACCTTAAAGAGATAGCGATTATCTACTTTGATCTGGGCAAGTTCTCCACAACTGTTAAAAAGGACACCGCTGAACTGCTGAAAACCCTCAGCAAGAATAAAAAATACGTCATAATAGGCCACACGGACGACGTTCGTGTTATCCCCAATGTGGAATACAAAGACAACATGGAGCTTTCAATAAGAAGAGCCGGATTTGCCAAGGCAAGACTGCTGGGCAACGGCATCCCTTCATCCTCCATAAAACTTATGGGCATGGGACCCGCCTACCCCGTAGCACCCAACAAACCGGAAGGACAGCCTCTTAACAGGCGTGCAGTGATATATGAGCGAAGATAGCGACAAAAAGGTAACTTATCAGGATTTTTACAATATAAAGCTCAACAAGTTCTATGAATTCGTCACAGAGGTCATGCATGACTTCACCTTCACCGTCCACAGAAGCATCAAGGAGGAGGAGAACAAACGGAGGATAGAACTCTGGCGTTCCTCAAAGAGCGAGGAATCCGCCATGGTCTGGATTGAGATAGCCAAAGGCGATGAACACATCGACCGCTATGTCTCGTCCGACGTTCTGCGCACCATGAACGAAGAGGGGCTTACAAAACTCTTCTTTTTCACAAACACAGACCTTGAAGACGACACCAGAGACATTCTGGACGGAAAAAACCACTACATCTTCACCCCTGCGGATATAATTGAGACCCTTGAGGCTCTGGACATGAAAAAGATGGTGTCCAGACCGGTGAAAAAGCGGAAAACCGTAAAGATAGCCTCCGGATATTTCGTCATCCGCAACTACCTGAAACAGCACCCTCCCAAAGGAAAGAAGGTTTTTGTCAACACCAGCACCCTTTCCGACATGTGCGACCATTATGTCGTCATGACAAGGCAGATTCTTAACGACGTCGACCGGATTGACGATATTAATAATATGAGTCAGGAACTTAAAGACCGATTTAAGCGTGTCCAGACGAAACTGCTCCCTGAACTCAGAAAGACCCTTTACTACAAGTTTACCGACAGATTCGATTATCTGGCTCAGTGTATCTACAATATTCAGGAAAGTATGATAATATATATCGGCGCACTGGTGGAAATGGAATCCGAAGAGGAGCTTAACAACTCCAGAGACAGGATTGAGAAGGAACTGGCAGTTCTTAAAGAGATAGACGGAAAGCTTGAGGAATTCTACAGTGAACAGATGTCCAAGGCAGAAAGCCTCAGCTATCGTTTGCTGTATATCTCCATTGGTGTTATTGTCTTTATGGCGGCCTTCTTCGGCATTATGATGCTTAAAAAGTAAAAAATACCTTTAGAGTCTGCTTTTATAAGTGCAATTTGTTTGATTTTTTAACGATTATATTTTAAAATTATATAGCTTTAAGTTACTTAGCTCGAAAAGGATACACCGCAGGGCAAAATGGAATATATTAAAGAGATTTTAAACTACATAAGCGAGGTGGTATTTGTCGTCAACGACAGATACCAGATACAGTACTGCAGCCCTCAGGTGAAGAACATCACGGGCAAGCCCCCTGAAAAAATGGTCGGAAAGAAATGTCACATGGTTCTCTTCAACAAGATGGAACCCTGCAAAGACTGCCAGCTCCAGAAACTTCGGGAAAACAAGATCCCCGTTGATATCGAGCACGACACTATAACCCACAGGGGCTTCCGCAAACTCCTCTCCGCAAAGTTCATAACTCTGGCGGACGGAACCTATGCAGAGATACTAACCGACATAACCAGCACAAAAAAGCTGATAGATAAGCTCACCCGCCACTCCAAAGAGCTGAAAGCCTCAAACGTTATCCTTAACCTGAAACGCAAGGAGACGGAGAAGGAACACAGGTTCATCCTTAAGACCATAAACTCGCTGAACGACGGCGTTATGGTTGTAAACCCCGACCTAAGCATAAACATGTCCAACTCAAGCATAATGGAGATCTGCGGTGTTCACAGCATGAACAACATAAAGTGCTATGAGGTATACGGATATAAAGAGCAGTGCAAGGACTGCCCCCTCCTCGACCCAAGAAACGTCCGCGCCTTCCGCGAGGCAAACGGCAAGAAGCTGACAGTCACCATGAACCATTTCGACAAATACATAGTCGAATCATTAAGAGACACCACCAAAGAACTCAAACTTATCGAAGAAATAAAGTCCCAGCAGTCGGTGCTTCATGAGAAGCAGAGGCAGATGGCTCTGCTGAACGAAGACCTGCTGAGGATGAATGATAAACTTAAAACAGCCCACAAGATAATAGATGAAGAACTTATGCAGGTGGGGCAGATACAGGCGAGCCTTCTGCCCGAGAAGCTGCCGGAGATACCCGGATATGACTTCGGAGCTTTCTATACCCCTGCGGAGCATGCAGGCGGCGATTATTACGACTGTATCGAAATGAGCAACGGCTACTGGGGTCTGGGTGTGGCGGACGTTTCCGGCCACGGCATCCCCGCTTCCGTTATCATGGCGATAACACGTGCCATCATGCGCTCCTATACCTATGATATTATCTCATCCTCCGAGGCTGTGGCGATGGTGAACGAGATATTGTGCGACAATATTCACACAAACGACTTTGTCACAATGTTCTATCTCGTTCTTGATTCTGCAAAAGGCGTATGCAACTTTGCAAGTGCGGGACACAACCCCCTTCTGCTGTATGACAAGTCCGAGATGCTGGTGCGGAAAGTTTCTGCACACGGAATGTTCCTCGGGGCGTTTGATATGGTAGAATATGAAGAGGGGAGCCTTACTCTTGACAGCGGAGACATAGTGTTCATGTATACCGACGGCCTGAACGAGGCCATGAACCGCAGCCGCGAACAGTATGGCTATGACCAGCTGATCTCCAAAATAATGATGTTCTCTGCGCTGCCTGTCAGCGAGATGATAGACAACATCATGGAAGATGTCAGAGCATTTACACAGGGGCATCCCTTTGAAGATGATATTACAATACTTGCTTTCAAAAAGCTTTAAGGAGGATCTGAATGTTCGAAGTTCAGGATAACGGCGGAAAAAAAGTTGTATTTGTTAAAGGCGAAGTGAACGCCCAGACAGGAAGCGAACTGAAAAAAGGCATACTCGACCTTTTCAACTCGTCTTCTTGCGTTGTTGTTTCTTTCAAGGGCGTTGTTTACATGAACAGCTCCGGCCTGAGAGAGATCATCGACCTGCTGAAAAGCGTCAACAAACTTAAAAAAGAACTTAAACTCTGCGAAATGTCAGCAGATATCAGAGAAATGTTCACCTTCACAGGTCTGGACAAAGTATTTAAAATTTACGACACGCAAGCCCAAGCGCTGGGGTAGTCTATGGCTTATAATTTCACCCGTTACGGTGATTTCCTCAAAATAATGGTTGAGCAGGACGCACCCTATAAAGACCTTGAAGATGCGGCCAGAAAGATTCCCGAGCTGACAGAAACGAAAAAGATCAGTCTCGACCTGAAAAACTGCTACTACATCCAGAGCAAAGCTCTGGCGGCCATGATAGCAATGAAAAAGAACGCTGCGAAGATAGGCGCCGAATTCAGCGTCACAAACGTCTGCGACAACGTTTATCAGGTAATGGAGATGGCGAACCTGTCATCATACTTCACCATTGAAGAGGACTTCTCCTCATATACACCCGACGAGCTGATGGAAAAATTCTTTCAGCCCGATTATGCCGACCGTGTGTCGGACTTTATAGCTTCCTCCTATTCCGATGAATTCCGCAGGAAGCTCCTTGAAATATTGGAGATGCAGGAGCCGGAGCTTAAGTTCTATGCTGTCCTTACCATGGGAAAAGCCCACGACTACAGCGCAGAGGAGAAGATCAAACAGGAGCTTTCCAGCGACGTTCCGCTGGTTGTGAAGGCTGCTGTGCTTGTTCTTGGCTGGTTCGGCGACACTGCAAGCAAAGAGAAGATCTACGAAGTGCTTGAGTCAGGCGCAGAAGAGTTGACCGAGGCCGCTGCGGCTTCAATAGCACTTCTCAGCGACGAATCGGATGCGGCTCGTCTGGGCAAACTGCTCTCAAGTCCCAGCAAGACCATCCGCACAGCCGCAATTCAGGCGCTGACTCTGATAAACGACGATACCTGTTTCGAGCTTCTTAAAAACTCCCTTGAAACGGAATCCGACGACGATGTTAAAGCCATGCTTATCCGTGCCGTATCCTCCTTCAACAGGGGCGGGGTTTCGGATATCCTCATAAAATGGCTGGACAGCAAATCCATCAAGATCCGGGAGGCATCCGCAAGCGGCCTTGCAAAAATAAAGGCTAAGGACAAACTTGAAGATATAATCTCACGGATCACAGATAACGACGCATGGGTTGGCTACTTTGCCGTGAAAGCCTGCGGCGAGATATGCTCCGCATCAGAGGCCGGAAGACTCATGGAAAGCTACGACATGGTTGACGAAAACGTTAAACTGGCCATAGTGGAGGCTCTGGGCAAGATTCCCGGAGATTTCAGCGATTTCTACATGAGCATTCTGGACAACGGAAACGAGGACATCAGAAAAGAAGTTCTGATTTCGCTCTTCAACGACAACAGAGCCTATGCACTGCCCGCTGCTTCGAACCTTTTTGTGAACGATTCAAGCTGGCTGGTGCGCTATAAGGCACTTGAAATTCTTGAGCAGATCCGTCCGGAGGGCTTCAAAGACCTGCTTAGAACCAGACTGGTTGCCGAAGACAATAAATATGTCAAAGACAAAATTCAGTCTGTACTGGAAGTATTATGATTACAGCTTCAACGATAAAGATTAAAGATGACGAGTTTGTGGAGCTTAAAGATATAATCTATAAGAACGCCGCAATCTCGTTTGCAGACAGCAAGAAGTATCTCATCGAGAACAGACTGTCGAAAAGGCTTCAGGAGCTTAACTTCAACAGTTTCAAGGACTACATCTACTATCTTAAATACGATGCCAAAAAAAGAGAGGAGATGGAGATACTTCTGAATCAGGTGACCATCAACGAGACCTATTTTCTGCGTGAAAGGGCTCAGATGGATCACATGATTAAAACTGCTATCCCCGAACTGCTTAACTCGGGCAAAAGAAATATCCGTATCTGGTCTGCCGCCTGCTCTTCCGGCGAGGAGCCCTACTCCATCGCCATGCTGCTGAACGAGGCGGGACTCTTTGCAAAGGCAAGTATTGAGATTCTGGCCACCGACATTAACACTGAGGTTCTGGACATTGCCCAGAAAGGCATATACAGAACAATCTCTTTCAGAGGCGTGCCCCCGCAGATTCAGGATAAATACTTTGCAAAGGACGGCTTTGCGTATAAGCTGGATGCCAACATCATGAACAAGGTTAAGTTCTTTCAGGGCAACCTGCTGAACCCAATGATGACCACAAAAGTTGGCAGACTGGATGTTATCTTCTGCAGAAACGTACTGATATATTTCGATATCCCTGCCAAGCAGAAGGTTATCGATCTGTTCCATAAATCGCTCGGCATGCCCGGTGCGCTTTATCTCGGCCACTCGGAAACTCTGAACAAGATTTCCGAAGCCTTTAAAATGGAGAATTTCGGCGGCGGTATCATTTACAGAAAGATCTGAGGGTAACAACATGGGATAGGGCCTATTGAGGTTCAGCACTCGCTGGTTGCCGAAAAAATTCAGGATGTCCAGCAGCGGAATGCCGATAACAAGGCTTTTGCCGTTACCCATGAGCAGCAGACAGAATTCAAGCATAAGGCAGAGTCTGTGAACGAAAAGGACAAGCCGGAAGGCAAGACCATTGACGACAGAGAACACAGACAGCAGCAGGAGCAGGAACGTCAGAAACGTGAACGCCAGAAGCAGATTGCCAGAAGACTTGTTAAAGATACGGGACATATTATTGATTTGGAAGTTTGAGTATGCGTTTATGTAAACTAATAGTTATAAGTTCAGACAAAGTTCAGGTTATTCAGTGCCGGAGTGAAAATCCGGCATCTTTTGTTGTAAGGCTGGCGGGCGCTGATGAGAGCGACCTGACCAATGCCCTGTATCTGCGCCTTGAGTGGTACGACGGCAACATTTTTCATATGGCCGTGTGCGAGCTGGTCTCTGCCGACAAGGGAAATGTCACCCTTAAACCTGTTTCAGAGGTTCTCAGGAAAGATTCGGAACAGTTTCATATCATTGAATCATTCGACACTGTTGAATCTAAAAAGATCTCCCCTGAGCGTCTGCCCGAATACGCACAGAAAACAGACAACATAAACAGGCGGTTCCGCAACAGCCTTACTGCCCAGATAAAAAATATGCTTTCAGATGAACCTATATCAAACCAGTTTCTCTTCAAGCTTCTGCTCCAGATAGACGGTAAGCTTGACGAACTGCTGGCACACAAGATAGACGGAAGCATAGAGGGGCTTTCGGAGTGCACTCTTCTGGCTCTCAGCGGCGGGGGATTGTATTTCACAGCGGACAGCGCACACCCCGGCGACCTTTTCTATCTCCAGTCGACACCTAAATATACGTCAAATCTTATCTTCGCAGCAGTTTGCAGGGCTGTAGAGGTTATAAGGACACCCGAAGGTGTTGTGGTTATGTCCGAGTTTGCACATCTGGATGAAACTTCCAGAGACGGAATGGTGCATTTCGTATTTGAAAAGGAAAGGGAAAAACTGAAAAGGATAAGAGCCAATGTCTGAGGCCACACTGCTGAGCATCGCATTTTTTCTGATATGCGTGCTTTTCATAATGCTTCTGATAGCATTCACCAAGATAATAAACATCCAGAAACGTCTGGCTGATGTCAGTCCCAAGGATCTATATCCCTTCATGGAGGAGCTGAGGGAGCTTGTTATCGAATCCGAAAGGATCGCCGACAAACTGGAAGACGCAATAGCAAAAAAAGAGGAACTTCTTGAAGATATCTCAACTCTGGCCGAAGATAAGATAAAGCGGCTTGAGTCTATTCAGGTGCCGGATGAAAAGCCCGTGCTTAAGCAGTATTTCGCAATGCAGAAGCAACAGGCGGCATCCGCCGAAGCCCCATACAGAACCGAGCCGCAAACAATGAGAGACAAGATCGCTGAGCTCATCCGGGCCGGTCTGCCGGATACCGAGATCGCCTCCAGACTCGGAATATCCACAACAGAGGTACAGATAGTCAGAAAACTGGACATAGCATGACATGGAAATGATACAAACCACACCTCCCAACCTCCAGCCGGAGCAGCCGGGGCAGGATGTCACCCTCAAAGAGGGTGAGGAAGTGAACGTCGAGGTTCTTAAAAAACTTAAAGCTAACGGATTCCTTCTGGCGGTGAAAGGAAAGACCTTTTCGGCTGAGCTGGACTTCGAGCCCTCTTCCCAGAGTTTCCGTGCAGTTGTGACAAGAGCACCAAACGGAACGGCACAGTTTAAATTCTTCCCGCCGCTCCTTGAAAAAGCGGCCACCACCTTCACACAGCCCAACAGACAGGACACCTTCGTAAGACAGTCATCAACAGCCGCTCAGGATGCGTTTCAGCCAAAACCCCAGCAGACTCCGGTTCAGCCCCAGACCATAAAACCTGACGTTCTGACGCCATCTCCCGAGCTACAGAAAGCACATACACAGATCCCTGTTCAGCAAACTGCGGCCGATGCCAGACAAATAGGCACTGCCACGGTGAAAGATATAAGAGTTATGCCGCAAAAAGCCGAAACTGCTCAGCCGGCAGCACCCTCACCCGACCCGCAGGCAGTCAAACAGGCACAGCAGATGACAAATGCAGTGAGTGTCCGGCCTGCCCAGCCTGTTGTGGAAAACAGCAACACCACAGCTGTCAAACTGCCGCCCAATACTCTGCCTGTTGTGGACGGCGAACCTGTTGAAGTCAACATTGTCAAGATGATGGACAACGGCAAGACACTTATAAGCGTCAAAAGCACTCTTTTTGAGGTTAAGCTGGAACCTCAGCTCTTCAAAACCCTTTTTGCCGAGGCACAGATTCAGGAGGATTCGATACTTCTGACCTTTGCCAGAATGCCTGTGGAAAACCTTAACCCCCAGTTCGTGAAACAGCAGGTGACGGGGTTTGATTTGGAGAAATTCATGAAGGCTTTCGGCAAATTCACCCACGTCGGCATGGAGGATCTGGACGCACAGACCCTTAAGGATTCCCTTAAGAACAGCGGCCTGACCTTTGAAAATAAGCTTCTTAATAACTCCGCAGTGGACGGCGACGAAAAATTCCGTGCCCTGCTCACAGGCGACAACGCCGCAAAGGACGGAATCACCAAGATGCAGATAACAAATCTGGTGATTGCCGACGGGGTGATGTCGTTTCTTAAAACCCGTGACGAGAACGTGGGCGACACCCTTATGAAGATTAAAAGAGGACGTGACGGCTCCAACACGGTTTATGTTTCTACAAACTTTTCTGAACTGGGAGAGACTCTTATTGTCATTAAACAAGTACAGGGCACTTTCACCGTTTCAGTCAAAACCGAAAAGGATATATCGGAATACCTGAACGACATAAACGTTGAAAACGGTACTGTGCGATGGTTCAAGTTCTCAAAACAGGATCTGAAGGTTATGAATCCTGCTTCGGAACTGAACGGAGATATAGGAAAATTTGAGGTTATAATTTAATGAATAATCCCGTTGTACAGCGTATCATGCAGTTTCTCATGGAATCATCTGAGTATTTTGTCGTGCTTTTCATTGCGGCACTCAGCTACTTCATCATCAAAAAAATTCTGGTAAGAGCGATCCACAGATATTTTGAAAAGACAGAGAACCACTACGATGACATCCTCATCGAATCCAATATATTTTCACAGCTAGCCTATATCGCCCCTGCCCTTGTGTTCATATACGCTTCAGACATCATTGTTATACCTAAGTATGTGACACAGATCATAGCTGCATACATTGCTGTAAACATTACTGTTTTCATAATCAGGCTCACTTCTGTCATAAACAGCATTTACAGCACTTTCGAAATAGCCGCCCGCAGACCCATCAAAGGCTACATACAGATGGTACAGGTTATTGCCGGATTCTTAGGTGCAATAATTTCTGTCTGCATGCTGATAGGTAAATCGCCTTTAGGCATACTGAGCGGTCTCGGCGCAATGACAGCCATACTCATGCTGATATTCAAAGACACCATAATGTCTTTCATCGCCGGAATGCAGATCATGTTCAATGACCTTGTTCATAAAGGCGACTGGATTGAGATGCCCGCTTTCGGTGTCGACGGTACAGTGCTCGATATAGCCCTTTACACTGTCAAGGTTGAAAACTTCGATAAGACCATCGTGACAGTGCCCACCAGCAAACTCATCGAAGGCTCTTTCAAAAACTACAGAGGCATGCGTGATGCCGGCGGAAGAAGAATAAAAAGAACAATTATAATAGACCAGTCCACAATCAGATTCCTCAAACCTGAGGACATAGATAAGTTCCGCAGAATAGGCCTGATAAACAAATATCTCGACAGCAAACTCTCTGAGGATATCGACCCCACGGGATGCGATATCAACAAAAGAAGACTAACAAACATAGGCACTTTCCGTGCGTATGTCAGAGAGTATCTGAAGAACAACAAAAACATACATAAAGACTTCACACTCATCGTCCGCCAGATGGCTCCAACTTCCGAAGGCCTCCCGATTGAAATTTATGCATTCGTGTGTAATACTGACTGGGGATTCTATGAAGATGTGCAGGCGGATATCTTTGACCATCTCACGGCAGTTATACGGGAGTTCGATTTACGCATTTATCAGCATATTTCGGATAAAACTCAAATCTAGCAGTTTAGTAGTCCGTGTTTCTTCCGATTTAGTTTATACATCCGGGGGTTTTTATGTTTTTCACCACTAAGTATAAAGTAACGGTTGCAAACAAAAATATAGTTCTGGAGGTCAGGTCCGGCTCAAACCTGTACAAGGTTCTTCGTGAACACGACCTGATAGACAGAATGCTCTGCGACGGCAGCAGCCAGTGCGGAAAATGTAAGGTCAAAATAATCGGCAGCGACATAAACAAACCCACAAAAAAAGAGAGGCTTGTTCTCGCTGAATCCAGCCTGGATTCCGGAATCCGTCTGGCATGCCAGTATTCCGTTAAGTCCGATATTAAAGTCGATACTCAGGAACCCTCAAAGCGTGAGAACGTCAACCCCGGCATAATCAGCATGAAGGTGGTTAAGAAGACCGGAGAGGTTGAGGAGAACGAGTTCAAAAGTTTCCTCAACCCAGACCTGTTCGCTCCGAAAACAGAAACGCCCTCCCCTTCAGTACGATCTCAGGAACCGGTTCAGGAACCTGAACTCATAGTTGACGAATCCATAGACGATGAAGAGGAAACCTATGACAATATTGTTTCACATGAAACATTTGCTTTTTCATCTCAGCCCACCGGCATAACCCCTCCCCCTCAGCCGGAGATCAGGGAAGTGACTCAGGATGTTAAAGAGGAACCCGCACAGCCGGAAGAAACTTTTAAGATAATATCCCACATTAACAACGGTCTGGAAAAGGAGGAGTCCTACAGCAATGACGGTCTTCTGCTGATCCAGCTTCCCGACGGCATTCAGTATTATCACTACAGCGCAGGGATAGGCAACATCGCCTCTAAGGGTATGATAAAGACTGGCGAGCGTCTTGAAACGCTTCTTGAAAAGCAGCTGGTTTCTGATTTCATCTATAACAACATTAACGCAAAAGACATAGAACGTGTGATAATCATGCTGGACGACTGCTATTTCGAAGGCAAGGAGATGTTCAATCTGGTTATCTACACCTCGATAAACGTCGGAACCTTCCTTATCGAAGTTCTGCAACCGATGCAGAACCACAGGGATATGGTTCGTTTCATGCGCTTTGTAAACCAGACCCCGGGCAAACGTCTGCTTATTCCGCTGGATTCTCTGGAAAAGGCCTATTTCCTCGACGAGGGCAACCTGTTTGAACTTGAGGCATCCAACACTGGATATGACGGTCTACTCTCTCTCAGCGAGTTCAACGGAAAGAACCCTGTGATAGGTCTGAGCGACGACCTTCTGGAAACAACAATAAGAGATACTTTTCATCTGCCCGATTCGATATCCTTTACGGTATTCTTCCATACAGCGGTGATATTCATGCGCTCCGGACTCACCGACAAAAGGCTGCAGCTCAGGGAACGTTCGGAAGTTATGGATCTTATGCCTCTTGAGATAACCGTTAAACTGGGCAAACACGACGGACTTAAACGTTTTAATATCTACCGCAAACAGGGCTGTGACCTGTATATCGATCAGAACGCTCTGAACGGTCTGAACCGTTTCAGACTGTTCATCAGATCTGTGATAAGCTATGCGGAAAAGAAATTCAGCAATATCGACAATATAGTCTTCTACACTCTCACAGACAGCATGACACTGGCCGAGGATCTTCTCGCCCTGTCTGCCGTTCCCAAAAAATATGAGAAAAAACTGAAAACCTTCTCCGGAGACCCGTCAATCTACGGCGTACAATTCTTCCAGGAGAAGGATATCGAAAACTACTTTAAGAAGAGATTCGGCACTCACGAGGTTATAAACCTCGACGAGGATGTGGTTTTCACCGACACCCAGAGGGAGTGCGAACAGAAGATTATTTCCTGAAAAGCTCAGTGATAGCTGCGTCCAGATCTGCCGCACGGACAGGTTTGTTCAGGTATACGCAGGCGCCGACGTTTTCGGCCTCTTTAAAGGATTTGTATGAACCGAATGCTGTGATAACTATCACTTTCGCAGCAATATTTCTCTCTTTCATCTTTTCAAGGAACTCAAGACCGTTCAGCTTGGGCATTCTCAGGTCGGTTATGATAAGGTCATACCCGCCATTTTCCGCCTTAAAGAGTCCGTCCAGTCCGTCCACAGCCAAATCGACCTCATAGCCGCCCATTTTCAGAATTTCGGCATATCCCAGCCTTGTGTGTTCTTCGTCATCTACAACAAGAATTTTAAGCGTTTCCATTATCTCTCGCCGTCGTATTTAATAATTTCCCCTGTCTGATAGATGGGGTATATGGTTGAAATAGTATTTTTATAGACCAGCTGCTGACGTCCCTCAAATGATGTCAGAAGTGTATAATTGTCGAAACCGATGAGACTTCCTCTTATCTTTACACCGTTTATAAGGAAGCTGACTATGGGTGAGCGTGATTTACGCACTTCGTTAAGAAAGATATCCTGCATGGGGGGTCTCGTGTGCTTCGGGTGTCGTCCCTGATGTGCGCTGTAGTAAATCTTTGAGATAAAGTCGATATCAACAACTGTCCTCGCAGATGCTACAGTAGCTATATCATTCTTAGATAAGAGAATTTTAAGTTCTGCGTCATCCAGAAGGATGTGATACGGGTCGAAATCCATCACCCTCCCTCTGAATCTCTCTTTGTTCTTCATAATGAACATCAGCGGAATCTTTCGTGTTCTTGCGTTGTGCATAAACACAAATTCTATCTGCGCATGAAATGATGCGCCCGAAACAGAACTATCCATGGTCTCTCCCCAATTATTGTATCTTAGCAGATTATAAATTGTTTATCTGTGTTTACAAGTTATAATTTAATCCACAATGTTTATTTCTGTAAATTTCACATCACCACTGCACTGGTTAAACAGTGAAAACAGACATCAGGTTTTCCACAATATTCTTTATTCAAAAATCCTTGACAAATTTAGCGTAAATCGCTTGTCAACAATTTCCAAATAGCTTATTATTACTACGACTATATTTAAAAAATATAAAAATAAGAGGAATGGTTATGCGTTTTAAGGCAGTTAAGGACGATATTTATCCCTTCATCCAATATGCGAACAACTTTACGAGCCCTAAAAACCTTAATACAATTCTGCAAAATATATTGATCGAAGCTGAAGCGGACGGTGTCACGCTTAAAGCGACGGACATGCAGGTTGGGTTTTCAGGAAAGCTGGACGTAAGCGTTGAGACAACTGGTGTCGCCACCGTATCCGGTAAGAAGCTTCTTGATATCGTAAAGGAGATACCGGACGGTTCAGTAATCGATTTCTTCTTTGACGGCTCAAAGATAAATATCAGCGCAGGAAAGTCAAACTTCAAACTTTCCACTATCAGCCATGAGATATTTCCTACAATGGCCGAGATCACCCCTGAATACAGCCTCAAGATTAAAAGCCAGCTCCTTCTTGAACTCATAAAAAAGACAAGCTTCTGTATCTCAACAGACGCATCCAAGATAGAATACACAGGAGCGCATCTGGCAGTATACGGAAACAAGCTTGAAGTATCTGCAGCAGATTTTCAGAGAATAGCCACAAGCAGTCTCATGTTTGACGATGAATACGCAAATGAATTTATCATCAATATTCCCAGAAAGACTGTTGTAGAACTTATAAAAATCCTCGATCATGACGAGTATGTCGAAATAGACACAGACAGAAAGCAGATAATATTCAAAATAGGAACCATTCAGATATATTCAAAACTCATTGAGAAATATATCAAAAGCATCACTAAACTGTTCTCTAACGAATTTCCGCTTACTGCAAAGCTTAAGCGTTCCGAGTTTCTCGACGTTATAAAACGTGTATCCGCAATCACAAGTGAAGTCACCCACGGCGTTGTTCTCTCATTTAAAGACGACAGCCTGACACTTTACAGCCTTGAGACCGAATACGGAGCAGGTAACGAAACTGTCGAGGATTACGAATACAAAGGAAATCCCATAGACATCATTTTCAACTCCAAGCACATGGTGGAGATGATAAACAACATAGACACCGACTATTTCATCCTCCAGATGATAGGCGACAGAAACCCTGCCGTCATTCTTCCGGACGGCGGTGACTATAAATACCTTGTGGTTCCCATCTCTATCAACAGGTTCTGATGTACACACAACGGGTCAGACTCGTTAATTTCAGAAACCACAGGGATTCGGTTTTCAGTTTTCAGAAATATAACTACATTCAGGGCGACAACGGCAGCGGCAAGACCTCTGTCATTGAAGCCCTTTATATTCTGTTCAATCTAAAAAGCTTCCGCCCTCAGCCTGTTAACCGTGCGATCAGTTTCAGCATGCCTTTTCTGGACATCTCAGCAAAATGCGGAATAGAACCTGACAGCAGAATTCTCCGGTATCATTACGACACAAAGGCAGAACTGCGGGACGACACAGGAAAGATAAACCTGAAAACGAAGTATCTTCTGGATCATCCTGTGGTCTGCTATTCACCGGAATTCAGGCAGATTGCAGCAGATGATCAGGACGACAGACGCAAATTTGTCGACAGGGTTGCCTTCCAGCTTGATATCTCACATTTTGACCGGCTGACTGACATGAAGCATCTGAACTCAATGAAATCCGCAGAGCTGAAAAAGGACAGACCTGACGTGCTCTATATAGACTCTCTGAACGACAGAATTGTGGATATTTCGAAAAAAGTGACCTCGGCAAGGCAGAATGCCGTGATTCGTATTAACGAGCTTCTTAAAGGCTATTATTCCCTTCTGAAGGATAACGACGGTTTTCTCCTTGATCTGAGGACAAACACTTTCCGCCCTGAGATACTTAGCAAAGAAATTGATGACAGGCGTGTGGTTTACGGCTGCTCCAGAGACAAGCTCTATTGTCTGTCTGAAGGCCGCATTTATGACAGGTTTTCGTCATTCGGTCAGAAGAAGACATTTGTGCTTCTGACACTGGCTGCAGGGCTTAAAGTGCTTGAAGAAAACGGCAGAAATGATATAATAACCTTCTTGGACGATTTTGAAGCGGGACTCGACGAAAACCGCATCAGGAGAGTATTTGAAATGTTCTCGTCCAGCTCTCAGGTTTTTATTACAGGGGTCAGAAATCACTACTTTTCTGATTTACATTCAATAAGGATACAGGTGAAAAATGACGAACACTCCCAATAATTACAGTGAAGACAGTATCCGAGTGCTCGAAGGTCTGGAGGCTGTCCGTCAGCGTCCGGGTATGTACATCGGTTCGGTGGGCTCAAGGGGTCTGCACCACCTGGTGTACGAGGTTGTTGATAACTCCATCGACGAGGCCTCAGCAGGGTATTGTAGTAACATCAACGTAATTATCCACATAGACGGTTCCGTTACTGTTGAGGATGATGGCCGTGGTATTCCCGTGGGTATGCACCCCACAGCCGGCAAACCCACTGTCGAGGTGGTTATGACGGTTCTCCACGCAGGCGGTAAGTTCGACAGCGGATCATATTTCGCATCCGGCGGTCTCCACGGAGTGGGCGTTTCAGTTGTAAACGCACTCAGTGAGTTTCTTGAGGTAACAGTCCGCAGAGAGGGCGGGGTTTACTTTCAGAGATACGAACGTGGAAAACCTGTCACAGAGTTCAAGCGTGTGGGCGACACAGACAAGAAAGGTACGAAGATAACGTTCAAGCCTGATTTCCAGATATTTGAAACTCTGGATTTCTCATATGAAACACTCTCCAGACGCCTTCGTGAGCTTGCTTTCCTTAACAGCGGTCTGCGCAT
Organism: Seleniivibrio woodruffii; assembly: GCF_004339245.1. Classification (NCBI taxonomy): domain Bacteria; kingdom Pseudomonadati; phylum Deferribacterota; class Deferribacteres; order Deferribacterales; family Geovibrionaceae; genus Seleniivibrio; species Seleniivibrio woodruffii. The sequence goes on from NZ_SMGG01000003.1 coordinate 271,954, forward strand.
CAAGGTCAGCGATGAGCGTTTTGACCAGTCGAACGATTATCACGCCGAGGGCGGAATTGTCAGCTATATCAAGTTCCTGAACAAGGCTAAAACACTTATACTTGACGAACCCATATATCACATGGAAATGACTGATGACCGTATATCCGTCGAGTTCGCAATTCTTTATAACGACAGCTATGTCGAATCCCTCTACTCATATGTCAACAATATCCACACAGAGGAGGGAGGTACCCATGAGGCGGGCTTTAAGGCAGCTTATACAAAAGTTTTCAACAACTTTGTCAACAAGTACAACCTCATAAAAGAGAAGATAACACTCACCGGGGACGATATCCGTGAGGGTATGTCCGCAATAATATCCGTCCGTCTTAACGAACCTGTTTTCGAAGGACAGACAAAGACAAAACTGGGCTCAAGCTCCGCAAGAAACGCCGTTGAATCTATAATGAGTAAATTCCTTCAGGATTTCTTCGAAGAGAACCCTAACATTGTCAAAAAGATACTCGATAAAGCACTTCAGGCGTTCAGAGCCAGAGAGGCCGCAAGAAAGGCGAAGGAACTCACCAGACGCAAGAACGTTCTGGAGGTTTCAACCCTTCCCGGAAAACTCGCAGACTGTCAGGAAAAGGATCCCGCAAACTCGGAACTCTTCCTTGTCGAGGGTGATTCTGCGGGTGGTTCTGCAAAACAGTGCCGCGATAGACGTACTCAGGCGATACTCCCCCTTAAGGGTAAGATACTTAACGTTGAGAAGGCACGTTTCGATAAACTGCTCTCCAGTGCAGAGATAAGAACTCTTATCACCGCTCTGGGAACAAGCATCGGCGATAAGGATTTCAACATAGAAAAGCTCCGTTACCACAAAGTCATCATTATGACCGATGCCGACGTGGACGGTGCGCACATTTCAACTCTGCTTATGACCTTCTTTTTCCGCTACATGAGACAGATAATCGAGCGGGGATACCTCTATATGGCCGCTCCCCCTCTTTACAAGGTCAAAAAGGGCAAAAGCGAGAGATATATCCAGAACGAGGACGAGATGGAGGACTATCTGCTCGATCTCGGTCTTGAGGATGTTGAGATTCAGGGCGTCAACCGCAACAGATATAAAGAGCTTCTTATAAACCTCATTAAAGTGAACCGTATGGTGAGCAAATATGAAAGAAAGGGTTTTGAGAGAAGACTTATCAAAACACTTGCTGTGTATGACGAACTTGACTATACGAAACTCGAAAACGAGGATTTTGTCAGAGGCATCTATAAAAAGCTTCAGGACAACGGCTCACTGACCAAGTATATCAATACAGGCATTAACTTTAACCCTGAGTTCGGAAGATATAATATCACTCTTGAGAGCAATTCACAGCTTCTGGCAATCAACACTGAGCTTCTGGCAACGCCCGAATTCAGAGAACTTCGCCGTCTGGGAATGTTCCTTAAAGAGATCGGCGATGCGCCCTACAGAATTAAAGTCGGCGAGGATATGAAAACCTTTGAAACACTCACCGAGTTTGTAAGCTTCATAGAGCAGAGGGGCAAAAAAGGTCTTAATATCCAGCGATATAAAGGTCTTGGTGAGATGAACCCCGAACAGCTCTGGGAAACCACAGTCGACCCCGAAAGACGTACTCTTTATCAGGTGCGTATCGAGGATGCCGAGGTTGCAAGCGAACTTTTCACCCTGCTGATGGGTGATGTTGTTGCACCCAGAAGGGAGTTCATAGAGAATAACGCTCTTAATGTCAGAAATCTGGATGTCTAGGTGTATTAATGGAAGATAAAAAACGTATTGTCGGAATATCGATAGAGGATTCCGTAAAAAACAGCTACCTTGATTATGCTATGAGCGTTATCGTGGGCAGGGCGCTTCCGGACGTTCGTGACGGTCTGAAACCCGTCCACCGCCGTGTGCTCTACTCCATGAGCGAAATGGGAGTTGAATACAACAAACCCTATAAAAAATCAGCCCGTATCGTGGGTGACGTTATCGGTAAGTATCACCCCCACGGCGACAGTGCGGTTTATGATACTCTTGTGCGTATGGCACAGGATTTCTCGCTGAGATATCCCCTTGTTGACGGTCAGGGTAACTTCGGTTCCGTTGACGGCGACAGTGCAGCGGCAATGAGATATACCGAGGTAAGGCTCTCAAAGATAGCCGACGAGCTTCTTTCCGATCTCGACAAAGACACGGTGGACTTCTCCCCCAACTACGACGGCTCCCTTGACGAACCCGTTGTTCTCCCCACCCGTGTCCCTACTCTGCTTATAAACGGAACCAGCGGTATTGCGGTGGGTATGGCTACAAACATTCCTCCCCACAACATAACTGAGATTATTACCGCTCTTGACTTCATGATAGACAACGAAAACTATACTGAAGAGGATATCCTCGGAATAGTTAAAGGCCCCGACTTCCCTACATACGGCCTTATCATGGGCAAAAAAGACATTATGAATGCCTACAGAACCGGACGAGGCTCAATCACCATCCGCTCAAGGATCGTTATTGAAGAGACTAAATCCGGCAAGCCTGTGATAATCGTTCGTGAGATCCCCTATCAGGTTAACAAGGCCTCAATGATAGAGAAGATCGCAGAACTTGTTCAGGAGAAGAAGATAACGGGAATCACTGACCTTCGTGACGAATCCGACAAGGACGGTATCAGGGTTGTAATCGAGCTTCGCAAAGGCGAAAACGTGGATGTTGTGCTCAACAGGCTTTATAAATTCACTCAGATGCAGACCTCTTTCGGTTTCAACATGGTTGCTCTGGTGGACGGAAAGCCCCACACACTCTCACTTATGCGCATTCTGCAGGAGTTCATCAAACACAGGGTGACAGTGGTTACCCGCAGAACCAGATTCCTGCTTAAAAAGGCTGAAGACAGACTTCATATCTTGGAAGGTCTGATCAAAGCCGTTGAAAACATTGATGAAGTCATCAAGACCATCAAAGCATCCAAAGACACAGCGGATGCTAAGAGAAATCTGTGCGAAAAATTCGGATTCTCCGATATTCAGGCTCAGTCCATCCTTGAGATGAGACTGCAGAAACTCACAGGCCTTGAGATTGAAAAACTTCAGGAAGAATATCAGAACACACTTAAAGATATCGAATATTTCAGAAGCATTCTGGGCAACAGACACGTTATGATGTCGCTTATCAAAGAAGAGCTGGACGAAGTGAAAGCTAAGTACGGTGATGAGAGACGCACTGAAATAACTGCTGACGTTCAGGATTTCGAAGACGAAGACCTTATTCCCAACACTGAGAAAGTTGTGACAATGTCACATCAGGGTTATATAAAGAGCACCCTGCTCAACTCCTTCACATCACAGAGAAGGGGCGGCAAAGGTAAGACCGGAGCCGGCAGCAAGGAAGAGGACTTCATTGAAAGGATAATCGTGACCACAAATCATACACGCCTGATGTTCTTTACAAACACAGGCAAGGTTCATTATCTGAAGGTCTACAACCTGCCCGAAGCGCTTAAAGAGGCGAAAGGCAGACATATTTCGAACCTTCTGACCCTTGAGCCTGAAGAGAAGATCGCAAGCGTGCTCCCCCTGCCTGCAGACATTGAAGGCAAGTATCTGTTCTTCGCCACAAAAGACGGCGTAGCCAAGAAAACAAGCCTCGATGAGTTCTCAAGCGGCAGAAGCGGGATCGTAGCTATCAAAATGCGTGACGGTGACGAGATCATCGCCGCAGACATTACAACTGACGAAGACCACGTTATCTTCACCAGCAGAGACGGAAAAACCATTCAGTTTTCATCTCAGGATGTCCGTTCTATGGGAAGAAGCGCAACAGGCGTCAGAGGCATGACCCTTGAACTCAGAGACTACGTTGTTTCTATGGAAGTTCTCACAGGAGATCCTTATATTCTCTCTGTAACTGCGGGCGGCTACGGCAAGCTCACCGAAAGAGAGGAATACAGAGTTCAGACCAGAGGCGGAAAAGGCGTTAAACTTTGCAGAGTAAGCCCCAAAACAGGCTATGTATGCGGAGCCAAGCAGGTTCGCCCCGGCGATGAGGTAATGCTGATAACCAAGTCAGGAAAAACAATCAGAATAGATGTCGCAGGCATATCCACAATGGGACGTGACACAATGGGTGTCAAACTTATGGATATCGAAGAGGACAACGAGATTATATCTTTTGCGGTAGTAAAGGAGGGACAGGATAATGGCAACAGTGATGGACGGGAAGATTCTGGCAGCGAAGGTGAGAGCGGAGCTGAAACAGAAGGTTGACGGATACAAGGCTAAATCGGGCAGAGTTCCCGGTCTGGCCGTGGTTCTGGTGGGTGAAGACCCCGCCAGCCAGGTTTATGTGAGAATGAAGAACAAGGCGTGTGAAGAGGCAGGCTACAAATCCATAGTGAACAGGATGCCCGCCGAAACCACCACGGAAGAGCTTCTGGCAGTGGTTAACGAGTATAATAATGATGATACAATCAACGGTATCCTCGTTCAGCTTCCTCTGCCCAAGCAGATAGACGAGAAGAAGATACTTTATGCTATCAAACCAGAGAAGGATGTGGACGGTTTCCATCCCTTCAACGTGGGTCTTATGAACATCGGCGAAGAGACTCTCTTCCCCTGTACTCCCTACGGATGTATGAAGTTCTTTGAGGAATACGGCATAGACACAACCGGCAAAAATGCAGTTGTTATAGGCAGAAGCAACATCGTGGGTAAACCCATGACCTCTCTGCTTATAAAAGCTAACTGCACTGTTACTGTATGCCACTCCAAAACAAAAGATATCGCAGGCATATGCCGTCAGGCCGACATAATTGTTGCGGCGATAGGCAAGCCTGAGTTTGTTACTGCAGATTTTGTTAAAGAGGGCGCAGTTGTTATCGACGTAGGTATCAACAGAGTGGACGACAAGCTTGTGGGCGACGTTGCGTATGAAGAGGTGGCAAAAAAAGCCAGCTATATAACGCCCGTTCCCGGCGGTGTGGGCCCCATGACCATCGCAATGCTTCTCGCCAACACAATGAAGGCTTTCGAGGCTACACTTTAATAATATGAACACCATTTATGCGGCTATTAGCCCGTTGATCTCTTCTGCAATTATTGCCGTACGGATTTCGGGGGACAAAGCCGTTGACGTATTTAAACTTTTAAACGGGGCGGATACCGAAAGTATCCAGCCCCGTCATGTTTATAACCTTAAATATCAGGGGCGTGTCACTGATGACGTTCTCGCTGTATTTTTCAAGGCTCCTAACTCTTATACAGGCGAGGATGTTGTTGAAATATCTTTCCACGGCAACCCGCTTATAGTCGCAGAAGCATTCAAGGATTTTGAAGAAATAGGCTTTGTAACCGCCGAACCCGGTGAGTTCACTAAAAGAGCTTTCCTGAACGGCAAAATGGATCTGACACAGGCCGAATCCGTTGCCGAGCTTATCTCTTCAAAGACCCTTCAGGGCATAGACTATTCTTATCAACAGCTTAAAGGCTCCATGCGCAAAGAGATAGAGTATATAAAAGACCTGTTTATCAATGCTCTGACAATTATTGAGGCACATATCGATTTTCCTGAGGAAGATATTGAGGATGCCCATGCAAGGATAGTGTTTGAGAACCTTGAACTGCTGAAAGCGGAACTGAAAGGCATTCTGTCTTCATATGACAGCCACAGGATAATGCGTGACGGCTACAGAATAGCCATCGCAGGGAAACCTAACACAGGAAAATCATCCCTCATGAACTATCTGCTGAAAGAGGACAGAGCCATAGTGTCCGATGTGGCGGGTACTACACGGGACTATATTGAGTCCAGCTTTGTTCTGAACGGGATTCCGGTAAGTCTTGTGGATACAGCAGGGCTTCGCACAACATCTGATGCTGTTGAGCAGGCGGGAATAATACGCACAGGTGAGGTTATCCGTGATGCTGACCTTGTTCTGGTGCTTCTGGACGGTTCCGAACCTCTTGACGATGAGGACAGAGCTGTTCTTGAGAGCACAATTGGGCTTAAAAGACTGGTTGTTGTTAATAAGTCCGATTGTCCCGTGCAGATTCAGGGTGTCGAATATGATTGCATGGTGTCTGTGAAAGACGGAAACGGTATGCCGGAGCTTCTGAATATCTGTGCAGGACTTGTCAGCGTGGCTGATGCTGACAGATTTGGCAAGGCTGTAATGGTTACAGCACGCCAGAGAGGATATTTTGTACGAATCCTTGATACGGTTGAAAGGCTATCTGGAGAGACAGAGATTAATTTTGATATATTTGAGTACGAACTGAACAGTTCTCTTCGTCTCCTTTCGGAGATAACGGGGCTTTCATATACAGAAGATATTCTTACCAATATCTTCAATAACTTTTGTATTGGAAAATAATGTGGATAAGTTGATTGTTTCACGTGAAACATCAGCTGACCGTGGTGGACAATGTTAGTTTATGACAAAACGTATGATGTTATTGTTGTTGGTGCTGGACACGCAGGCTGTGAGGCGGCATTGGCCTCAGCCAGAATGGGAGCTAAAACGCTCCTTTTTACAATTTCTGTGGAGTCTCTGGCGCAAATGAGCTGTAACCCTGCCATCGGCGGGCTGGCTAAGGGAAATATTGTTAAAGATATTGATGCCCTTGGCGGTGAGATGGCGAAGAATATAGATGCGACCGGAATTCAGTTCAGAATATTGAATATGAAGAAAGGACCTGCAGTCAGAAGCAGCCGTGCGCAGGCGGATAAAGAGCTTTATCGCCAGAGAATGCTTGAGGTTATCATGCAGGAACCCATGCTCGACCTGAAACAGGGTATGGTACATGAAGTTTCTGCTGAGAATGGAAAAGTTTGCGGTGTTATCAGCGACACAGGAATGCTCTACAGGTCTGAAAAGGTCATTCTGACAACAGGAACTTTCCTTAAAGGGCTTATCCACATCGGAGATAAGAACTACTCAGCAGGCAGAATGAATGAGTTTGCATCAATCGAACTTGTCCACTCGCTCCATAGAATAGGATTTGAGACTAAAAGGCTGAAAACGGGCACTCCGGCCAGATTGGATGTCAATACTATAGACTTTTCAAAACTTGAAGCACAGGGCGGCGATACGCCCCCTCCCCCCTTCTCTTTTGAAACCAAAGAGATAACTCTTCCTCAGGTACCATGCTGGATAACCTATACTAATGAAAGAACCCACGAAATAATCAGAGAGAATATGCACCGCTCACCCCTTTATGCAGGTGTGATTCAGGGTGTCGGTCCCAGATATTGCCCTTCCATTGAGGATAAGGTAAAGAAATTCCCCGAAAAGACTCGCCATCAGATTTTCCTTGAACCTGAAGGACTGAGGTCTAAAGAATGGTACGCAAACGGCTTTTCATCGTCGCTCCCTATCGATGTTCAGATAGCGATGTACAGAAGCGTTGAAGGCCTTGAAAACGTTGAGTTTGTTCGGCCGGCTTATGCAATTGAATATGACTTTGTTCAGCCTACTGCTCTGAAACCCACGCTGGAAACTAAACTTATCAGTGGTTTATATTTTGCAGGACAGTTGAACGGAACCAGCGGATATGAGGAGGCAGCGGCACAGGGGCTTGTAGCGGGAATAAACGCTGTACTCGCCTTCGACGGCAAAGAGCCTATGATTTTGCAGAGGAATGAAAGCTATATCGGAGTTATGTGTGACGACCTTGTGAATAAGGGAGTTGACGAACCTTACAGGATGTTCAGTTCCAGAGCTGAATACAGACTCTGGCTGCGAGAGGACAATGCGGAATTCCGCCTTATAGATAAAGGATATTCTTACGGCCTCATCAGCAAAACACGCTATGACCGCTTTAATGCAGAAAAAGCAGAGTTTGAGCAGGAGCTTGTAAGGATCTCAGGAATAAATGTTAATCCTAACAAGGAGACCAACAGCTCACTGGAGCAGTTCGGGTTCCAGATACGCACAGGTGTTTCTGCCAAAGAGCTTCTGAGAAGACCTGAGATGGATTACGAGAAACTGAAACTGCTTTTCGGCGGAGTGGAAAACCCCAGAGTTGCTGAACAGGTTGAGATAGCCGTCAAATATGAAGGATATCTGGACAAACAGCAGGAAGAGATAGATAAGTTTGACAAGATAGAAAAGATACGCATTCCGGATGATATGGATTTTGACAGCATTCAGGGACTGCGCAAAGAATATAAGGATAAACTGAAAGCGATCCGCCCCGAAACGCTGGGGCAGGCAGGAAGGATTCAAGGTATGACCCCTGCCGCAGTTTCGCTTTTACACGTTTATATAGCAGGGAAAAAATGATTGAACAGTATTTCAGGTTCAGCGAAAGCCAACTGGCAAAGATAGAACAATTTTACAACATACATGTCAATGCAGTATTGAATGTTACCGCCATTAAAGATAAAGAGGATTTCTACAGAAAGCACGTGCTGGACAGTTTTCTGCTTTTTACAGAGAGACAGCGCATCCTTAAGTCGCCCGTTTGCGATATAGGAACCGGAGGCGGCTTTCCCGGCATAATACTGGCGATAATGTATCCTCACATAAAATTCACTCTGGTGGACAGCATTGCGAAGAAGTGCAAGTTCGTTGAAGATGCCGCCAGAGAGCTCGGACTTAATAATGTTGAAGTTATTGTGTCCAGAGCCGAAAATATAAAGGACAGGAAATTTGCCACCATCCTTTCAAGGGGTGTTGCCAAAACTGCTGAAATACTTAAATACACTGAAAAACTTGCGGACAAAAAGACTGTATGGGTTCTTTACAAAGGTGAGAACGCCGAGGCCGAACTGCACGCATCAAAGATAATAATAGTGAAAAAACATTTGGAGTGGGAAAATGTCAGATATGACACGCCGATTCAGAGGACATACACTGTTCTTTTTAATTCTGATGATGACAGCAGGCTGTTTTAGCGCATATGCCGCTGATGAGCTTGTTATATTCAACCGTGAATACTATGCGGTTAAGGATCTTAACTCCACTGATATATGGAAGCTGAAAGAGCTTCTTATCAGTGCGGATAAGGGTGCGGCAAAGAACGCAGGAGTTATTCTGGGCAGGCACTATGTCAGACAGGGCGAGCTTGACAGAGGTTATAAGCTTCTGAAAGAAAATCTGGACGACAGTTATTTTGACAGATTTATGCGTATCAACGCCCACCTGTGGGTGTATGATGCAGCTCTGAAAAGTAAAGACGATGATATCGTTAAGATAGAAAAAGAATATCTTGCAAAAGAGACACTGGACGATAAGGCGGATAAGGCTTTCAGGATCTACTGCTCTCAGGAGAAACTGAACATAGACAGCGAAAACGTTAAGGCATGCATTAACAGAACAGTGCCCGACAAGAAGCCTGAATCTGTTTTTGACCTGAAACCCGTTGTCAAGGCAGTTCCTTCTGTCACCGCAGTGGCGGCCGTGCCCGTAGTGGTGCCCTCCCCTTCCGCACCGGTTGTTATTCTGCCTGAGGCACCCAAAACAGCTATGGCACCCAGAGTTGCAGAGGAAAAACCTGCGGTTCAACCCGCTGAACCTGCCCCCACACCTGAGATAATACCTGAACCTGTCAAGGAACAGCCCGTCAAACAGCCTGCCGGAACAAGGGGCAAAGTTGTTGTAAACGTCCTGAACAGCTTTCAGAATCCTGAGATAGTGGAAGCTATGCTCTACACCATAAGCAGGCAGAAGGTCAGCGTCGAACTGGATTTCAAAGGTGACAAAAGCTACTACGACTATGTTATCGATGCCGGCTCTGCAACAATAACAAGTAACGGTACCACATACAGCTTTGCGGCAGGCAGAAAAGAGAATATGAAAAAGGCCTGTGAACTGGCAGTTACAATGGGCGCAAAGCTCATTGTGCTGGGCTACTCCGAAGGCTTTAAAGATACTGCGGCTGAGATTGCAGATTCTTTTAAAGGAACGGCTCAATTCATGCTCTTCAACATACAGGAGAAGGATTTTCAGGGTCGCATGAGGGAGTTTAAGAATAAAGCGGGCGGTCAGCCGCTGTCATATGTTATCAGCGGAACACAGGAGCAGGTACTCAAGGTGCTCCCATTCCTGAAATATTACTCTCCCAGACCCGACAAAACAGTTATCGTTAACGCTGTTGATACTGTAAGCAAGAAATATGTCACCGGAGAATACGGTGAGTTTGCAAAGAACACATATGTTGTTACAGACCTTGTGGTTTCTGAAAGTGCCGCGGCCGAAACTTTTGCCGCAGACTTCACAAAGGATTTCAACAAGGCGCCTGTGATAAGCGATTTCATAGGTCATGATTTTATACAGTTCATAGAGAAGAACAGAAACCCCTCCGCCGGAAATGAATATCTCTCAAGTATTAAAGAGGTTCAGAAGGGCAGCGTTAAAAGAGAGGCAGGAGCTTACCGCATCATAGGAGGCGGCAAGCTCACAAAAATGGAAAATTAATCTATTTCAATCAGTTTATAGTCAGTTGTGCCTATGCCGAGCTTTTCGGCATGGGCCAGCTGAACTGTCGAATCAACATCCGGATATTTCTCTTTAAAAGGATCCTTCCCTCCGTAAGCCTTAATGACCAGATCGTGGCAGGCTTTGTCCAGAGCCACAGGGTCTTTTGATGCCGCAAAGCCTATATCGGAGACTACAGGTCTGTCGTTGCCGGGGTAGCAGTCGCAGGCAGGGGAAACAGAGAGGATCACAGTCAGAAAGATAAGTTTACTGTCAAGTGCGTTGAAAACACCCTTTGCGTATTCCGCCATCTTTTTCTGAGTTGTTGCGGATGATGCGTTCCAGTTTATCTGGATTGCTCCGTGGGGGCACACACTGATGCACATGGCGCATCCGGTGCATTTGTCGTTTATGCAGGCTTTAGGGTTGATATCAATAGCCTTAGAAGCGCAGAAAAGCAGACAGCGCCCGCAGGCAGTGCAGAGGTCGGCTTTAACGAAGGGGCGGGAATCAGAATGCATATCCAGCTTACCCTGACGGCAGGAACATCCCATGGATATGTTCTTTATAGCACCGCCGAACCCTGTTACCTCATGTCCTTTGAAATGGGAAACCACAAGCATTCCGTCGGCGGACACTATTTCAGAAGCAAGCTTAACGGATTTGAGAAGTTCCCCATCGATCGGAACCTCAGTTGAATTGTCGCCTCTGAGCCCGTCTGCTATAATGACGGGAACCTGTAGTGTGGAATAATTGAAGCCGTTAAGGGTCGCGTTGTGAAGATGATCGACTGAATTAGTACGCATGCCGACATATAAAGTGTTGGTGTCAGTGAGAAAAGGCTTTGCTTCAAGTTTGTTGAGCATCTCAAGCACAGGCCTCAGAAAAACTGGCCTAATAAAAGCTGTATTGCCAAGTTCGCCAAAATGGGTTTTAACAGCTATAAGTTCTCCTGCCGAAAATACTGATGACGGTTCGCATCTGTTCAGCAGCTTTGAAATTTTGAATAGCGGGGATTTATGCTTTTTACTGTCAATAGAGGAAAAATAAACTTCAGACTGCATAAACTACCTCCTGAAAATGGTATATTATATAATAAGTGTTAGCGTTATTCCAATAATATTGGATAATAGCAGTTCGAAACCGGAGACATGATGAGTGATTTCTATATAGGACGTCAGCCGATACTTGATGACAGAGGCCGCATTTATGCATATGAACTGCTCTTCAGGAGCCATGGTTCCAGTGCCTCTGCGGCTGTTACGGACAATACTTCTGCCACGGCAAGAGTGCTTATTAACATGCTCCAGAACTTCGGCATCGAGAGACTGCTAGGAGGCAAGAAGGGATTTATCAACACCGATGAAAGCCTTATTATGGACGGTGCCATTGACCTTTTGCCAAAGGAGCTTTTTGTTATTGAAGTGCTGGAGACCACAAAGCTTTCAAGACAGCTTCTTGATAAGATAAAGTATTACATATCAAAAGGATATGTTTTTGCCATGGATGATCTTGAGTTTACAAAGGACTACTTTGACAGATACAGAGAGCTCATCCCCATGGTGCACTATATCAAGGTTGACTACATGCTGGCGGACAAGAACACGCTGGAAAAGAATGTAAGTATTATCAAAGGATTGAAAGCAAAAATGCTTGCGGAGAAGGTTGAGACAAACGAAGACTTTGAAAAGTGCAAAGGGCTTGGTTTCGATCTTTTTCAGGGATATTTCTTTGCAAAGCCGGTTGTTATGTCCCAAAAGTCTGTTGACCCTTCTAAGGCGGCAATAATTCAGCTTATCAACATGCTCAGGGGTGATGCGGAGGCAACCGAGCTTGAAAAGGTCATAAAGCACTATCCGGAGCTGTATATAAACCTGTTGAAATTCATGAACTCATCAGCCTTTTTTACAAAAGGAACAATCACATCCATAAAACATGCAATGGCCATGCTCGGCCGTGCGAATCTGACAAAATGGCTCTATCTGATGCTGTATGCTGATCCGAAAAGTGACACCTTCAATAATCCGCTTCTGGAAACTGCGCAGTTGAGGGGGAAAACAATGGAGATGCTCTGTCAGACAAGCAAGGTAATAGGTAACAAATCGGACAGCGCCTTTATGGTGGGTCTGATGTCTCTGCTGGACGCAATATTCAACAGAGATATAAGAGAGGTCATGAACGAGTTTAACGTTGACGACGAGATAAAACTGGCTGTTACGGAACACAGGGGAGAGCTTGGTCTGCTGCTTAAAACAGTTAAATGCTTTGAGAGCGATGACGTGTGCGAACTGGTGGACTGCTTCGGTATACTCAAGATCAGTTTTGAAGACTTCAACCGTATAATGATGGAGTGTTACGACTGGACGGACAGCTTCGCAAAGTAGCTGTATTTGCGGATACTTAAAGATTGTGTTGACGAACCTGTTAATATTTGCAAATATAAATTAGTCATAAAATAGTACAATGTTATGCATTAAGCATACGGAGACAGGGATGAAAAGGGAAAAATCTGAATATGCTGTGCAGGCGGTGAGTAATGCCATTGATATACTTGAGCTTCTCGGAGACAGCGACAACGAGCTCAGTATAACGGATGTGGTGTCGACGCTCAACCTGACCAGAAGCAACGTTAACAAGCTTCTGGCAACGCTGGAAATGCTCGGATATGTCGAACACAACAGATATACCGGAAACTTCCGTCTGGGTGTGAAAACATTCCAGATTTCACAGGCATATATCAACAAGCTGAACCTTATAGAGATATCCATTCAGGTTCTCCAGCAGCTTAAGAACGACACCAGCGAATCTGCATATATAAGCGTTCTGCGTGACGGAAACGTTGTGTATCTGAACGTGGTGGAAACAGAGCAGTCTGTGCGAGTTCTGCCCAGAATAGGAAACGTAGGTCCCGCTTATGCAACTGCAACAGGCAAGGCTCAGCTGGCCTTCTATGACCCTATGGAGCTTGAAAAGCTTTATTCCGGCGAGTTCAGAAAGATAACCACCAACAGCATAAAGAATTTTGATCAGCTCAGAGATGAGCTGGATGAGATAAAACGCAACGGATATGCCATAGACAACGAAGAGTATGAGCTTGGAGTCCGCTGTGTAGGCGCACCCATAAAAGACTTTATGGGCAACGTTATCGCAGGCATCAGTGTTTCCGCACCGGCGGAAAGGATGCCCATGGAATCCATAAGGGACAGTGTTGCCCCTATGGTGCTTGAAGCCGCAAGGGTTCTCTCCAAAAAATTCGGATACAGAGAGCTTACGGACGACGAGTAAACAACGACAATGAATGCTGCACCCTCTTTCGGGAGGGTGCGCAGGTTATTATTTGGAAATGACAACCCGGACATCGATAATTTTTCTGACAGCAGACAATCAGCTATGCAGTGATGTGCAGGTTAATCTTAAAACTGCCTGCCAACATACTGAGATCGAAAGCACCAGCGACCTTAGCTCTTTCTCCGAAAAACTGCTGGCCGGAAAAGTCATGGCAGCCATTGCGGATCTAAGCCTTGGCGAAGTGTATATAACCCAGGCGCTGGCAATCCTTAAATCAATCGACAAAGACCTTCCCCTCATCATAATCACAAAAAGAGACAAACAGGAGCTTGCTGCAAAATATATCGGCATGGGTGCCGCTGATTATATCCTAACGGATAATCTTTTGCGTTTATGCCCTGTCATAGGCCGTGAAGCGAAGACCTATAGCGAGGTCACAGCGGGACGAAAAGCGAGACAGGAGATCAAGGAGCTTCAGAACATAATAAATGCGGCAGAAGACGAAATTTACGTTCTGGACGGGATTACCCTGAAAATCAATTTTGCCAACAGAAAAGCTGTGCAGAATCTGAGGCATTCTACTGATGAGCTGAAGGAACTGTCCATGAACGACATCATGATGGATGTCATGCCGCTGGGTTTCATGAGCGGGTGGGACAGGAACAAAACACGCAAAACTTTTTATACCCGCATGAAAAGAAAGGACGGAACAGTGTATCCGGCGGAGGCAGTTTTCCAGTCGGTTAAAACGGATGGAAAGACGGCCATTCTGGGAATTATCCACGACATAACTGAAAAAGAGTCTGCGAAACAGCAGGCGATGATCCTTAACAAAGCCATAGACGCAAGCGCATCCTCGGTGATCATAACAGATAAAGACTTCAGAATCTTCTATGTGAACAAGGCATACTGCACGCTGTCGGGAAAGAGCCTTACGGAATCCGTGGGGTCAGACATCCACGACAGCATAATAAACAACAGCAAAACGGACGATTTCAGGCAGGCGCTGCAGAACTGCTCAAAGGGGCAGAGCTGGGTTGGAGAATATAACAGGCTGGGCAAAGACGGGGAGACGCATATCGTTCTCGGTTCAGTGTCACCAGTTATGGACGAGAAGAGCGAACTGCAGAATATAGTCATCGTTGAAGAGGATATAACCGAGCGCATCCGTATAAAGAGCCAGCTGATGCATGCGCAGAAGATGGAGACGGTTGGTGAGCTGACCAGCGGAATTGCCCACGACTTTACAAATATGCTCACGGCCATCGGCGGATTCGCATCCATAATGAAGCGGAAGATGGACACGGAAAGCAATCTTTTCATGTATGTTGACAGGATAATAGATCTGACCATCAGAGCAAAGAGCCTTACGCAGAATCTGCTGAACTTCTCACGAAAACAGATGCAGGCGGACAGGGTTTTAAACGTTAACGAACTGGTGAACACCGTCAGCGGGTTCCTTTCAATGGTGATAGGTAACAAGCTGGAGATACATAAGGAGCTTTCTCCGGAAGAGATAAATATAGTCGGTGATCCTGTTCAGCTTGAGCAGGTGATAATAAATCTTGCCACAAACGCAAGGGATGCCGTTTCAAAAGAGGGGATTCTGACCATATCCACCGACAGGCTTATGATAAGCAGCAAGGAGGCGGGCGGAGGGTTCAAGGAATATGCCGTCATAAAGGTCAGGGACAACGGAAGCGGAATTGAAGAGAAGAAGCTCAAGAAGATATTCGAGCCCTTCTACACCACCAAGGACGAAGGCAAGGGTACAGGCCTCGGTCTGTATATAGTCAGCGATATAATCGCCAGACACAACGGCCTTATAGAATGTCAGAGCGAACTCGGCGTAGGAACCGAGTTTATAATAAAACTGCCTGTTACAGAGAAAAAACCGGAGACTCTTAAAGAAGAGACAGAGGTCAAGTCCACCAGAAGCGCCGTAATTCTTCTCATTGAAGATGAAAAGATGGTGAGGGACAGTCTGATGAACGCTCTGGATGCCTACGGATACCGAGTTATCGAGGCTGCCAACGGACGTGACGGGGTTGAGATATATAAAGAGAGGCACAACAGCATAGACCTTGTTATCAGCGATATCGTTATGCCTGTTATGGACGGCATAGAGGCCTATGCGCAGATGAGCGGAATAAATCCAGATGTTAAGATGATATTCACCACCGGCTATGTCGGTGAGACACATAAAAGGGACAATTTCGATGAAAAGGACCACGTTGTTCTTCTGAAGCCCCTTCTTGTAAAAGAGCTGATTAAACGAATTGAACAGCTTATTCAAAAAAACTAGCAAATAAATTTGCCTAGTGTGTATTTTGTGGTATAATCCTGCTATGCATTGATTTGTGAGTGGGAGAAAATGACCGTCAAGACCGAGTCTCTGAAAAATCTTTCCGTTCTGTATGTTGAAGATGATCCCGATATTGCGGAGGCGGTCAGGTTCACGTTCAAAAGTGTCCTGCAAAAACTTACTATTCTGCCCACAGCCGAAGAGGCCATAGATTTCTTTGTTAAAAACAGCCCCGACATAATCATAACAGAATCGGTTCTCCCCTATTCCAGCGGAATTGAGCTGGCAAGGGATATCAAAAATATCAGCCCTGACACTCCGGTAATGATAATAAGCGGTCATAGGGACGAAAAGATGCTTGCCGGATCCATTGAGGCGGGTGTCGAATGCTATCTGATGAAACCTGTGAACCTTAAAACCATGAAAAAACATATGGTGCTGGCCGCAGAGAAGCTGAAACGACTGAGAGCGGAGACCAGAAACAAAACTCTGCTTAAAAAGGTTCTGGATTCATCAAGAGAGATGTATCTGGTGGGCAGTGCTGACGGTATAAGCTATATGAACAACACTCTTCTGGAGTTTTTCGGCAACAGCAGCCTTGAAGAGATGGACGGAAGCAATGTTGAGGTTGTGGAAAACCGCCACAGCGAAAACCCTGTCCCCTTCCCTTTGTGGCTCAAAAAGATAAGCCGTATCGACGGATATGAGACTGTTGTCAGCCTTATCCGCCGTGACCTTCTGAAAAGTGATGCCAGATCGTTCATCGCAAGGGTCAACAGGATAGAGGATGAGGACGGTTTTGCCATATCATTCACAGATGTGGCCGTTATGGAGCTTCAGAAGAAATTCTTCCATAATCTGGCCATGAAAGACCCTCTGACAGAGGTTTTCAACAGACAGAAATTCAACGAGGAGCTTTCCAGAGAGGTCATCAGAAGCAGACGCTACGGAACAAAGCTTTCTGCTATAATGTTCGACATAGACAGATTCGGCGACCTGAACGGGAGATACGGGTTTCAGGCCGGAGACAGGATTCTGAAAGAACTTGCCGCTCATGTTTCTGCCAACATAAGGACAACGGATGTTTTTGCCAGATACGGTGGAGAGGAGTTTATCGTAATGACTCCGGAAGTAGGTCTGGAAGGTGCATTGAGACTGGCTGAGAAGCTCAGGGATTCAATATCGGCTAATGATTTCTCCAATATAGATGAGAACATAACGTGCAGTTTCGGCGTTGTGCAGTTCGGTGCGGACTGGTCGGAGGAAGATCTGATACGGTTTGCGGATGATGCTCTGTTCAGGGCGAAAGGTGCCGGAAGAAATACTATATCCGAATAAAAAAAGGGGGTCGAAAGACCCCCTTTACTGTTTAGCAGGATCCGGATTCAACGTATTCAACTATCTTGTCTTTGATGGTTTTAACCGTCTGTTCGAACTTCTCAACGTTCTTTTCAAGCAGAGTCATACGGAAGCCGGGTGTGGAAGTGAAGAAGGATGTCAGCGGGACAACGCAGATGCCGGTTGCGCCCAGCAGATAGTAAACAAAGCGTTTGTCATGGCTGCTCTTGTCTTCGGTTATCTTCTCAACCACGTCACGAACCTCTTTCAGCTCAATATGCAGCTTCTGGTTCTTGTTCAGCACCGCTTCATTGAACACAACAGACATGTAGAAAGCTCCGTTTGAGCGGTTTACTACCACATAGGGGCAGTCTTTCAGCATGTTGTAGGCTATGTTGGAGAGTTTCTCGTAGTGCTTAAGCCTTTCAGTGAGATATGAGTTGTACATCTCATGCTGCATGATGTGGGGAATGGACATCTGGGGAAGAGTAGTCGAGCAGACCTCAGCCATCTTCTGGTTCAGGATGGCATCTACGAAGCGTTTGAAAGCCTCATCCTTGTCTGCGTTGTAAACTTCGATCCAGCCGCAGCGTGCGCCCGGCCAGGGGAATTCTTTTGAGATACCCTTCATGGAAATTCCGGGAACGTCGCCGATGATGTCGGAAAGGGCGATTGTCTTTTTGCCGTTGTATACCATGTTCAGGTAGATTTCGTCAAAAATGAGCATCAGGTCGTGCTCTTTCGCCATTTTTACTATACGTCTCAGGTCGTCCTCAGTGTGGACATAGCCTGTGGGGTTGTCGGGGTTGATAACAAGAATGCCCACGATGGACTTATGGCTTTCGACCTTCTTCTCAAGCTCATTGAGATCGGGTGCCCAGTTGTTGTAGGGGTTCATTCTATAAGTGTTAGGCGGAAAAGATGCGTGCAGAACTTCCGCCAGAAGGTGTGTTGAGTAGGTCGGCTCGGGCAGCATTACCCTCGCATCCACTCTGATTGAGCTATACGCTCGTGCTATTGCGTCGCCAAGTCCGTTGAAAAAGATAATATCGTCTTTAGTGATCTGAACTCCGCCTCTGGCGTTAGTTCTTTCCGCAAGGAACTCCCTTACGTCGTAGTCGCCTCTGGTGGGGCAGTAGGCAAAGGACATGTTGTTGTTCCTGACCAGATCTGCGATGGTGTCCTTCATCCAGTCGGGGATGATCTCGCCTTTCGCCACAGGGTCGCCGATGTTTTCATAACATATTTCGACTCCGTGCTGCTCAAGAATTTTAGCAACGTTGACAATATTGCGGATTTCATAGGTCAGGCCGTTTCCGCTCTTAGCCAGGTCATAACGCATATAACACCTTCAAGTTTTATTAAGGCGGTCTCCCGCCCCCGAACTCTTTATGTTGCGACGCAAAAAGAGTTAATTCCGATGGTTCTAAAGGCAGTTAAACCGCAAAACCCGTAATTGCCGGATTTTGCGGTTTTCCTTATTAATATAAGTTATCGTAGAAAGCTAGCAGAAAATGAATATATGCTGAAAATTAATACTCGCCAATGGGCGTGTTTTTAGATTCCCCTCTCTGACGATAGTGAACTTTGATGGGTACTCCGTCAAATCCGTGGTGCGCACGAATGATGTTCACAATGAATCTCTGGTAAGAGAAGTGGACAGCATCCGGATAGTTTACGAATATTACGAACTCCGGGGGGCATGTTCCCACCTGAGTTATGAAGTAGAACTTAACTCTGCGGTTGCGGGTTACAGGGGGCTGGTGGCGCTGGATAGCCTCTTCCAGAACCTCCTGAAGCTTATGGGTGGTGATACGCTTTGAGTATTCCTTATACAAGGCCTTTGCCGCATCAAACACCTTAAAGATGTTCTTGCCCGTCAGTGTGGACGTGTATATCAGCGTAGGCTTGTTGAGGAACTGGAGGTGATGGTCAATGTCCTTAAAGAAGTCTTTGGCCTTTTCGTCCTTATTCTCAATGAGATCCCACTTGTTGGCAACGAGAATGACAGGTCTGCCTGATTCCCAGTTGTCGGCGATAACTTTAACGTCTCTGTCGGTAAGTCCTTCATCCGCATCTATAATACACACGGCAATGTCCGCACGCTCAACAGCGTCCTCCCAGCGGTGATAGCCGTATTTCTCTATCTTGTCCTTGAACATTATCTTCTTTTTACGGATACCTGCGGTGTCGATGAGGACATATTTCTGTCCGTCATATTCAAAGAAGGTGTCAACCGCATCACGGGTCGTGCCAGGGATGGGTGTGACTATCAGCCTGTCCTGTCCCAGCCATTTGTTTATCATGCTGGACTTGCCCACGTTGGGTCTTCCTGTGACGATGAGCTTGATTCTGCCCTCATAGGGGTCAGTTTTGTCGTGGTCATCGGGAATGAAGGTCACAACCTTGTCCAGAAGTTCGTCAACGTTACGACCGTGAGATGCGCTTATGCCGATTACTTCGTCAACACCAAGGCGGTAAAAGTCGTATGTGAGTGTCTCTTTGGCGTCCGTGTCCACTTTGTTCACAGCCACCTGAAAGGGCTTGCCTGTCTGGCGGAGAAGATCGATAACTATCTCGTCCAGCGGGTGTACACCCTCTACTCCGTCTGTCATAAGGATGAAGAAATCAGCCTCTCTCAGTCCGTGCATGAACTGAGCCTGCATCTCCTTTTTCAGCAGTTCTTCCTTGAGGTCGAACCCGGCGGTGTCAACAATTGCGAAGCGGTATCCCGCCCAGTCGGTGACAAACTCTATTCTGTCCCGGGTAACACCGGGCATATCGTCAACGATTGCTATCTTTTTTCCTGCCAGCCTGTTGAACAGGGTGGATTTGCCCACGTTGGGGCGGCCTATTATTCCTATAGTAAACATTATTCCTCTTCCGGTTTGCAGTAGCGTATCTTTTTTGGTGCGGACTCGCCGTCGGCGTTGACAGCGGTAACAGATATGTCCAGACAGCTCTTTATCTGTTTAGGGTATGCCACTGATGTTGCTTGTGTGGAAAAAGTTTCACATGAAACATTTACACACGCTTTCACATTGTAGCTCTGTGCTCTTTCCGAATCTGTCCATACGATGCGAATATCCCTGCCGATGTTCAGCACGCTGACTGTTGCAACGGCTGCGGGCGGCATAAGGGTTTTTTCAACGGGGACAGCGACTTCATAGGGAATGCCTTTGTTGCCCTCATAGTCTGTGAGGATGAGGGTGAAAGCGTTGTCCTTAACATCGCCTGCGGTGAATCTGAGGGTCTTTCCTCCGGTCTGTGCGATGGTCTTTCCGCCTGAATATGCATCGAAACGGGTGAAATTGTCCTGCGTGACTATTGTCACTGTATAAAAATCGCCGTCTTTTTTGTAGTCGGCGGAATTTATCTTCATGGGTTTTGCGTAAACCACTTTTGCCATATAGGGTTCTGAAAGAACGCCGTATTTGATGGATTTCTTACGCAGACGGTAGAAATATCTGGTTCCTGCCTGAACTTCGGTGTCGACATAGACCGATTTCGGGTCAATGGTCACCAGTCTGGTGAAAACAGAGCACTCCTCCCCTTCCGAAACCCCTTTCTCTATCTTGAGTTTCTCGGCTTCCTGATTTTCTATGCGGACGCCCTCATCCGTAACGGACACAACAACCTTTGCGGGGGGAGTCATGTCGAACAGCACGGATTTCGGCACGGGTTCCGTGCGCTTTCCGCACGCACTCAGCACAAAAAGGGAAAGAAGCAGAATGCTAACGTATCTCATCTAAAAAATTCCTGCCGTTCTTAATCTGGGTCTCAACAGCTGATCTTGCTGTGCCGCCGTATGCCTTTCTGGCGTTTACGGAGGCTTCAAGGGTTATTGAGCCGTATATGTCAGATTCTATCACATTTGAAAATCTTTTGAACTCATCCAGTGTAAGTTCGCTGATGTCCACACCTTTCTGAATTGCATAGGCAACGGTTGAACCGACGATGTGGTGGGATTCCCTGAAGGGAACGCCTTTGCGCACAAGGTAATCGGCGTAGTCAGTTGCTGTGGAATAGCCTGCTGTTGCGGCCTTTACCATTTTCGGGGTGAGAAGGGTCATCTTCTCCACCATGGGCGCGAAGATCTTCAGCGAAGCTTTGATTGTGTCCACAGCATCGAAAACAGGCTCCTTGTCCTCCTGCATATCTTTGTTGTATGCAAGGGGAAGTCCCTTCATGGTTGTGAGCATGCTGATAAGGCTTCCGTAAACCCTTCCGGTCTTGCCCCTGATAAGCTCCGGCATGTCCGGATTCTTTTTCTGAGGCATAATGCTGGAGCCTGTGCAGAAGTCGTCTGAAAGCTCTATGAATGCGAACTCCGATGTGGAGTAGATTATCAGTTCCTCGGAGAATCTGGAAAGATGCATCTGACAGATTGAGCATGCGGAGAGAAACTCTATCGCAAAGTCTCTGTCGCTCACCGAGTCCAGAGTGTTCTCTGTGGGAGCTTTAAAGCCCAGTTTTTCAGCGGTGAAGTGTCTGTCGATGGGGAAAGTTGTTCCGGCAAGTGCGCCTGAACCCAGAGGGCTGTAGTCCATACGCTCCAGACAGTCGGCAAACCTGCCGTAGTCCCTTTTAAGCATCTGGAAATAGGCCATTATGTATTGAGCAAAAAGGATAGGCTGTGCGGTCTGCAGGTGTGTGAACCCCGGCATATACACATCTATGTTCTTTTCGGCCTTGTTTATTATTGTTCCGAGCAGATTGTTTATAAGAGCCAGAACTTCCTGAATCTCAGCCTTGAGATACATGCGGAAGTCCACTGCGACCTGGTCGTTTCTGCTTCTGCCTGTGTGAAGACGCTTTCCGGCATCGCCAATGAGCTGTGTGAGACGTTTTTCCACAGCCATGTGGATATCCTCATCCTGAGTGAGAAACTCGAACTTGCCGCTCTCGATCTCTTCCAGAACCTGTGCCAGTCCCCTTTCGATGTCCTGAACGTCCTGCGAGGAGATTATCCCCTGCTTGCCAAGCATCTGCGCATGGGCTATACTGCCCTTTATGTCATATTTATAGAATCTTTTGTCAAAGTGGATGGATGCGTTGAACTCTTCCACAAATTTATCAGTGGGCAGTGTGAAACGGCCGGACCACATTTTTTCAGACATACTTTCTCTCTCCTTTTGCTCTCGAACTTTACATAATAGGGAATTTACGTCAATTAATCCAGATAAAACTTAACGAATGTCCGCCTGTTTAGCTTATTGAAAAAAGAAATAAATATATTATGATGTTAAATAGACGGAAGGTGATTATTTTATGATTAGAAAAATTATTAATGTCAATTGGATCAACCATGCATTCTGGACTGCGGCGGCGGTAACGATCGCTCTGTTCTGCGCCAAGCTGCTCGGACTGGCGGAGTTTTACTGGGCGCCGATATCGGCCATCATCGTGATGCAGTCGACCCTCGGTCAGGCATGGGATACATCAAAGCACAGGCTGATAGGCACTGTGATAGGTGCTCTGTTCGCAGGTGCATATTCGGCTGTTTTTACAGAGGTCAGCACCCTGATGTTCGGTCTGTCGGTGTTTGTGCTGGGGATAGTATGCGCACTTCTCAGGCTCACTGTCAGTGCCTACAGGCTTGGCGGAGTTACCTTTGCGATAATAATGCTGATGAACCACAACGAGGTGGCATGGCGGATCGGTGTGGACAGGATTATAGAGGTTTCAACGGGGATATGTGCGGCTCTGCTTGTCAGCGCCATAGGGCCCAGAAGCCCGTTCATGCGTATGCCTAAGGAAAGGAGACTTGAACATAGATAAGGCGGCCTGAAAGCCGCCTTTTTCAGTTTGCTGTGAGACTCTTTGCACAAGGTGCTCAGAGTGACCGATTTATTTATCCTGCAAAGAATTCCTTCATTCTGTCCCAGAGAGACTTCTGTGAATGATAGGTCTCTTCGGTGACTGTGGCTTCGAACTGCTCCAGCAGGTCTTTCTGGTCTTTTGAAAGCTGTGTGGGCAGAAGCACCTTAAGCTCAATGTTCATATTGCCTATGCCGATTCCCTGAACATCCGGCAGACCTTTGCCTTTCAGCACGATCTTGTCGCCGGGCTGGGAACCCGCTTTTATAGTTATTTTCTCCGCACCGTTTATGGTGGGCACTTCGATGGATTTCCCGAGAATTGCATCAACGAAAGAGATGGGGAGTTCCATGTATATCTCCCGCCCTTCCCTTTTGAAAAGCTTGTGCGGAATGACTGTGACCTCTATGAAAAGATCCCCCGCAGGACCGCCGTTTATGCCGGAGTTGCCCTTGCCGGAGAGGCGCATTGTCATTCCGTCCTCTATGCCCGCAGGAACTTTTACGTTCAGACGGGTGGAGACACGCTTGGTTCCCTCGCCTCTGCACTCTTTGCAGAGTTCTTTAATTATCTGGCCTGTTCCGCCGCATGTGCCGCAGGGGGTGCTGATGGCAAAAAGTCCCTGTCTGCGCTGGATTGTTCCGGAGCCGTGGCATGTGTGACATGTTTCCATTGCGCCGGGTTCCGCTCCGGAGCCGTCACATCTTGCGCAGTTCTCCGTTTTGGGAACGTTCAGTTCCTTTTCGCATCCGAAAGCAGCCTCTTCGAAAGATATTTCGAGGCTCATCTGTATGTTTGTGCCCTTCTGGGGTCTGCGTTTGCGTCTTGTGTTGCCTGTGGTGCCGAAGAAATCGCCGAAAACGTCGCCGAAGAAGTCCTCAAAGATGGTTTCGTTGCTGAAACCGCCTCCTCCGCCGAATCCGCCGTTCTTATCGTCGAACACCCTGCCGTACTGGTCATACTGCGCACGTTTTGTGCCGTCGGACAGAACAGAGTAGGCTTCGTTTATTTCACGGAATTTTTCCTCAGCCTCTTTGTTCCCCTGGTTTCTGTCAGGGTGATACTGCATGGCGAGTTTTCTGTATGCTTTTTTGAGTTCTGTTTCTGTGGCGTTTTTGTTTACGCCCAGAAGTTCATAGTAGTCTTTAGCCAAGATTTTTGCTCCCGATCTTGTTTACCTGTATGAGGTGATGAAAGACATAATAAAGGGGCTGCTAAATATTTACCAGCCCCCTTTGAAGGAAAATTATTTCTTTTCGTCTTTAACTTCTTCGAACTCCGCATCCACAACGTCGTCACCGCCTTTGTGCTGGTGAGCGTGCTCTGCGCCGTCGGGAGACTGCGCTTCCTGCTGGCTTGCCTGAGCGGCTTTGTAAATCTCTTCAGCCAGTTTGTGGGCAGATTTTGTAAGCTCTTCGATTGCCGCATTGATAGCAGCCGCATCGTCGCCCGCAGATTTCTCTTTCAGGTCTGCCAGAGCCTTTTCTATGGCTTCTTTGGTCTGAGCGTCGACCTTGTCGCCGTGCTCTGCCAGAGATTTTTCTGTGGAATATACGAGTGTGTCGGCCTGATTTCTGGCTTCAACAACCTCTTTTTTCTTCTTATCTGCATCGGCGTTCAGCTCTGCATCCTTGACCATCTTGTTGATCTCCTCGTCGGAAAGACCGCTTGAAGGAGTGATGCGGATTGACTGCTCTTTGCCTGTTCCCTGATCTTTTGCGGAAACATGGAGAATACCGTTTGCGTCTATGTCGAAAGTAACTTCGATCTGAGGAACTCCTCTGGGAGCAGCGGGGATGCCTACCAGATCGAAACGTCCGATGTGTTTGTTGTCGTTAGCCATCTCACGCTCGCCCTGAAGCACGCTGATGGTAACAGATGTCTGGCTGTCAGCCGCAGTTGTGAAGGTCTGGCTCTGACGTGCGGGTATTGTTGTGTTTCTGGGGATTATTTTGGTCATAACGCCGCCCAGAGTCTCGATACCCAGTGACAGAGGCGTTACGTCGAGCAGAAGAACGTCTTTAACGTCACCCGCAAGAACCGCACCCTGAATGGCCGCACCGACAGCAACAACCTCATCGGGGTTGATTCCTCTGTGGGGCTCTTTGCCGAAAAATTCTTTAACCTTCTGCTGAACCAGAGGCATACGGGTCATACCGCCGACAAGGATAACCTCGTCGATCTGGCTTGCAGAAAGGCCGGCATCCTGAAGAGCTTTTTTGCAAGGCTCAAGGGAGTTTACAACCAGATCCATTACCAGAGACTCGAACTTAGCTCTGGAAAGCTTAACAACAAGGTGTTTGGGGCCTGATGCGTCAGCTGTGATGAAGGGCAGGTTGATCTCTGTTTCCCCTGCGGAAGAGAGCTCGTGCTTGGCTTTTTCTGCAGCTTCTTTCAGACGCTGAAGAGCCATTTTGTCGTTGCGCAGGTCAATTGCGTTGGATTTTTTGAACTCGTCCACCAGCCACTCGACAACACGCATATCAAAGTCGTCACCGCCGAGG
This sequence comes from Seleniivibrio woodruffii, assembly GCF_004339245.1. Taxonomy (NCBI): domain Bacteria; kingdom Pseudomonadati; phylum Deferribacterota; class Deferribacteres; order Deferribacterales; family Geovibrionaceae; genus Seleniivibrio; species Seleniivibrio woodruffii. Next base: position 297,627 of record NZ_SMGG01000003.1, read on the forward strand.
AATGTATCGCCGTTGGTAGATTTAACTTCGAAAACGCCGTCGCCCAGCTCAAGGATTGAAATATCGAAAGTACCGCCGCCAAGGTCGTATACTGCGATCTTTTCATCGTGCTTTTTGTCCAGACCATATGCAAGGGCTGCCGCTGTGGGCTCGTTGATGATACGCAGAACGTTAAGACCTGCGATCTTGCCCGCGTCCTTAGTTGCCTGACGCTGTGCATCGTTGAAGTAGGCGGGAACTGTGATAACAGCATCTGTAACTGTTTCGCCGAGGTAGTCTTCAGCGGTTGATTTCAGTTTCTGAAGGATCATCGCAGAGACTTCCTGAGGAGCGTATTTTTTGCCTTTAACTTCGACCCATGCATCGTTGTTGTCTGAGCCGACTATCTGGTAGGGAAGCACTTTTTTAGCTTTTGCCACTTCGGGGGCATCAGATTTGCGTCCGATGAGACGCTTGATGGAGAAAATTGTGTTTTCGGGATTGGTTATTGCCTGTCTTTTTGCAAGCATGCCGACAAGTCTGTCGGAATCGGTGAAAGCCACAACTGAAGGCGTAGTGAGTGCACCTTCGGAGTTGGCGATAACTTTAGGCTGTCCGCCCTCCATAATGCTTACGCATGAGTTTGTGGTTCCAAGGTCAATACCGATAACCTTTTTGGATGTAGCCATTTTGTCCTCCTAGACTATATATCTTTAACTTATTTCCTTTTGTTGACCTTCACTTTGGAGGGGCGAACCACTCTTCCGTGGAGGGAATATCCTTTCTGAAGCACCATCAGGACTTTATTGTCGTCATAGTTCTCGTCGCAGTCAACCATCAGAGCCTCGTGGAACTGGGGGTTGAAATCGTCACCCACGTTCAGCTCAATCTCTTTAAGCCCGTATTTTTCAAGGGTTTCGCTCATCTGTTTCAGTGTCAGCTGAACGCCCTCTTTCAGGGCCTCTACGGGGTTGTCGCCGGATATATGGCTGAGAGCCATTTCAAAGTTGTCCATAACGGGGAACAGTGCGGAGATAAGGTTCAGGTTCGAATATTTCAGCCTGTCGTCAAACTCCTTTGTGAGCCTCTTGCGCACGTTGTCCATCTCGGCCAGAGAGCGCAGTTCGCTGTCCTTTGCCTCCGCCAGTGCTTCGGTCAGACGCTCGTTCTGCTCACGCAGAAGGGTCAGTTCGTCTTTTGGTGTCTCTTCCTGAGCCTGCTGCTCTTTGTTTTCCATCTCTTCCATTTATATCCTCTTTATTTACTTTCCAAAAACTTGCCCATGATGCCGGTCACAAGGTCTGCGGAGCAGTCCACAACTGATACCACATCCGAATAGCGCATCCTCTTGGGGCCTATTATTCCGAGCATGCCTATCACGTTGCCGCCTCTTGAGTAGGTCTTTGTGACCAGTCCCAGCTCGCTCACTTCGGAACGGCCTATCTCGGAACCGATGAATATATTCACCCCTGTTTCGTTCTGGCATTTGTCCAGTATGTCGAAGATGAATTTTTTCTCTTCAAATGTCTGGAAAAGCCCTTTGAGCTTGGAAACATCGCTGAACTCAGGCAGGTCAAGTATTGTCGACGTGCCGCTGAGGATGATGTCCTGCCCGAAGTCGCTGTTGCCGAAAACTCTCTCGGTCACAGTCATGACGTTCTTAACAAGGGAGTCCATTCTGTTCTTGTCTTTTCTCATCTCGTCCAGAATGGCGGTCTTGACCTCCATTAGGGACTTGTCGATGAAATGGGTATTCAGATAGTTGCTTATCTGAACAAGGTCGCTGTCGGTCACACTCGGGGTGACATCCAGCATAACGTTATGCACGATACCCGTTTTGGCGACGATCACCGCCAGAACGGTTGTTCCGCTGAGTCTTACGAACTCTATATGCTTTAAAAGCATGGTGTTTAGCTTGGGTGAGATAACGAATCCCACAGAGCGGGTCAGGCGGCTGAGATTGTCGCTGACCTTTTTGAAAACTCCGTTGATGTTCTCCGCACTGCATTCCTGCTTCAGCTGTTCCAGAATGGCTCTGTCGGAGAAGCTGAAAGTCACCAGCCTGTCGATGTAGTATCTATATCCCTCGTCCGAGGGCACTCTGCCCGCAGAGGTATGGGGCTGAAGAATGTAGCCCTTTTCCTCCAGATCGCTCATGATGTTGCGAATGGAGGCGGGACCAAGCTTCAGGGGGCCTGTCTTTGAGATGAGCCTTGAACCTACCGGCTCGTTGCTCTGCACAAATTCCTCAATGATAGTTTTTAATACGGATTCTTCTCTTTCGTTAAGGAAATTCATTGCCCACACCGTTTTTGTTAGCACTCACATGCTATGAGTGCTAAAGCATAGAATAAGAATTGAGCCTGTTGCTGTCAAGCCTTTTTTGGTCGTTTTGTCAGAGTGAGTTAAGGATTTTTTCAATCTCTTCAAAAGCGGTGAGCGAACGTTTCTGAATGAAAATGTCCGGTATGCAGACACGGGCGGATTCCGGATCGGGGTTTATGGTGACAACCTTTGTTCCGTATGATTTCAGGCGTTTGGCTATGTAGTCGTTGGTGGGGATCTGGCTGCTTGAGCCGATGAGAAAGGCGATATCTATCTTTTTGTGTGAACCGATGAACGCTTCAAAATTATTCAGCTGTGCGTCGTTTTCAATATAGTCCCAGTCGCCGAACATCAGTATATTCGGGCGAAGAAGGTCGCCGCATACGGGGCAGACAGGCATATTCTCCGCCGACATGGTGCTTTCGTTCAGTCCGCAGAGGGGTGCTTCAGTGTTATGGCGGACGCCATACCTGCATGCGGAACCCTTCATGCACTGAAGCCTCCACATGCTCCCGTGTATTTCCGTTACCCTGTCTTCGGGTAGTCCTGATATCAGATGATATCCGTCGGTGTTGGTCGTGTGGACAAAACTGTCCTCAAAAACAGAGGAGACCATCCGGTTGATTATTTCATAGCCTCTGTGGGGGGAGTTTTGGCGGGCGTTGCGCCTGCGCCATTCATAAAAGGCCCAGCTGTGATGCGGCTGTTTGCGGAATGATGCCGGAGAGGCAAGCTCCTGCGGCAGAAGTCCTTTGTCTTTGAAGACGGGGAAATTCCTCCAGTAGCCGTCTCTGTCTCTGAACGTGGGGATATTGCTGTCGGCGCTCATTCCTGCGCCTGTGAGAAAAAGACATGTTTTCGAGCTCTTTATCAGTTCTCTGAGGTAGGATTCCATTACAGATTGTAGCATGGAAATTAAAAAGGGCGACACAATGGCCGCCCCTTTTTACGCTTGAAGAGATAGGAGGATATATTTTTTAATTATTATCTGCTGTTTTCGCATGGGGCTGTGGCATGTCCGCCATGACTGTAACGAAGGAGACACTGTCGGCGAGGGCTTCCACCACAACCTTGCCGGATGCGATGATGTGAATTTCTTTGCCTGCGTATACCACACGGTCACCCAGTGAGTTGCCCGCAGTAACCCATAATGAACCCTCGGTACAATAGATGCTGATTGATCTGGCATCTTCAAACCCTTTGGTCTGAAAGCGTTTAAGCCTTAGCTCCTGTTTCGTTGTCATGGTGCCACCTCGTTAAGGAAATTAAGTGTTCGCCCTATGTTGAACCTTATATTATAAAAACTCTTTAATTACCATCGGTTGTTTTGGAAGTCTGCCTTCATAAAATCAGAAGGCTTGTTTCCTGTCCACTTTCTGATTGTAAAATACAACAATAACAGTTACCATAACAGACACAGAAAAAAGAAAATGTATACATAACAGTTGAGGACTGTATGGCAAAAACTAAGCAGGAATTCCGATACAGACAGGTAATGGACGTCATTGTGACGATGATGGAAAACGAGATCCTACGCCCCGGCGACAAGGTTCCGTCTCTGCGGAAGATGAGCGAAGAGCAGAGCGTCAGCCTTTCCACGGTTATGCAGGCTTATATGGAGCTCGAAAGTGTCGGGATGCTTGAAGCCCGCCCCCAGTCGGGGTTCTATGTTTCAGGCGGAACAGTTGTTCCCCGTGAGGCAGTGCGTGTGACCAAGCCCAGCAGTCAGCCTATGCAGGTCAAAAACAGCAACCTGATACAGACCATACTCTATGCCATAACAGATCCGGAGATAATTCCTCTGGGCTGTGCCATGCCCTCAACCGATCTTCTGCCCCACAGAGACCTGAACAGTATAATGAAAAAACTGTTATCCACCGACAGCGAAAACAGGGTGGAATACGGCGATGTGCAGGGACATAAATTTTTCAGACAGCAGCTTGCCTACTACATGAACATGAACGGCAACTCCGTCAGCAGCGATAATATCATAATTTCCAACGGAGCCTCGGAGGGGATAACAATGGCAATGCGTGCCGTAACCCGCCCAGGAGATCTGGTTCTGATGGAATCTCCCAGCTATTTCGGTTTCATGCATCTTCTCGAAACAGCAAAGGTGTATGCTCTTGAACTTCCCACCAGCCCGCAGGAAGGTATTCTGATGAAAGACTTTGTCGAGGCAGTTGAGCGGTTCGACGTTAAGGCGGTTCTGCTTCAGCCTAACTACGGAAACCCCATGGGGCACACCTATCCGGAGGACGTCCGTAAGGAGATGGTGGAGCTTTGCAACAAAAAGGATATCCCCATCATTGAGGACGATATAAACGGCGATTTCAACTTCTCCGGCCGCCGGCTTGGCAATCTTAAAAAATATGACAAGAACGGCAACGTGATACACGTTTCATCCTTTTCAAAAAGCCTTGCCCCCGGCTATCGGGTGGGCTGGATAGAGCCGGGCAAATATTTTGACGAGATACTCCGGCAGAAGATCGCCAGCAGCATGGCGAACAACTCTGTTCCCCAGCTCACACTGGCGCATTTTCTGGCCTCCGGCAAGATGCCCCGTCATCTGCGGAAGATGAACAACAGCTTCAAGGCGCAGGTGGAGACCTACACATATCAGGTCATGCGTCATTTCCCCGAAGGAACAAGGGTCACAAGACCTCAGGGCGGATTTGTCATATGGGTGGAGATGCCTGAAAAGGTGGATACGCTGAATATGTATCCCAGAGCACTGCACGAGAAGATATCTTTCTCGCCGGGCGGAATTTTTTCGTCACAGCAGAAATACAACAACTGCATGCGGATAAACTGCGGATTTCCGTGGGATCACCGGATGGAGAGGTCGATAATCAGACTGGGCGAGCTGGCTAAAAGCTACCTTTAGTGACTTTTTACAGAGCGACCTTTTTTGATATCGCTCCGCCTGCCAGAACGTTTTTCAGCGTTTCAAAGGCGGGGGATTCGTCCGTAAGATATATCTGCCTGATGCCCGATTCCTCTGTGGGAATGTTCAGCTCTTTGATGCATTCAAGAACTGCATGGGAAGAATCTACTATATTGAAATGAGGGAATTTTTCCAGAATCCTGTCTTTCAGAAGCGGGTAGTGCGTGCAGCCAAGAATAAGAGTATCGATTCCTGAACCTGCAAGCTCCGAGAGATACATCTGAACAACCTGCTTGGCAACGTCGGTCTCAATCAGCATCTCTTCAACAATGGGAACAAACAGCGGACATGCCGTCTGGTAAACCTGAACATCCGGTTTAAGAGCCTTAAGGGCTTTAACGTAGGACTCGCTCCGTACGGTCGCACGGGTTCCTATCACCCCTATTCTGTCGTTCTGCGTAAGTGCCACGGCACTCTTTGCACCCGGTTCAACAACGCCGATAACGTTAACCCCGAACTGTTTTCTGATGGCATCGATAGCATAGGACGATGCAGTGTTGCATGCTACGACTATGGTGTCGATATTGAAGTTTTTGACCAGAAACCCAGCACATTCCAGACTGTATGCCGTAACCGTTTCCGGTGACTTGTTGCCGTAGGGCACACGGGCAGTATCGCCCAGATAGTACATATCAAGTTTGGGAAAATATTCGCTGATGGTTTTGTAGACCGTGAGTCCCCCCACGCCTGAGTCAAAAATTCCGATGGACACTTTTTCGCTCCTTAGATTTCAAAGACAGGATAATATTCCTGTGGACTGCAAATATCAAGACCATAATTTATGCCGCAGCGGGTTTTGAGAAGAACATTGCATAAAGGAACAGCGCATAGGCCGCAACGGCAACTACGGCAACCCAGCCGATGTAGAAACCGACAGGTGCAAGGACTGCCACTATGAGCCAGTGGAGGGCTATCACCTTGCCAGAATGGAGCATTATGGGAAAATCCCTGTGGCGGCATATCACAGCCAGACCGCTGATGTTCCATCCGTAGAGCGCAAGCGTGCGGTGATAAAGTATTGTAAGCTGGCGGACAGTTTCAGAAGGTTCGTTTGCGGCATATATGACAATGTAGAGAACGCCTGAAACGGCAGTTATCACCAGAAAAACTATTCCCGATGTCAGAAAGGATTTCTGCTGTTCTGTGTATCCGGTTTTAATGTAAACAAGCAGTACCATGGACACCGCAATAAAAAGTATCACTGAGATGGTAAGCTCAAGCCAGACAGCCTCGAACAGTATGAAGATGAAGAAAATTATAACGCCCACCGTTATGATCCAGAACAGAGCAGTTTTGAAATATATGACTCTGGTGGTGCCGAATTTTTTCATGGCGGCAAAAAGTACGCTTAAAGTAATAAGTGAACTGGGGAACGAAAAGCCCAGAAAGAAGGTGTTCAGGGAGAGCTTTTCGAAATCCAGCCAGTGATAATATTCGTGGTTCAGTATGGCCAGCACTGAGATAAGCAGACCTATTGAAAGGCAGAGAAGGGATGCATGGTGAAACTTCACCGCCACCGGTTCTTTTGTTGTGAAGAACTGCTTAGGGAAAAAGCCGAACCGTTTTATCCGCACCGATTCGGTTATGCCGAACAGGGCGAGGGCTATGATTATACACGGGATATACAATTTAAAAAAAGCTGAAAATGCGAAAGAGAACGCCAGAGCATAGAACAGCATAAGCCGTTTCGGCATTTCATCCCTCTGCATTGTGAAATAGAGGATGATGGTTCCGCCTGAGCAGAGATTAAAAAGGAAGATATGGAGCCTCTCAAAATCATATCCGGCCGCAACATGGTGCATAAATCCGAAACTCAGCGCCGCAGTCATTGTCACCAGAAACAGCAGTTTGAGCGAAACACTCATCCTATCCTCCCAGCAGATGCTCCAGAGCACCTTTCAGCTCAGGATATCTGAACCGGAAGCCGCTTTTAATAAGTTTTTCGGGGTAAACGTTCGCCCCCGACAGAAGCACCTCTTTTCCCATCTGTCCGTAAACCTTTTCTATTATATACGGCGGGATATTAATAAATCTCGGTTTTTTATAATATTGTGCAAGTGTATCCGAAAAAACTTTTGAAGTGACAGCGTTGGGTGCGGTCAGATTCACAGCTCCGGATATCTCATTGTGCTCTAGAAGATGCCCTATGGAGTAGAGAACGTCGTCCATTGCAACCCAGCTGAAATACTGGTCTCCGCTGCCGAAAACAGGCCCCAGACCCAGCGAAAAAGGGAGCTGCATCCTCTGCAGTGCCCCGCCTGCGGGGGTCAGCACAACGCCTATTCGCAGAAAGATTACCCTTATGCCTTTATCGACGGCGGGCTTTGCCGCCTCTTCCCATTTTTTGCATACTTTTGCTATGAAGTCGTGGCTTCCGCCTTTTTCAGCCTCGGTTATGACCTCGTCCCCCCTTCCGCCGTAATAGCCGATGGCCGATGCGCAGATGAAGGTTTTGGGAGGATTTTTCATTTTAGACAATGTTTCAGCCAGCAGAGCTGTGCTCCGGACACGGCTGTCGATTATCTCCCGCTTCTTGTCGTCAGTCCATTTTCCCTCGCCGATGGGTTCTCCGGTGAGATGGATAACTGCGTCGGCATTCTCGAATCTGTCCTCGATTATGCCTGCGTTAGGGTTCCAGCACACATCGCCGATGCAGAGTTTTGCTCTGTCCCTCAGAAGGCGGATAACCTTGTGCCCCTGAGTCTGCAGGAACGGGATAAGAGATGAACCCACCACGCCGGACGAGCCTGACACTACTATGGTTTTCGGGGCGGGTCTGTATTCGCTGTAAAATTCTATATCGTTGCGGCAAAGATTCTCTCTGTAGCGGAACATTTTCTCGAGCTTATTCCGTACAAATTTCCCGGCCGCCTTTGATGTTATGAAATCCATGGGTAGCTTGTATTCCACATGGTCTTTGATAGTTGTTATTCCGTCTTTTTCCGAAAAAAAGTGGGAGTGCTCCCATTTTGAAAAAGGGCCGCTGTTCTGTCTGTCTTTAAAAAATGCGTCTTTTTCGTATTCGATGTGTTCGGCCTTCCATGTCAGCGAGACCGGACCTGTTTTCAGCTTTATGTCGCACTTTGCGCCCGTCTGAATGCCGTCGTCGCGCCTTATGAGTGAAATATTCTCCCATGGCGGACTGAGCCTGAAAAGCGCCCCCTCCCTCTCGTGCCAGCTGAAAACAGTTGAGATGTCAGCTTTAATTTCGGTTTCATGTTCAAATAAATTTGGTGCGTAATTTTTAATCATTTTTCAGTGTAAAACTAAAATTACAGATATGCAATGGCAGTATTCCTATTTTCTTAAAAATAAAAACAATATTGAGAATGTGTTCCGAACGATGTGCGAAAAGACAAACGTGATTTGCATTTTAGCATTTCAGACAGCTATTATGTTTTTCCATACAAATGTGCATTTGTAACCTGTTAAAGGGAATATGAATTTCAGTAACTATTTCCAAAATTTAACTATTAATTCCGATGGTGAAGCTGCGAAAATCTATGACAGAACGGGATATTATGTGAGGTATTATAACTATTAAATTTTGCATTGAAGTTTTTTATAAGGTAATGTAAAACATAGTATCATTTTAGGCTATCGGAGGTCTTTATGTCACTTATGCAGAAGTTCTGGGATATTGCGAAGCAGAGAAACAAAACAATAGTCCTTCCTGAAGGCTGGGACGAACGCACGATTGATGCGGCAAACGCAATAGCCGAGAACGGACTGGCGAATGTTATTGTACTGGGCAAAGAGGATGAGGTCAAAGCTCTTTTTGCATCCAAAGGCTATGAGATCCGCTGTAAGATTATCACCCCTGAAACCAGCGAATATTACGAAGATTTTGTAAATACATATTATGAAAGCAGAAAAGCCAAGGGAATGACCCTTGAAGAGGCTCAGGCCAGCATGAAGGACGTTAATTACTTCGGCTCTATGCTTGTTCAGAAAGGCATTGCCCACGGAGCTGTTACCGGTGCATGCCACACCACAGGGGACGTTCTGCGTGCGGCTATCCGTGTCATCGGAACCAAAAAAGGGATGAAAACCGTTTCAAGCTGTTTCATAATGGTCACACCCAAGCCTGAGTTCGGCTCGGACGGTGCGGTGCTTTTTGCGGACTGCGCAGTTATTCCCAATCCCGATGCGCAGACTCTGGCTGAAATAGCCGTTGCAACAGCAGACAGCTGTAGATCCTTCCTTGAGGTTGAACCGAAGGTGGCTATGCTCTCTTTTTCGACAAAAGGAAGTGCGCAAAGCCCAGAAACCGAGAAGGTTGTCGAAGCCACAAAGATAGCGAAATCCATCGCTCCCGATCTTAAGATAGACGGAGAACTTCAGGCCGATGCCGCTCTTCTGGCGGCGGTGGGTGCGAAAAAGGCTCCCGGAAGCGAAGTTGCAGGTTCTGCGAATGTTCTTGTGTTCCCGACACTTGACGCAGGAAATATTGGGTATAAACTTGTAGAGAGGATCGCTGGCGCAGAGGCCATAGGCCCCGTTATTCAGGGTCTGGCGAAGCCTGTTAACGACCTCTCCAGAGGATGCAAATACATGGACATTGTCAACGTGGCGGCGATCACCGCTGTTCAGGCTGACTAGGGGGATTTTTTAGATGATTATTCTCGCTCTTAACTGCGGCAGCTCATCGGTCAAATACCAGCTCTATGACTGGGCAAACAAACTGGTCATAGCGAAAGGTCTGGTGGAAAGAATCGGTATCGGCGACTCGTTCATCGTTCATGAAGTTCCCGGCAAAGATACCGTCAGGGAGGAATATGAGTGCCACGACCACTCCGCAGCAATCGGTCTGGTTATAAAAACACTCTCCAGAGGGCACACAGCCGTTATCGACAGCATGGAGCAGATATCCGCTGTCGGCCACAGAGTGGTTCACGGCGGCGAGGTATTCGCCAGAAGCGTGCTTATTGATGAAGAGGTTATAAAGACCATAGAGGATGTTGCGCACCTTGCGCCGCTCCACAACCCGCCCAACCTCGCAGGCATCAAGGCCGCTCAGAAGGTCATGCCCAACGTTCCCCACGTCGCTATTTTCGACACAGCATTCCACCAGACAATGCCTGATTACGCATACACATATCCCGTTCCCTACGAATGGTATGAGCAGTACAGCGTAAGAAGATACGGTTTCCACGGCACAAGCCACCTCTATGTATCAAAACGTGCGGCAGCCCTCCTCGGCAAGCCCGCAAAAGAATGCAACATAATTACAATGCACATAGGCAACGGTGTTTCCCACACAGCCATCAAAAACGGAGTGAGCGTTGATACCTCAATGGGTATGACCCCTCTGGAAGGCGCAGTTATGGGAACAAGGTGCGGCGACGTTGACCCCGCAGTTCCGCTGTTTATGATGCAGAAGCTGAATATAGACGCAAAGGCCATGGACAACCTGCTGAACAAAAAGTCAGGTGTTCTGGGCATTACAGGCAGATTTACCGACAGACGTGACGTTATCAGCTGTGAAGACAGCGACTACAAGAACAGATGCAGACTCTCTCTGGAGGTCGAGGCCTACAGACTGCGTAAATACATCGGCTCATACTATGCCGTCCTCGGCAGAGTGGATGCGATAGTGTTCACCGCAGGTGTCGGCGAGAATGCCGGTGTCATCCGTCAGATGGCAATCGAAAACCTTGAACCCATGGGTATCATAGTAGACAAAGAGAAGAACCTTAAAACCTTCTCCAAACACGGCGAAACTGAGATATCCACTCCCGAATCAAGGGTTAAGGTATACGTCATCCCCACAAACGAAGAACTCGTTTTTGTTGAGGATGTGGTGGCGATACTGACAAATACCTATAAAGATCACACCGAATATCCCTATTCATTTCTTAAGTAATTATGAGCCTGCTTAATCGGCAGGCTCCCTATTTCAGTTTATAACACGTCGCATTTCTTCGTTGGATTTCAAAAAATATTGCTCATGTACCACATATGTACACTGCGCATATTTTTTGCCCTCCGCCTTGAACTGCTCGGTTCTAAACAGAAATTTTAAATATTGCCCCTCCCTTTTACAAAGGGAGGCTGGGAGGGATTTACATTCTGTTTTTTTAACCGCTAAAAAAATCTATGATCATGCAAATTTTCCCTTTAAAAATACAAAATCAGTCCTATTATAAACTCAAGAGCTGCTAAAAAGGTGCAATAACCTTTTAAGATCCTCAAACCACCCGTTAAAAAGGCATAACAATGAATGCCACCTCTTGGACGGTGCGGGCAGCCCCCCGCACCGTCATTTTCTTCCAAACCTTGCAATTATCTGTAAAACTGCTATTGTAGTACATCTATTAAAGTAATTTCAGACGGACGTGCAATGGACGATATCTTTTCCAAAGACAAACAGCCGGAGGATTTTCAGACACAGAACATCAGACCCAGCGGGTTTGACGACTATGTAGGTCAGTCCAAGGTAAAGGAAAATCTCAAGGTGTTTGTTCAGGCGGCGAAGAAGCGAGGCCAGAGTCTCGACCACTGCCTTTTCCATGGTCCTCCCGGACTGGGAAAAACCACCCTTGCAAACATCATTGCCCACGAAATGGGCGTAAACATAAACTCCACCAGCGGCCCTGTGATAGAGCGTGCGGGCGACCTTGCCGCTCTGCTTACAAACCTTCAGGAAGGGGACGTTCTGTTCATTGATGAGATTCACAGACTCCATTCCAACGTTGAAGAGATTTTGTATCCGGCTATGGAGGATTATAAGCTGGACATCCTGATAGGTCAGGGTCCTGCGGCCAGAACCGTTAAGATAGACCTGCCGCCTTTCACCCTTGTGGGAGCCACGACCCGTGCCGGACTTCTCACCTCCCCCCTGCGTGACAGGTTCGGGATGATCCTGAAACTTGAATTTTACGGAATAGAAGAGCTTACAAGTATTATCCTGCGTGGTGCGGGCATTCTGGAAACAGAAATAGAGGACGCCGCAGCCCGTGAGATAGCCTCCAGAAGCAGAGGAACCCCCCGTATAGCTCATAGAATATTAAGACGAATCAGAGACTTTGCGGATGTGCTGAACAACGGCTTTGTTTCAAAGGACATCGCCTGTGAAGGTCTTTCGAGGCTTGAGATAGATCGTGAAGGTCTGGACAACTCCGACCGTGCCCTCCTGCTCTCCATAATAGAGAAGTACGACGGCGGGCCTGTGGGTGTGGACACCCTTGCGGCGACACTGAGCGAAGAGCGGGACACCATTGAGGATGTTATCGAACCCTACCTTATATACAGAGGTTTCATCAAAAAGACCCCCAGAGGGCGTATGGCGACCGGAATGGCTTACGAGCACCTGCGCCTGAACGCACCGAACCGCATATCCGTTGCGGATTTTCTGGAAGAGAACGAATAGATGGCGAAAAAGAAGAGCCGTTATGTGTGCCAGAGCTGCGGATACGTTTCGCCGGGCTGGATAGGGAAATGCCCCGAATGTTCCAGCTGGAGCAGCTTTGTTGAGGAAGTGGAGGAGTCTGCTCCTTCGGCAGGCGGCAAAAAGATACATGAACCTAATGTATCAGCCGTCAATCTGAGAGAGGTGCGGGGGCTTGAGACCGAACGCACAAAAACCGGAATAGGCGAACTGGATCAGGTGCTGGGCGGAGGTCTGGTAAAGGGTTCGGTGATACTTGTGGGCGGCGAGCCGGGCATCGGCAAGTCCACAATAATGCTCCAGTCGGCGGGTATCTTATCCGGCGGCAGGGGGCGTGTTCTGTACGTTTCCGGAGAGGAATCGGCGGCACAGATAAAGCTGAGGGCTGAAAGGCTCGGTATAGGCACTGCGGACATAAGCATTCTGCCCACCAACAGCCTTGAGGACGTGCTTTCGGCACTGGATAAAGAGAGATTCGACTATGTTGTGATGGACTCCATTCAGACGGTGTCCTCTGCGGAGCTTAACTCTGCGGCGGGGACTGTTGGGCAGGTTCGCCACGTTACATACAGGCTGGTGGAGGTGGCCAAAGGGCGTGCCATCACAGTTCTGATAGTGGGACAGGTCACCAAGGACGGCTACATAGCAGGGCCGAAACTTCTGGAACACCTTGTGGATACTGTGCTTTATTTCGAAGGGGACTACAGCAGAGGGCTTCGCATCCTTCGTTCGGTTAAGAACAGGTTCGGCCCCACTGATGAGGTCGGAATCTTTGAGATGAGCGATAAGGGATTGATAGAGCTTAAGAACTACAGCTTTGCGGACGATGCCGACAGAAGCGTTTCCGGACGGGTGAACGTGCCTGTGATAGAGGGTACGAGGGCTTTTCTGGTGGAGGTTCAGGCTCTTGTTGCGCCGACCTTCTATCAGTTTCCGAAGCGAAATGCCATGGGGATAGACCTGAACAGAATGAACATGCTTCTGGCCGTGCTCGACAAAAAAGGCGGGCTTAATCTGGCCGGAAGCGACGTATATATAAATGTGGCCGGCGGAATGAAGATAACCGAGACCAGCGCAGACCTTGCGCTGTGCGCCGCCATGGTGTCATCATACAGGGAGCGGGCGATAGCTCCCGAAACGACCTTCATAGGCGAGGTGGGGCTGACGGGAACCGTGCGCCCCGTGTCGAATATGAAGAGCAGGGTTGCGGAGTGCTATAAAATGGGCATCCGCAAATTTTACCTGCCCGAAAAAGTGGAGTTTGACAAAAAAATAGAAATCGTTTTAACTAAGGACATATCATCTTTTCTTGATATGTTTTAATAAGGAGAAATTATGGGACTTCTTGACGGCAAAAAGGCATTGGTGTTCGGCGTTGCCAACAACAAAAGCATCGCATATGCCATCGCCAGAAATTTCATCGAACAGGGCGCCGAAGTAGCGTTCAGCTATGCGGGCGAAAAACTGGAAAGCAGAGTGTCAAAAGTTTCCGAGGAACTCGGCGGGAAATTCATAGTTCCCTGCGACGTTACCAAGGATGAAGAGATAGAGGCTTGCTTCAACACTGTTAAAGAAAAGTGGGGCAAATTCGATATCCTTATACACTCTGTTGCCTATGCACCCGGCGACGCTCTGAAAGACCGCTATGTGGACACGAAGAGAGCCGACTTCGCACTGGCAATGGACATCAGCGTTTACTCTCTGGTGGCCATAACAAAATATGCCGAGCCCCTTCTGAACGAAGGCGCAAGCGTGATCTGTATGTCATACCTCGGTGCGGAAAGAGTTATTAAGAACTACAACGTAATGGGCGTTGCGAAATCCGCTCTGGAAGCGTCAACAAAATATCTTGCCGCAGATATGGGCGTGCAGAAGATCAGAGTGAACGCAATCTCAGCCGGCCCCATCAAAACACTTGCGGCTGCGGGCATTTCAGACTTTAAAAAGATATTTAACCACATCGCCGAAAACGCTCCCCTGCGTGACAACTGCACTCAGGAAGACGTGGGCAAAACAGCCGTATACCTTGCAAGCGACCTTTCATCCGCTGTGACAGGCGAAGTTATCTATGTTGATAACGGCTACAACATAATGGGCATCTGATAGTTGTTTTTACTAATTCATAACGGGGGGCATCACAGATGCCCTCTTTTCTTTCAGGCGGCATAATGTCGGAAACGGAAAATGCGGTCAGCGTCAGAAATCTGAACTTTTCATACGGAGCCACTGAAGTTCTGCGCAATATCAGTTTTGATATCAAAAAGCGGGAATTTCTGGCTGTCATAGGCCCCAACGGCGGCGGAAAAAGCACGCTTCTAAAACTCCTTCTGGGTATTCTCAAGCCTGATTCAGGCGAGATAAACATTCTCGGACATAAACCCGGCACAGTTAAAAAGATAGGATACGTCCCGCAGAACGTAACATCCGGCGGCGGGTTTCCCGTTACGGTGGAAGATGTTGCGCTGATGGGCAGAATGCTCACCAGAGGCGGATTCACAAAGCAGAGTGACAGGGACTATGTGCGCATGGTTTTGGAACAGCTGCAGATAACCGATATTGCCAAAAAGCGCATGGATGATCTTTCCGGCGGTCAGCGTCAGCGTGTGCTTATGGCCAGAGCGCTGGCGGGCGAGCCTGAGCTGATATTTCTGGACGAGCCGGCCTCCAACGTCGATATGGAGGGGCAGACCCGCATATACGACATTCTGGCGAAACTCAATGAAAAGATAACTGTTGTGGTAGTCAGCCACGACCTTACCATAATTCCGAAATTTGCAACGTCCGTTGCCTGTGTGAGCACAACACTCCACAAACATGACGAGGCCGAGGTTACCCCCGATATGATGCATATGTCATACGGTGCGGATGCCCACTGCCCTGTTGAACTGGTTGCCCACGGGCACCCTCACAGGGTGCTGAAGGAGCATAAATGACCGAGATTCTTTCATACGGATTCATACAGAACGCTCTTTGGGCAGGGGTGCTTGCCTCCATTGCATGCGGAATAATAGGAACTCTTGTTGTGGTTAACCGGATAGTGTTCATTTCCGGCGGAATCTCCCACACAGCCTACGGCGGCATAGGTCTCGCCTTTTATCTGGGCATCTCCCCTCTTCTGGGAGCAGGTATTTTTGCTGTTGTGTCGGCTGTCATTATGGCGTTTATAACCCTGAACAACAAGAACCGTGCTGACACCGTAATAGGTGTGATGTGGGCTTTCGGAATGGCGTTCGGTATCATTCTGGCAGACCTCACTCCCGGCTACGGGGTCGATCTGATGAGTTATCTGTTCGGCAGCATTCTGGCTGTGCCGGATGCAGACCTTGTTTATATGGCTATTCTCGACCTGTTCATAATAATATATGTGCTGTTCTTTTTCCGCCAGATACATGCGGTGAGCTTCGATTCAGAATACGCCACCAGCATGGGTGTGCGCTCCGGACTGGTATATACCATAGTTCTGGTGATGTCTGCTCTGGCTGTTGTGCTTCTGATCAGGGTTGTGGGGCTTATTCTGGTGATAGCTATGCTGACTATTCCGCCCTATATTGCTGAGAAAAGGGTTTCTTCGCTTAAAGGGATGATGATACTGTCCAGCATTCTGTCTTTGGTGTTCACTCTGGCGGGGCTTTACTGTGCGTATGTGTTCAATCTGACATCCGGAGCAAGCATCATCGCTGTGTCTTCGGTGTGTTTTTTCCTGTTCATACTTTATGAGAAGGTCACTTCACTGCTGAAGCGGTAGCCTTTCTCTCCCGTTTCGCCTTGTACATCTCTTTGTCGGCAATATCAATGAGAGCCTGCATATCTGACGAATCCTCCGGAAATATCGCATAGCCTATGCTTCCGCCGAAGGGGAGCAGCTGACCTTCAAATATGAAGGGTCTGTCGATTTCAAGATAAAGCTTCTGAGTTATTGCATCCCCGTCTGCTTTCTCTTTAATTCCTGTAGCTATAATGGCAAATTCGTCTCCGCCAAGTCTTGCCACGGTGTCCGTCTGTCTGGATACGGAGCTTATTCTTAATGCGAATTCGTTTATTGAAGCGTCTCCAGCCTGATGTCCGAAAGTGTCGTTGATAAATTTAAGTCCGTCCATGTCCAGCATCAGAACTCCGAAATTTGCCTGTTCCCTGTTTGAAAGTGTAACCTTTTTACGCAGTTCATCATAAAATGACGCACGGTTCGCAAGACCTGTCATGTAGTCTGTAGTGGCCTTTTTGAACAGTTCACTTGTGTTGTTTCTGGATGCGTGGTGGATCGATGCGCCCAGCATATCTGCTATCATTGACAGTACGCACATGTCATCTTCTGTGAAATAACCGACTTTTCCGGAGACTACTTTAAGAACACCGATGCAGACACCGTTGAAAGGCAGAGGCATAACGAGCATCGATACGGCGCCCACTTTCATACAGGCGTCCCTGTCCACCCGTTCGTCATAGGCGGAGTCTTTGCAGTACATCATTTCGCAGGTGCTGACACAGTTGCCCGAAAGGCTTGTCTCCTTGCGGAGCCTCAGCCCCAGATAAGGGGTCAGACTGCCGGAAACGGCTCTGTAAACCATTTCTCCCTCTTCCGCAAACTCAACGGTTGCTCCGTCAGCTTTAACGATATTCTGAGCCAGATGGCAGACGGCATCAATAACATTTCCCAGATCAGGCCCTATTTTGGATATCTCCGCCTGAGCCTTTATTATCTCAAGCATTCTTTCGCTGGAAGGGACAGCATTGCATTTGGGAAATTCAGCCATATCAGCTCCAATGATAGTGGGTATAGTTATATGGGATGACACTTCAGGAAATATTAAAATATAATCTGTCAGCCCGCAACAGACATTTCGTGATTTAATGAAATAAATTTTGATTTTCAGAGGATGAAACATAGGATATAGTTTACGGGATATAAAAATAACTATCTTGATTTTTATACTGTAATTTATTAGGCTGTGAGACTAATGGGAAAAATTATCGCTATAGCAAACCAAAAAGGCGGTGTGGGCAAAACCACCACCGCAATAAATCTCAGCTCAGCTCTGGCATTTGCCGAAGCAAGGGTGCTGGTTGTGGATATGGACCCGCAGGGCAACGCCACTAGCGGTCTCGGTGTGTCCCTTGAGGAGGGGCAGCCCTCTATCTATGATGTTCTCATAGGCAGAGCAGAGGCAAAGGACTCTATCGTGCCCACAAGCGTGGAGAATCTGTTCATAATACCCGGCAACATAAACCTTTCGGCGGCGGAGATCGAGCTTGTCACCGAGATATCCAGAGAAACAAAGCTGAAAAAGGCTCTGGCAAAGGTGTCTGATGAGTTCAACCTGATACTTATCGACTGCCCGCCCTCTCTCGGACTTCTTACGGTGAACTCGCTGACTGCGGCGGATTCCGTTCTGATACCGCTTCAGTGCGAATACTATGCAATGGAGGGTCTTGGCCAGCTCTTAAACACCATCGGCCTTATCCGTGAGAGCCTGAACGAGGAGCTTGCGCTGGAGGGCATACTGCTGACCATGCACAACCCCAGCAACAACCTTTCAAAAGAGGTTCAGAAGCAGGTTGAAGAATATTTCAGCGAATCACTTTTTAAGACGATAATACCGAGGAACGTAAAACTTGCCGAAGCACCCAGCTTCGGGCAGTCCATCATAGAATATGACCTGAAATCAAAAGGTGCTGCGAGCTATATCGACCTCGCAAAAGAGATGCTGGAGAGGATATCATGAAAAAAACCACACTGGGCAAAGGACTTGAATCGCTTATCCCAAAGGCGGACAAGCCCCGTTCAATGGTTAATGAAATAGATATCACAGAAATATATCCGAACCCCGACCAGCCCAGAAAGATATTCGACGAAGAAGCTCTGGCGGAGCTTACCGACTCAATACGCAGAAACGGCATAATTCAGCCTATAGTTCTGGCGAAGGCTGAGGACGGCTATGTTATAATAGCCGGTGAGAGACGCTGGCGTGCGGCGGGGCTTGCGGGTCTGCGCAGGGTTCCTGCGGTCGTCCGTGAGATAACCAGAGAATCGGAGCAGATGGAGCTTGCGCTCATTGAGAACATCCAGAGAGAGGATCTGGGCGCACTGGAACTGGCAAGGGCATATAAGAACCTGATGGAAACCCATGGCTACCGTCAGGAGGACGTTGCGGAAGTTGTCGGCAAGAGCCGTTCGGCCGTTGCGAACACAATCCGCCTTCTGGGGCTTCCCTCAAGGGTGATAGAAGCTCTGGAGCTGAAACAGATAACCGAAGGTCACGCAAGGTGTCTCATTGGCCTTGATGAGAAAAAGGCTGTTGAAATACTTATCAAAATAATAGAAAATAATCTTTCCGTCCGTGAAACGGAGAAACTGGCCTCCAAAAAGGAGAAGCCGGAAGTTGAGAAGGCACAGCCTTCGGAGAACGTTTTCCTGCTCAGCCTTAAAAGCGAGATGGAAGAGTTCTTCAAAACTCAGGTTGAGATAAAGTCCCGCAAAGACGGCGGAACCATTGAGATAAAATATACCAACAATGATGAGCTTGACCGCATAATCAAGACCATCAGAGGGGAATTAAGTTGATAAAGGGCAAAGACACAGGCGGTATTGACGCATTTCTCGGCAAAAATACAACCTTTCAGGGAACACTTATTTTCGACGGGCTCGTCAGGATCGACGGAAACTTCGAAGGCAATATAAAAACCGAAGACACTCTGGTTATTGCGAACTCCGGCAACGTTAAGGCGGAGATAGAAGCGGGGGATATCAAGATTTCAGGACGCTTTGACGGCGTCATCACTGCAAAATCAAAGGTTGAGCTTTATAAGCCCGCCTATGTGACAGGAACCATAATCACTCCCATTTTCAAGGTTGAAGAGGGCGTGGTTTTCAACGGTAACTGCCAGATGGGCGATGTTTCAAGCATCACCACGGAGGAGTAGTTTCATGAGAAAACCCCTGATATACGGCAACTGGAAAATGAATCTGGACGTGAAGCAGTCGGACGACCTTGTCCGTTCGCTTCTGGCTGTCAAACTTGAACACAACGTGGTCGAGGTTGGTGTTGCTCCGGATTTCTGCAGTCTTTCAACGGTGGCGAAGACCATCAGAGACATGGGTGCACCCATATCCGTTGCCGCACAGAACATCTCTCAGCACGAAAAAGGAGCCTTCACCGGAGAGGTGAACGTTGATATGGCGATGACGGCAGGAGCCGACACCGTTATCCTCGGTCACTCCGAAAGACGTACTGTTTTCGGAGAATCCGATGAACTTATCAACGAGAAAGTGCGTCTTGCACTTAGGTGCAGGCTGAACGTTATCCTCTGCGTGGGCGAAATCCTGGGCGAAAGAGAAGCGGGAGTGCACACGGAAAAAGTGCTTTATCAGCTGGGGATGGGACTGAAAGGGGTCACCACCGACAGAGTGGGCAACGTTGTTGTTGCTTATGAACCCGTCTGGGCCATAGGCACAGGCAAAACTGCAACACCGGCCGATGCGGAAGAGATGCATGCGGCAATCCGCAAGTTTCTTTCCAGACTCTACGGCCCTGTGGTTGCAAACAAAATAAGGATACTTTACGGCGGAAGCGTTAAACCCGACAACATCGGTGCGCTGATGCTCAGAGAGAATGTTGACGGCGCACTGGTTGGCGGAGCCAGCCTCAACGCTGACGATTTTATAAAAATAATCAATTATTACAAATAATTCGGAGAACTTTTAATGTACACTGTAATTCTGGCCATCCATATTGTTATCTGTCTTCTGCTTATTCTTGCCGTTCTAATCCAGTCGGGCAAAGGCTCGTCACTGGGTTCGGCATTCGGCGGCGGCGCATCGGACGTTTTCGGCCCCGGCGCACCCGTGAATATAATGAACAGGGTAACCACCATAATCGCTATCATCTTTATGCTGACCTCGCTTACTCTGGCTGTGCTTTCCACACAGAGAACAACAAGCACCATCATGAAGGCTAACCCCGCAGGACAACAGCAGCAGGCTCCCGCTGAAAAGAGCAAACCCGTTATCCCCATGGAGTCAAAATAAGTGATTAAAAAGATTCTGGTCTTACTGCTGGCGGCGGCCGTTTTCGGCTGCGGACAGAAAAAATCCGGTGAATCAGGTGAACCTGAGGTCTCACGCAAACGTAATGTACCCAATGCTGTCTACGGAGACGCAATGGTGGAGTCTCTGCTCGGCGATGCCACAGGACTCATCTACAACATTACGTCGGATTCCGCATCACACGATGTTGCGGGCAAGATCTATAACGGACTTGTGAAATATGATCAGAACCTTACCATAACAGGCGACCTTGCCGACTGGTGGGAAGTGCTCGATGACGGAAAGACGATCATCTTCC
Source organism: Seleniivibrio woodruffii (assembly GCF_004339245.1). Classification (NCBI taxonomy): domain Bacteria; kingdom Pseudomonadati; phylum Deferribacterota; class Deferribacteres; order Deferribacterales; family Geovibrionaceae; genus Seleniivibrio; species Seleniivibrio woodruffii. The sequence continues at coordinate 318,607 of NZ_SMGG01000003.1, forward strand.
ACCTTAATCAGGATGTCAGATGGCATGACGGCAAACCCTTCACAGCGGAGGACGTCGAGTTTACCTACAAGTTTATGATAGACGACAAGACACCCACGTCATACGACGCAGACTTTCGTCTGGTGAGCAAGCTGGAGGTAATCGACAAATACACCGTTAAGGTGTCCTACGATGAGCCGTATGCCCCTGCCCTTATCAGCTGGGGAATGCCCATGCTTCCCAAACACCTGCTTCAGGGACAGGATGTGAAAAAATCCCCTCTGCTCAGAAGACCTGTGGGCACAGGCCCTTACAAGTTTCTTGAGTGGAAGGCCGGAGATTCCATCACCCTGGTTGCAAACGACGACTATTTCCTCGGAAGACCCTATCTGGACAGATACATCTTCCGCATAATACCCGATACTGCCACAACATTTCTGGAGCTTCTGAACGGAGCGGTGGACATAATGTCGCTCACGCCTCTTCAGTGGTCAAAACAGACCGACAGCAACCCCAGATTCAAACAGCAGTACGACAAGCACAAATACCTCGCTTCAAGCTATGAATATGTGGGCTATAACCTCAGAAAACCCATGTTTCAGGATAAGCGTGTCCGTCAGGCTCTTTCATATGCAACACCGAAACAGGACATCATAAAGGGAATCCGCTTCGGAATGGGAGTTGAGGCCACAGGCCCCTTCAAACCCGGAACCATATGGTATAACCCCGATGTCAAAAAATATGACTACAACATTGAGCAGGCGAAAAAGCTCCTCGCCGAAGCCGGATACAAAGACACTAACGGCGACGGTATTGTGGAAAAAGACGGCAAACCACTCAAGTTCGAGCTTATCACCAATCAGGGCAACAGTGTCCGCACCAGCACGGCAGAAGTTCTGCAGAAAAGCTGGGAAAAGGTCGGTGTTAAGGTTGAGATCCGCGTGCTTGAGTGGGCAACCTTCATAAACGAATACATCAACAAACAGAAGTTCGATGCGGTCATGCTGGGCTGGAACATAACCAACGATCCCGACCTTTATGACGTGTGGCATTCCGCCAACTGCGGCGGCCAGAAGCTGAACTTCATCTGCTATAAAAACGCCGAGTTCGACAAGCTCCTCATAGAAGGGCGCAAAGAATTCGACACCGAAAAACGCAAAGAATACTATTTTAAGGCTCAGGAGATACTGGCTGAAGAACAGCCTTATACATTCCTCTATGTTCCCGATGCACTGGTGGCTGTGAACAAACGCTTCCACGAAGTGCAGCCCGCTCCCGCTGGCATAGGCTACAATCAGGAGGACTGGTGGGTTGATAAAGACAAGCAGAAATACAGCTTCCAGAAGTAAGGGAAGTTTATGCTGAAATATATCGCCTCAAGGCTTTTGGGGATGATTCCGCTTCTGTTCGGGATCACCCTGATATGTTTCTTTGTTATACATCTTGCTCCGGGCGATCCCGCTCAGTTTCTTGCGTCCATGAACCCGAAATTCTCCGAAACCGCATACCAGAAGTTCGAAAAGATGTACGGTCTGGACAAACCTGTCCATGAGCAGTATATCATGTGGCTCAAGCGTGTGGCTGTTCTGGATTTCGGAGAATCTTTCAGCCCTGACGGAAAAACAGTAACATCAAAAATTCTCGAAAGGATGCCCGTAACGATATATTTAAACGTGGCGGGAATGATCCTCATATTCCTCATAGCTCTGCCGTTGGGGGTCTGGTCGGCCTACAGGCAGAACAGCATATTTGATAAAAGCGTAACGGTCTTTGTTTTCATCGGCTTTGCGGTTCCGACCTTCTGGCTGGCACTCTTATGTATGTATTATTTCGGAGTGATCAAAGGCTGGCTGCCAATATCAGGCCTCACCTCATACAACTTTGACCAGTTGTCGCCCATAGGCAAGGTCTGGGATATCGCATGGCATTCGTTCCTGCCTGTTCTGCTCTCAGTTTTCGGCGGACTGGCGGGGTTGAGCCGCTTTGCCAGAAACTCAATGCTTGAGGTGCTCGGCGAGGACTATGTAGTCAGTGCCAGAGCCAGAGGTCTTTCTGAAAACACTGTGGTCTTCCGGCACGCCCTTAAAAATGCGATGCTTCCAGTTGTCACTATTCTGGGGCTTTCTGTTCCGGGGCTGATAGGCGGAAGCGTCATTTTTGAATCCATATTTGGCATAGCGGGAATGGGACAGCTCTTTTATCAGGCAGTAATGGCCAGAGACTATCCGGTGGTGATGGGGATACTGGTGATGGGTGCGGTGCTCACTCTCATAGGCAATCTTATCGCAGATATATGCTATGGTCTGGTGGATCCGAGGATCAGATATGGCAAAAAATAGACTTCTCAGAAAAATAAAAGGAAGCTGGCTCTTCTATTCAGGACTGAGCGTGGTTATGTTTTTCATCATAGTTGCGGTGTTCGCTCCGCTTGTTGCCACCCACGACCCCACAGCCATCGACCTTAACAACATATTCGCTGCCCCCTCCTCCGCCAACCTCTTCGGAACGGACGAACTGGGCAGAGATGTTTTCAGCAGGATAGTCTACGGCAGCAGGATATCGCTGTTCGTGGGATTTGTCGCAGTCGGCATATCTCTGGCGATCGGGGTTCTTCTGGGGCTTGCGGCGGGCTATTTCGGCGGCTGGGCGGATATTCTCATAATGCGCATAGTCGACATCATGCTCTGTTTCCCGTCTTTCTTCCTGATTCTGGCGGTGATAGCGTTCCTTAACCCTTCGGTTTTCAATGTTATGGTGATAATAGGCCTTACAGGCTGGATGGGTGTGACCCGTCTGGTGCGTGCTGAGGTCATGAGTGTCAAAACCCGTGACTACATAACGGCGGCCAAGGTTCAGGGGCTTTCGCACGGAATCATCATGTTCAAGCATATTCTGCCCAACGTAATGACCCCCATATTTGTTACAGCCACTCTGGGAATTGCAGGAGCGATACTTACGGAAAGCTCCCTCAGCTTCCTCGGGCTTGGTGTTCAGCCTCCCGCTCCGTCATGGGGAAACATTCTGACAGCCGGAAAGGACAACATCATGTTCGCATGGTGGCTCTCCATGTTTCCCGGCCTTGCCATATTTATTACTGTTCTGGGTTACAACCTTCTGGGCGAAGGCCTGAGGGATGTTCTGGATCCTAAGAATTAAGCGGATCTTGGCGGAATAGCCAGAAGCATTTCGGGGTCTGCCTTTATCACGGTGCACTTAGCCACAGCCTCTTCCATCGACAGACTGTATCCGTCTCTGATGTCCGACAGGGTATCGGCGAGGTAAAGCGCCTCTATGCATGCCTTTGTGTTGGCGGATGCCAGCTCGGGTGTGTGATGGAAAAGAGCGGCTTCAACGGCATACTGGTTGAAATTCCACATTTTCAGGAAATAGGCTCCCGCCTCCGCATGGTTCACTGCGAAATTTCCGGATTCCTTTTCACAGGTTAAATAGTCAACTGACGGGTTCTCCTCTCTGTATTCTGCGATACTGCGGAATTCCAGAGGGAAATAGACCAGCTGAACGAGTTTGCCGATATCGTGGATTATTCCTATTGAGCTGTTGAGGGGAGATATGAAAGGCTGTTCCTGCATACGGTTTATGCAGTGCATGTAGTAGTTTGCTTCAACCGAGTGTCTTACCATGAACTCGAAATAGCGGTGCTGTTCTGCGGTCATATTCAGGTTTGCGGTGAGTGAGTGCATCAGTACAATGTCCTTAACAGTGTTAAGACCCATAAACAGAATGGCCTTTTCCACTGAGGTTCCCGCAAAGCTGCCGTAAAATGCAGAGTTTGCAACGTGGAGAATTTTTGAGGTCAGTGTAACGTCTCCGGATATTACTTTAGCTATTTTGCCGATGGGTTCTTCATTGTTGATGGCGTTCATGAGAGTTTCGTAAACGCTCATCATGATAGGAAATGTGTTCGAACCGTTGTGAATCTGGCGAATGCGCCTGTTGTCCATACTGGTGTGCACACGTGCGATGTCGGCTAGTTTTGTCATTATGAGGGGTCTGTTTGCCGCGGAATCTATGTAGGCGCAGGCGATACCCTTGATGATGGCCTTGACTATCATCTCCTCGCTGGAACTGCTGCCCACTATCAGCCTTGTACTGAAACTGTTGAGAGATGCCGCATGCTGAAGGAAGTGGATGCCCGTTGTGCCGTCCAGATCGAACTCGCAGACGATTATATCGAAGGTCTTTCTTGAGATGAGGTCGTGCGCATCCTCTGTGTTTGCGGCGATGGTGATATTAAAAGCAAGCGTGCTTAAAATCTCTTTAACATCCATGCAGGCACGGCTGTGGTTACATAGGACAAGTAATGAAACATCGGGCTTCATAATAATATTCCTCGTATATTTTATTATAAAGGAATAATGGTGAATTGGGAAGCGATTAAAGGTCTATAGTGGGCAAAGTGTGAAAATTTCCGAAGAACGCCTGCCCAAGGGAGATACAGCCGTCATTGGGCGGTGTTTTCGAGTGGAGACGCAGGTTCAGCTCAGAGTTTTCAAATAGCGAGACAAGTTTTCCCACCAGATAAGTGTTCTGGAAAACTCCTCCGGAGAGAACAACGTCGGTGATTATATGCTGTGAGCAAAGCTCAAGTGCCCTTGAAAATATCCAGTCTGCAAATCCGTTGTGGAATGAGGAGGCTATCAGATGCCTGTCGGTTCCTTTCCTGATGTCTTCAAGAACTGCGGCGAAAAGCTCTTCAGGGGAAGAAACGGAGTAGGTTCTGCCGGATGGTGTGCAAAGCCCTTCAAGCTTCATTGCCGAATGTGCTTCAAAAAGGTTTACAGGTGTCTGTGTAACAAGGGAGCCGATACTTTCAAAAAATCTGCCAGTTCCGGAAGTATTAATGCAGTTGATGCCTTTGTCTGCCATTCCGGTTATCAGGCTGATGTCTCTTTCTGTCAGCCCCGTGTTCCGGGTTACAATATCTGCGTTGTCTTTCAGCAGACCGAAGCTGTGGAGATATGACACCAGCATTCTGGCGGGGTTTTTGGCCGCCGCATCCATGCCGGGCTGTGGAACGGATGGCATGGAAAGAGGTCTGGTTATCCTCATATCCTTCATAACAAAAAACTCGCCGCCCCAGATGGTTCCGTCAGTACCAAGACCCGTTCCGTCCATTATGACACCGAGAACGTTGTCTTTTAGCCCGTTCTCCGCCATACAGGCGAACATGTGCGCCAGATGGTGCTGAACCTTCACAACGGGTATTCCGAGCTTTTCTGCGTACTCAGAGCTATGGTAGGTCGGGTGGAGGTCGCATACTGCAATATCGGGTGTCAGTCCGTACAGAGCTTCCATCTTTTTCACAGTTTCGTCATAGAAAGAGGTGGTTTCAGGATTGTCCAGATCGCCGATATACTGGCTGACGAATCCGTAGCCGTCCTTTGCAAGGGTAACACTGCTCTTAAGGTGTGCTCCCACCCCCAGAACGCATTTGTCCGAGGAGGCGGGCATTATCACCGGATAAGGAGCAAAGCCTCTGGCTCGGCGCAGAATGTAAGGTTTATTGTTAACCACTGCCGCCAGCGAGTCGTCGCATCGGTTGTGGATGGGTCTGTTATGGTGCAGGAAGTGCTCTGTGAAAAGAGAAAGGTTCTCTTCCGCCTCCTGTTCATCTTTTGCGATGGGCTCGTCTTTCAGGTTACCGCTGGTGGCTACTATATATTTTGTTTTCAGATGTTTCAGCAGGATAAGATGAAGCGGAGTGTATGCGGTCATGTAGCCCACTGAGGCCGACATAGGGCACACAAGGTGCGAAAGTGATGTGTTTTCACACTCAACGGTGACTATCGGTGCCGACTGGCTGAAAATGAGATTCCGCTGAGCCTCGGTCATATCAAGCTCTGCCAGAGTATCGGGCAGTGCCATAACTGCAAGCGGTTTATCCGGACGGTTTTTCAGCTCCCTGAGCCTTTGAATGGGTGCGTCACTGCATGCATCACAAATCAGATGATATCCGCCCAGACCTTTAACGGCCACTATCTCCCCTGAATCTATCAGCCCTGCGACATGTTTTATAGCTTCGATGCCTTCGAGGTTTCTGTAGTAAACGTGGGGGCCGCATACTGGGCATGCGTTCGGCTGTGCATGGAAGCGTCTGTCTGTTGGGTTTTCATATTCTGTGCGGCAGTCGGGACACATCTGAAAAGAGGACATTACGGTCTTTTCCCTGTCATAGGGCATATCGTACATGATGGTATATCTGGGGCCGCAGTCGGTGCAGTTGGTGAAGGGATAGTTATACCTTCTGTCCGCAGGGTTCAGAATCTCCTTTGCACAGGAAGGGCAAACTGCTGTGTCCGGCGGCACGAGTGACAGCCCGCCTGATGAGACTGTCTTTTCTATGTTGAAATTGTTGAAAATCTGATATTCGGTTTCTTCTGCATAGCCCACGGTGATATGCGCCAGAGGGGGAGCATGCCTTTTGATATCGTCCAGAAAACTTTCAGCCTCCTCAAAGCTGTCTGCATTAATGCGCACCTCCACACCGTTTCCGCTGTTTATCACAGAACCTTTAATGCCCTTTGACACCGCAAGGTTATAAACGAACGGCCTGAAACCGACCCCCTGAACTATTCCGTTGATGTGTATTACAAAAGTTCTCATCGTTTCCAGAACATCGGTGTGAAGAGCACCAGAACGGTGTATATCTCAAGCCTGCCTATGAGCATGGCGGCACTCAGTGTCCATTTTACATATTCGGGGAAAAAGGCAAAGTTTTCCGTTGGACCTATGAGACCGAAACCGGGGCCTATGTTGCCGAGAGTCGTCAGCGATGCGCTGAGGGCTGTCATCATATCGACACCTGATGTTGAGACTATCAGTGTTACAAACAGCGCAGTGGTTATATAAAGAAAGAAAAACCCGCTTATGGCATAGACGATGTTCTTCTTAACGGGCTGACCGTTGATACGCAGGGAGAATACGGCACGGGGGTGGATGAGATATTTCATCTCGTTCAGACCCTGTTTAAGCAGAGTTATTATCCTGATAACCTTTATACCGCCGCCTGTTGAGCCGGAACAGCCGCCCACAAACATCAGCAGAAAGAGAACAGTCTGGGCGAGGAAAGGCCATTTCTCATAGTCATCATTTGCAAATCCCGTGGTGGTTATGAAACTAGCCACGTTGAAGACCGCATAGCGGAAACTCTTTTCATAACTGTCATATACAGTTCCGGTGAGAGATACGGTTGCGATCAGAGTTGCCAGAGCCACTATAACCAGATAGGTCTTAAGCTCCGAATCCGCCAGAACAGGCTTAAGGTTGCCTGTGAGAAAACGGAAATGGAGAGAAAAGTTTATGCCCGAAAGGAGCATGAAGATAGTGAGGACGTAGTCTATGTATGCGGAATCGTAGTGCATAACGCTGGTGTTCTTGGTTCCGAAACCGCCTGTTGCAACTGTTGCAAAGGTGTGGTTTAGCGAATCGAACAGGCTCATTCCGCCGAACATCAGAAGTGCCGCCAGGGCGACTGTGAAGCCGAGATAGATATACCACAGATATTTTGCCGTTTCGGTTATTCTAGGGGTCAGCTTGTCCACAGTCGGGCCGGGAGCCTCCGCCTGAATGAGCTGAATGCCTCCGATGCCCAGCAGGGGAAGGATCGCCACCGCAAGAACAACAATACCCATTCCGCCCAGCCAGTGGGTCAGGGAGCGCCAGAAAATTATTGATTTCGGCAGAGCTTCTATATCGGAAATAACGCTTGCGCCTGTTGTTGAAAATCCTGAGATTGTCTCAAAAACAGCATCGGCATAGGTGGGCACAGCCTCAGAAAGGTGATATGGAATGGCACCTACCAGCACGGCGACAACCCAGCTGGCCGTGACCAGCAGGAACCCGTCCTTTGTGGAAAGTGTTTTTGGCCTTTCATCGATAAGGATTCTCAGCGCAGAAACTCCGATGCCTATAAGAAGCACACCGGAAAGAAAGAAGCTGTAAGCAGCGTTTGCCTCTTTAAAATAGATGGCCATTGTTCCGCAGATAAGGTGGAATGCGGCAATGACAACCTGAAGGATTGCGATTATTTTTATTATTGCTTTGTAGTGCATGGACTACTCGGAGAAAAAGGGCTGAATGGATTCCGCCGTGTTGTCGGCGGAGAACGTCAGCGCAATATCGCCGGACTGGAGAACAAAATTGCCGTCGGGAATGTATGTCTGATTGTTTCTGGCCACAGCGGCAATGAGGCTCCCTTTCGGCAGTTTCAGATCTTTCAGCGGCTTTTTTGTGACCTCGGCGTTCAGAGACACGAAAAATTCGGCCACTTCCGCCTTGCCGTTCAGAACTTTTATAACGCTCTTTATATTCCCTTTGCGGATGAATTTCAGGATTGCGTTCACCGAGCTTATCTTAGGGCTGACAGTGGAATCTATCCCGAGGTCATCGGATATTGTAATGTAGTTGCTTTTATTCACAAGAGCCACCGCACGGGCGATGCCTTTGGATTTTCCGTATATGGCCGCCAGAATATTCAGTTCTTCGTTGTGGGTTGTGCAGATTATGGCGTCGCTGTTGAAAAGCTGTTCATCCTCGAAGATGCTCTCGTCGGAAACGTCGGCGTTCAGCACCAGCGCATCGGGGAAATCAGCTGTAAGGGTCTTGCATATTTCATAATCTTTATCGATTATCTTAATATTTTTTCCGAGTTTCAGAAGCATATCGGCAACGTGTCTTCCGACGTTTCCGCCGCCGAGGATAACGATGGATTTCAGCTTTTTGCCGATCATACCCGCTTTTTTAAGGATCTTTACGAAACTGCGGGATGAGGCCACGAGATAAACATGGTCTTTGTCCTCAATAACGGTGTCGCCGTCGGGGATAACTATCTCTTCGTCACGCATTATACCTGTGATGAGAAATTCCTCTTTCAGTTCCCGCTTTATGTCTTTCAGTGATTTTCCGCAGAAGAACGAATCCTCGTCAACGATGATGTCCCTGAGCTGAATGTTGACATCCTCGAACAGGAATATATCGCTGGTGGCTCCGTGCTGAACGGTTGAAACGATGGCCTTTGCCGCCTCTATCTCTGGGTTTACGACGTAGTCCACTCCGGCGAGGTTGCTTCCGAACATGCGTGTTCTGGAGTAGCTCACGTTGCGCACACGGGCAATTTTAACGGGAACCTCGAACTCGCTGGCCACTATGAAACAGGTGATCATGTTCACTTCGTCATAGTCGGTTGCGCTGATGAACGCATCCGCACCGGATATGCCAGCCTCTTTAAGCGTGTCGGGGTTTGTGGCTTCGCCTGTAACCACCAGACAGTCAAGGCGTGAAGCGGCATACTTCGCCCTTGCGGGGTTCTTTTCGATCATCACAACGTCTTTTCCATCGTTTATGAGCGAGGATGCGATATGAAAACCGACCTCCCCTGCCCCTGCAACAACTATTTTCATACGAAAAGCCTACTATATAACAGTTGTAAACTCAATATAATTGTTTTATCCTTTAGTCCATGCTGAATAAGGATTTTATCAACAAATACACACAGATTTTCAAACAGGATGCCGATGCATTTTTTGCGGGTCTCATGCGTGAGAAGAGCAGACACATAAGGCTGGCCTCAGCCCGCAGTGCGGACTATCTGAAAGAACTTTCGGAACAGGACATTTCCGCTTCACCCATCGCCATTCCCAATGTTTACAGTATAACAGATAATGCTGAGAAACTTACCGAAACGATCGGTTTTCAGACCGGCGGGTTCTACATTATGAACCCTTCATCCGTCTTTACCGCAAATATTCTGACATCGCTCATGCCGGACTATCCGTATATTCTGGACGTGTCCAGTGCGCCGGGCGGCAAAACCTGCGCCATTGCCGATCTGCTGAAAAATCGGTGTGCAATAATCGCCAACGAACCCTCTCCAAAAAGACTTAAATCACTGCAATTCAACATAGAGAAATACGGAAGCTATTCCGTGCGCACTGTCAGCATGGACGGCCGCAGTCTGCATAAGGTCTTTGACGGATTTTTTGACGGGATACTTCTGGATGCTCCGTGCAGCAACGAAAACAAGATCGGCCGCAACAAAACCGTAAACGCCGAATGGACTCAGGAACTCACCGAGCGGATGGCAAAACTGCAGAAAGAGATAGCCCATTCCGCATTTCACTCCCTCAAGGAGGGCGGAGTAATGGTCTATTCAACCTGCACCTTCGCCATTGAGGAGAACGAAGAGGTCGTGAAATATCTGCTGGATTCCTTTGATTGTGAACTCATTGACATAAACAAAGGTCAATATACGAAAGGAATCAGCGGAAACGGGGACATAGACGGCAGGATAATCCGTTTTCTGCCCCATCTGGACGAATATGACGGGTTTTTCATTGCGGCTCTGCGCAAAAAAGGCGAACCGTCCACGGGCGGCAGCTTTATCCGCCTGAAACCCGACAAAGACGTTCAGACATTTTTTACGGAATTTCCCGAATATACCGAGATATATGAAAAGGGCGGTTCCAGATATCTGACCACCAGAATGGATAGGAGCATAAACTTTAAGAGTAACGGAATAATGCTCTTTAAACGTGAAGGGGAGCTGGCTTCACAGGCTTTCTGGCAGCTGGCGGATTTTGTTAAAGACGAGCTGAAGACTCAGACTGACTATTCCGGCGCACTCAGGTATCTGAAAGGGTTTGACATAGACATGCCCGCCGATTATCATGGCGGGGCAGTTTATTATAAGGATATCCCGGTCGGAATGTCTAAACCTGTTCAGGGAATGCTCAAAAACAAGCTGGATCGATATTTCCTCTACGGAAAAAACATAGAGTGGTAGGTTAATGAAGAAGATTATTATTTTGCTTTTGTCTCTGTGCATCTGTTTGCCTGCACTTGCCGCAAACACAATAATGAACGTTGCGGCGCAGAAGGGAGAAAGCTTCATTGCTGTTGTTGTTGAAAAGGATAAGAGAAAACTCCACGTTGTGCGTGTCACAGGGGACGGGGTTAATATTATAAGAACTGTTGACGTTCTGGTGGGCAAAGGCTCCGGCGACAAAATAGCCAGAGGGGATCTTAAAACACCGGAAGGCGTATACAGAATAACCAGCTTTCTTTCAGGCCAGAGGCTGATAGAGATGTACGGCAGAGAGTCTGCAAAACTCTATGGCTACGGGGCTTTCCCCTTAAGCTACCCCAACCTGCTGGACACCCTGAACGGAAAGACCGGAAGCGGTATCTGGCTCCACGGAAAGGAGCAGAACAGGCAGGATCCCGCCACAAAGGGCTGTGTTGCTCTGGAAAACTCAGACATTCAGAACCTTTCGCAGTATTTCACAGTGGGAACCCCCGTCATAATCACCAGAAACGCCATAATCGGAACACAGCAGGCCTACAGACTGTCATATGATTCTGCAAGAGCCGCTGTTGACGAATTTATAAACGCATGGCAGTCGAACAATTTTGACAGATTTAAAAACTCCTACGGCAAAGGCTTCCGTTCAAAGGACGGCAAGAGCCTTCAGGCCTACCTTAACTATAAAAAATACCTGATGGACGCATACCCTGAAAGGAAGATAGCCGCAGACAACTTCCGTATCTTCCACGAATCTAAAGACGAGGTTGTCGCCCAGTTCGATCAGTATTACTCGGCGGCAAACATGACCGTGTTCGGCCGAAAGACACTCTATTTCCGCAACGAAGGCGGCCAGCTTAAGATCGTTGCCGAAGATTTCGAGCAGATGAGGGGCGGAAACGTGAAACTGGCGGCCAAGGCTAAGGAATCGAAACCTGTTCAGCCCGAGCCCGCAGACAAGCCCAGAAAGCCTGAGCCTGCTGTTGCCAAGGCAGAACCTAAAAAGGAAATACCTGTTAAGCCTGCTCCTGAAAAGGTTATAGCTCAGGTTGAGCCGGAGAAAAAGGTTGAGCCTGCACATGAACCCGAGAAGGTAACTCCCGAAGAGCAGATCCTTCAGGACAACATGACCGACATCCGTGTTGAGGCTGAAAAGCTTGTGGAAGGCTGGAAAAAGGCATGGGAAAGCAGAAATGCCGATGAATATATGGCATACTATTCCGAAAGGTTCAAAGCGGGACGCATGAACTATGAAGCATGGAAAAAGGATAAGAGCGGCAAATTTGAGCGTATAGCACAGATAACTGTCGGTATCGAGAACATGAAGGTCGAGATGGGCAAAGATGAAACCATCATCATCACTTTCATACAGAACTACACCGGCGATAAATACAGCGACAGGGGTATCAAAACCCTTACACTTGAAAACGGCGACAGCGGACTGCGTATAGTCTCCGAAGACTGGAGAGCGAAATGAAAAAACTTCTGATCACACTGCTGATAACGGTTCTGGCTGTCTCCGCATTTGCGCAGAGCCGCCCCTATACCAAGGTGGAGAACTATTTTAAGGGTACGAACTACGAGCTTCAGGTATATAAGATATACGGAAGGCAGGACGGTCCCACGATATTCATTATGGGCGGAATTCAGGGCGACGAGCCGGGCGGGTTTCTCTCGGCGGATCTCTACTCCGACCTGAGACTGGAAAAAGGTAATCTGATAGTTATTCCCCGTGCGAATTTCAAATCGGTTATCCTCTTCGACAGAGGTCCCGACGGCGATATGAACCGCAGATTTCTCAACGAGCCCGAAAAGCTTGAGATGGACAGGGTTGTTTCCGTCGTTAAAAAGCTGATGCTTGAGTCGGACGTATTCCTTAACCTCCACGACGGATGGGGGTTCCACAATCCCGTCTATATCGACGAATCCAGAAACCCAAAGAGATTCGGTCAGTCGGTGATCACCGATGCGGATACATATAAGTGTGCCGACGGAAAGGTCATTGATCTGAAAACCAATGCAATAAAGGTGCTTGAGGCTGTGAACAGCAAGATAGACGACCCGAAATATCACCTGCACTATTTTAATACAGACACCGACAACCCCAGAACTGCGTTCAGCGATATGCGCAAAACAGCCACCTACTATGCTGTCAGGCAGTACTGCATTCCGGCCTACGGGATAGAGTCCTCCAAAAATCTGCCCTCGGTTGAGCTGAAAGTGCTTTATCACAACTATGCCGTGAACGAGTTTATGAAACTCTATGGTGTTGTGCCCGAAATGCCCGCAATAATCCTTGAAAAACCCAGACTGGACTATGCGATAATCGCTGTTAACGACGAACCCCACAAGGTCGACAGGGGCGGCACACTGTACATAAACAGAGGCGATGTGGTTGAGCTTAAACATGTGGAATCGAACTATGAAAGGGGTGTTTCCGGCGACCTTCTGGGATACGGAACCCTGAACGACATAAACTCTAAATTTACGATAAAGACCAATGCCGTGATACAGTTCCGCAAGGATAACATAAAGATAGGCAATATAAACATTGCCGTTTCACCTAAGAAACCCGCTCCGGTTGTCGCTCAGAAACCTCAGCCCAAGCCTGAGCCTGTGGCACAGCCCGAACCTGTAAAAAAGGAGCCTATCGCAGGCTATTCATTTAATCTGAAGGTGAACGGAAAGCCCGTTACTGCCGCAAACGGCGAAACTCTCACTCTGCCTGTGGGCACGAAACTTGAGATAATCTCCTTTGTCGTGGACGGTGCTGTGTCGGATGTCCCCGTTAACCTGAAAGGCTATGTGTCTTCATTCTCCGTTGTGAACGACGGTGACGACAGAGGGTTCGTGATAACGCTTCTGCCTAAAAGATTTATGACGAAATATGCCGAGGACGATGCAAAAATGCTCTATCCTGTTGTCGTTACGAAGGACAGGGAAGAGATCGCCAAGTTCTGGATAAGGATGAAGTGATGCGTCTGAGGGCAAGGGTTTCCGGCCGTGTTCAGGGTGTGGGCTACAGAGCCTCCGTCCACCGCAGGATATCCCGCCTGAACGTTGTTGGCTATGTCAGGAATATGCCCGACGGTAGTGTCGAGCTTGATGTTCAGGGCGAAAAAGCCGAGGTTGAAAAAGCTCTGAAAGAGGCATGGGAGGGTTCGCCCTTCTCAGCTGTTGAAAGTGTTGACACGGAAGAGCTTACAGAGCCGTCAGGTTATGGTTCGTTTGTTATAGAGAGATAAGGCAGGCGGGATTGCGACAGTAATAGCGACCCAGCACATCCTCGCCGTAACATCGTAGCCACAAAATTCTTGCGAACATATGTAAAAAGTAATATAGTTTGAAAACCGTGGGGGTGCCCTATGAGGCTGAGATATACCCCTAAGACCTGATTCGGGTAATGCCGACGTAGGGAACGGACATTAAGCAAGGCTTTATGGCCCCGTTCCGGCATATTCCGGTACGGGGCTTTTTGTTTAAGGAGAAAAATATATGACACAGCTTGAAGCGGCGAAAAAAGGAATCATAACACCCGAGATTGCGAAAGTTGCGAAGGACGAACTTATTGATGTGAACGAGCTTGTTCAGCTCATCGCCGAAGGCAAGGTGGTCATTCCGAAGAACATAAACAGAAACTTTGATGTCAGGGGCATCGGTAAGAAACTGAAAACAAAAGTTAATGCCAATATAGGAACATCCGGTGACTGCCCATTTCTTGAGGTTGAGCTTAAAAAGCTGGACGCCGCCATCCGTGCGGGAGCGGACAGCGTTATGGATCTTTCGACAGGGGGCGACCTGAACGCCATCCGCAGGGAGATAGAGAAGAACTGTCCAGTTATGCTGGGCACAGTGCCGATATACGCAGTTGCGGCTGAGCTTGCGATGAAAGACCTGACCACGGACAAGATAGACGTTGACGTTCTCCTGCGCAACATAGAGAAGCAGTGCAGCGAGGGTGTGGACTATATCACAGTTCACTGCGGCATCACAAAGGAATCCGTTGCCAGAATGGACAACAGCGACCGTGTCTGCGGAATCGTTTCCAGAGGCGGATCGATACTTGCCAACTGGATACGCACCCACAAGAAAGAGAATCCCCTTTATGAATATTATGATGAACTTCTTAAGATAGCTTATAAATATGACGTGACCCTCAGCCTCGGCGACGGTTTCCGTCCCGGAGCCACTGCAGACGCAACGGACAGACCCCAGATCGACGAGCTTATCATCCTCGGCGAACTGGCGAAACGTGCCTATGCGAAGGATGTTCAGGTTATGATAGAAGGCCCCGGCCACGTTCCCCTCAGCCAGATAGCGGCCAACATGATGCTTCAGAAGCGTCTCTGCAACGATGCTCCCTTCTATATCCTTGGCCCGCTGCCCACAGACATCGGCGCAGGGTATGACCACATAACTGCGGCCATCGGCGGAGCAATCGCCGGAGCGGCGGGAGCGGACTTCCTCTGCTATGTAACACCTGCCGAGCACCTCTGTCTGCCCGACGAGGACGATGTTTATCAGGGAGTGATGGCCTCCAGACTGGCGGGACACATAGCAGATATGGAAAAGGGAGTGCCGGGAGCCGTTGAGCGCAACAAACAGATGAGCATCGCCAGAAAGGAACTGAACTGGGAACGCCAGTTCGAGCTTGCCCTCGACCCTGAAACAGCCAGAAAGAAGTTTCAGAAGAACCACGACATGGGCTCATGCTCCATGTGCGGCAAGCTTTGCGCAGTTAAAATAGATAAAAAATTATGATACTGAAAGATAACCTTAAACTCTACCTTGTGCTTGAGACCCACATGCTTAAAAAGCCTCTGGATGTGTTCATCCCTGAGGTGATAAAGCACGGCGTAACCGCAGTGCAACTGCGTGACAAGGGGCTGACCGCCAGAGATCAGTTTGAGACGGGGCAGAAGCTGACGGAGCTTCTGGACGGAACGGGAGTTCTGTTCGTGGTCAACGACCGTATCGACCTTGCCCGCTGTCTGGGCGCACGCACGGTGCATCTGGGAGTTAAGGATATTCCTCTGAAAACCGCAAAAACGGTTTATCCGGATATGATATACGGCTATTCCTGCAACACCGAAGAGGACATAGAAACGGCGAAGCTGGCGGACTATATAGGTGTCGGGCCTGCTTTTATGACCGGAACGAAGAAGGATTTAAGGCCGGTGATATCCCCTGAGGGCATAGCAAGGCTGGTGAAGCTCACCGCAAAGCCTGCCGTTGCCATAGGCGGAATAAATGCGGAAAACATCCATACGCTTTACGGCGCAGGCCTGTCGGGCGTGGCGGTTTCCTCCTGCATATGTGCGGCTGAAGACCCTGCAAGGGCGGCTGCCGAACTGCGGGAAAAAGCGGAAAAATTATGAAAGAATTCTCTCTGATAGAGAGTCTGACCCATATGCTGGATAATAGCGGCATCGCCCTAGGGGTAGGCGACGATGCCGCCTTATTCGGCACAACCCTAATAGCAAAAGACATCATGGCGGAGAACGTGCACTTTACGCCTGATGCGCCCTTCAGCCATATCATGCAGAAACTCATTACGGCAAATGTAAGCGATATAGCCGCCATGGGCGGTGTGGCGAAGTATGCTCTTCTGGGCATAGCAGTGCCGGAAGGTCGTGAGGTATCCGCAGAGGACATAGCGAAGCCGTTTGATGCATACGGGCTGAAACTTATCGGAGGCGACACCACGTCGTCTGCCGGAGGGCTTTTTGTGTCACTGACGGTTATCGGCGAACGGAACGAATACGTGTTGAAACGTTCGGGTGCAAAGGCGGGCGATATGCTTTTTCTGTCCCGTCCTGCCGGCAGAGTACGTCAGCTTCTGGACAGGGAACTTGCCGGAAATACGGAAAATTACAATCACTATCTGGTGCGGGCAGAGACAGCACTGGGTGATTTTCTGGGGCGTACAGGCATAGCAAATTCATGCATAGACGTCAGCGACGGAATAGGCAGGGATGCGTCACACATAGCACAGCAGAGCGGCGTAAAAATTGTGGTTGAAAGTGCAAAGGTTCTTTGTGATGGCTATTCTGCGGAATATGCTCTGGGTTCCGGCGAGGAGTTCTCTCTGCTGTTCACTGTTCCTGCGGACAGGGTGGCTGAGCTGACAGCGGCATATCCGGCTGTTATCTGCATTGGCCGAGTTGAAGAGGGGTCCGGCGTCTGGCTGGAAAAGGACGGCAGTCTTGTCGACATCTCGAACATAGGCTACGAGCATCACTTCTGATTTTATTTAGTGTCATCCTGAGGCTCAAGCCGAAGGATCTCAGAGATTCTTCGCTTTGCTCAGAATGACGGATAGTATTCATCACTTTTGAAAAAACTTCATCCTGCCGTAATCCGGCGGGGTTCTGAAATTGAACATCGAACAGGCAAAATAATAGAACAGATCGCTCCACCAGTCCTTGGTGAACTGGCGGTCTGATGTGAATATCTCCGCTGTTTTCAGCGGATTGCGGAAAATTTCCGTCAGTGCTCCCATCTGGTTGGACGGGTCACGGAAGCATTCCCAGTCGCACTTTCTGCATGTTGGTTTTCCTGCGGTGTGCTTTGTATCCAGCTGTGTGTAATCGCCGAGGTCGTCCTGCGCACGGAAACCGCAGGGATATGCGTGACCGTCGGCACTGTTCACAAAGAAATAGTCTATCCCGCCGTAGCAGGCGAATCCCGCATTTTTCTCGCCTTTATACTGCCGCATGAGCATCCGAAGTGAGTTTCTGGGGGTGAATATGCGTATCTCTCCCCGAAACTGCGGGATAACATCGTAAAGCGCTTTGAACAGCAGATATTTTTCCGTATCGTTGTAGCTGACCAGATTATCCGATGATTCAGCTTTATAGACAGCTCCCTCCTGCATGCTCATTGGGTAGCAGGCGTTTGCGATGGTGAAACCCAGTCCTGCGGCGAAACTGTAAAACTTTGCGAAACCCTCTCTGTATGCCTCATAAAAGCGGTTCTTTTCAGCTTCCGGGCTATTCTCGTCAACCGTTATCGATTCTTTCACAATGCTTCTGTTTATGCCCAGATTTGCCGAAGGGTATATCCCCTCTTCTCTGAACACAAGCAGTGCCGTGCGGATTCCGTCTATAACCCCTTCCAGATTGCGGTTTTTCTCGTGTGTTTTTGCGTCCCATGTGTCCAGACTTATCCAGAAGGTATAAAGTCCGCTGTTTCTGAGGTCTCTTGCGAACCTGCGCATTTTGTCGAGAAAGCCTTTTTGATGGCTGTTCATAAACATGAATCCGTTTGTTCCGGTGCGGATATACGGAATACCTTTGTAGCGGGCGTAGGAGATTAAGTTCAGCAGTGTGTCCTGAAACAGGAAAGGCTCACCTCCGGTGAAGGAGAGTGCCCTGACACGGTTCTTTGCGGCTCTGTCTATTATTGCTGTCATGCTTTCGGTATTGAGTTTTGAACGTTTGAATTTTTCCTGAGCACGCATGCCGCACTGCGGGCATCCGGCGTTGCACATGTCCGTTGTCTGAATGATAAGCTGCGCGGGAGCCCTGCCCCGAATCAGAGCGGGCAGGCTGACCCCCAGTTCCCTGAAAAACTGAAATGTCATCAGACGGCGAGTCTCCTTGCTATGGCGGGTTTAGGGGTTTCTGAATCCGGCTTCTGCATGAAAAGGTCTTCAAGCACTCTATCCCAGTTGAAATGTTCCAGAACACGTTCACGGGCGCTTCTGCCGAACTGCCTGTATTCGGCTATGTCCGACTGCCAGAGTTCTATCATATGTGTGATTTTCTGTGTCCAGTCCACATAGTCACTGGCCTTTGCAACAAAACCTGTGACCCTGTCCTCGATTATCTCTTTGGGGCCGCCCATGTCCGAGACTATGGCGGGAATGCCGCATGCCTGAGATTCCAGAACCACCATGCCGAATGTGTCGGTGTTGCTGGGGAAAACGAAAAGATCGCTCTGAGCATACACCTCCGGCATTTTCGAATGGTCTATCTCGCCTTTGATGATAACGTTGTCCCTGTCCTTTGCAAAGGCTTCCACTCTTGGGCTGTAGGGGCCGTGTCCTGCGACTATCAGGCGCAGTTTGTACTTCTGCTCCAGCTCGGCAAAGAGGTTCAGCAGAAAGTCTATGTTTTTGTCCTGTGAAACCCTTCCGGCGTAGCACAGGGTGAATACGTTGTCAGGCCGCTTGTCCATGGGGCAGAACAGACGTGCGTCTATCCCCCGCCTGAATACAGACATCTTGCTCCTGCTTATTCCTCTCTCTTCGAGATAGTCGAGGTACTGAGCTGATGTTGTCTTAAGCTCGGTGACGCTGTCGAAGAACCATCTGGTATAGGCCTCAACAAGGTTCGTCAGCGAGTCGTTATGGGTTATCTCTTTTGCCTCTTTGGTGAAGTCGGTGTGGTAGATGCCTGTGGATTTCACAGACAGAAGCCTCGAGGCGAGTAACCCTAAAAGTCCCACAGGACCGGGCGTAGATATAAAAACCTCGTCCGGTTCAAAGTCGTAAATTTCTTCAAGGGCACGGATCACCGAGGGCACTTTGACGGTGATCTTTTCGTAATAAGGAAGTTTGAAGCTCTCTATGGGTGTCAGGTTTATGAGGTTCGGAGGGAGCCGGTGGTCTATCTCCTCCGGAGTGAGGCACGAGACTATTTTCAGATCATACCCTTTGTCGTGCGCCATTTTGCCGATGGTGCGCAGGGTTACGGATACTCCGTTCAGATCGTTTATTGTGTCTGTGAACCAGAGTATGCGCTTGCGGACGGGTGCCGAGCCGTAGCTGTAGCTCTCGTTGAGGCTGTTGATTAGCTCCCTGTCCTTGTAGATCTGCCTGAAGGAGCTGAAAAACGGTATGGAGAGGAAGATTGCCGGAAGAGCGGTTGTAACACTCTTGTAGATATCCTCCATGTTTATCTTCTCTATGTCCTTTGACATGTGGGAGATCATCATGCGGAAATATTCATCGGATATATCAGAGGCCTTGTGGTAGACCTTGTTCAGCTTGCGCTCTATGTTGATGAAAGACTCGTTCTGCATCTCCTGAATAAGCTCCACTATAAGCTGATTTATCCTGCCGGGATTCTTCATTTTGAAGCCTTTCAGCTTTATGCGCTCCATCAGGGAAGGTTTATCCTGTTCGAAGATGTAGTTGGTTATCTTGCTGAACAGGCCGCCCGCAAAATTAACGCTGTTCTTTGTGCGGCTGAAATCGTGGGCTATCTTGTAGACTGTGAAGGCGAGAGAGTGGAAATCGCTGTATCGCCCTGCATGGCGGCACTCTTTGTGGCGGATGCTTTCAACAAACTCCTGCGGGGTCGCCGCTCTGGCGAGGGTGTAGGTTTTGCCGAGGAAAAGCCCTGCGTGGTCGTCGGAACCTGCCGTGAAACCCTTTATCCATGGCGTATCGCTGAACGGCTCTATGCGGTAGCGGGAATAGAGGTTCTCCAGTGCCAGCGGAGTGAGGCTTTCAAGTGTTTTGACCCATGTGGTGTTGTGGAGCTTGCCCCGTCCGCCGTTTATACCTTCGAACACGTCGAACAGAAGCATCAGCTTCTCAAGATGGTGCAGAGCCAGCCTGCCGTTAACGCTGAAAGTGGCGTGCGCCACCGAATAGGCGAGTTTTTGTTCCTTTATGTAGTCGCGGAACTGATAAATGTCCCGTCTGACCTTCTGAATCATGTCGAACTGTTTATGGTTCAGGCCATAGACCAGAATGTGCATCTTGCAGCCGTCCTCAGGAAAATAGACTGTGGATTCCACTCCGGTAAAGGTGTCGTCAGGGTGCTTTTCGTTCAGGTAAACGGAGGCGTCTATGCAGTTATGGTCGGTCACCGTCACAAAGTCCATGCCCCTGCTCTTCGCAGTTTCATAGATGAAATCAGGTTCGGTGTATGATTCCGCCGTGCCGATGCGCTGGAGAAACCATTCTGAAGGATGTTTGGAGAATTTCGAGTGACAGTGTAAGTCCGCCTGAGCCATGCGCCGACCTCTCATTAGATTATGGACTTACATATACGCCCGCTCTGTCAGCTTAATTTCCGGATAATGTCATAATGTTGTCATAAATAGCTGCTGTTGTGAAATATTTTATAGATATATGGCAAAATTCGCACCGTGTTCTGACATTTGGTTGCTACTTTTCATACATACCATGCGAGGTGTCTATGAACGCTTTAAAAGAAAAATTCACCCCGAAAACAGTAAAAAAAGCCGTGGGAGCCATCAGGGATATATCAAAAACCCTGCGCTTCCGGATCCGCACCTACAGACCGAATACCGAATACTGCGAGGACAACAGCCGTTTCATCATCAAGATAATCGAGAACGGAACTGAGCTTATGGACGTTCTTCGCCTGCGCTATCAGGTGTTTTACGGCGAATATGCATACAAGACCGACCTCTACGGCATAGATGTGGACAAATTTGACACTTTTTTCGACCATCTGGCCATAATTGACAAAAAAACAAACAAACCCATCGGCACATACAGGCTGAACAGCACAAGATTCAACAAAAAATTCTATTCCGAAAAGGAATTTCATATGGATGAGATAAAGGATCTCTCCGGCCACAAGATTGAGCTGGGGCGTGCCTGCGTTCATCCTGACTACCGCAACGGAGCAACCATCGCCGCCCTCTGGAAAGGGCTTGGTGCATATATGTCCATCACCGATTCCAGATATATGTTCGGCTGTTCGTCCATCCATTCTGACGACACTTTTCAGACGGCACTCATACACCACTGGCTGAAAGGCAGCGGATATCTGCCTAAAGAGTACGACTGCATAACGCCCAGAGGCAAATTCAAGGATAAAAAGTTCGAAAAGATGGTGGAGAAGACAGCTGACGAGCGTTTTGCCCCGTTCCGTGAGGCAGCGGTCAATCTTGTTCCTCCGCTTCTTCTGTCATATATGAAGGCGGGCGGGTTTGTTTGCGGAACTCCCGCATACGACAAGGCTTTCAAATGCTATGACTACCTGACGCTCATCGACCGCAAAAAGATGGATCCTTCGTTTGTCAGGAAGTTTTTGAAATAACATGTTCAGATTATACAGATTTGCGGGCGTTTTGTTCCTGTTCTGCGTATTTATCATCGGCGCCGTTGTCCTGCGGTTCTATGCAGTGACGGATGTCAACCGCCGCAGGGTGTCTGTCTGGTGGACATCGAAAATGTGCAGGGTGGGATGCCGTTTTCTGGGCATCAGGGTCAAAGCCGAAGGGCTTGGCAGTCTGCCCTCAGGCGGCAGTCTAATCGTTGCCAACCATATGTCCTATCTGGATATTATGGCTTTCGCATCCGTCAGGCGTGCGGTATTTATTTCGTCAGTCGAGATGGAGCAGACGTTTTTTCTGGGATTTCTTGCCCGTATCGGCGGCACATTTTTTGTGGAGCGGCGAAACGTCCGAAACATAAAGGGTGAGCTGGACGGCATAACCGATATAATCGCTCAGGGGTTCGATGTGGTGCTGTTTCCGGAGGGAACATCAACCGACGGCTCAAAAATTCTGCCCTTCCGTTCATCCTTTCTGGCTGGAGCCACAGATACGGGAGCGGACGTTGTGCCCGCCTGCATACGCTACGAATACATAGACGGCGAACAGTTTTCGGCTGAGAACTGTGATTTTGTCTGCTGGTACGGCGATATGAGTTTTCTGCCTCACTTCGTGCGTTTTGCAGGCATCGGGAGAACAGAGGTCAGCATCAGGTATATGGACGGCTTAAGCAGTCTGGAACTGGACAGAAAGCAGATAACCCGAATGGCGCATGAACTCATCACCACGCATTATTTTGCCGCATCCTGAAATTCTTTTTAACTCTTCACATTTAACGGCTATACTGTATAATAACTTTTATTGCGGAGGAGTGCCGTGTCCGAAAAAATTATTATTGCGCATCTCACATCAAACGACCCTGTAACAGCCGGAAAAGCTCTCAGGTTTTCAAAATCTGCGCTGTCATATTCATCAACAGTAATTCTGCTTCTCTCCGCCCACGGTGTTTCCGTTGCGGACAAAACAAAGGAATCTTTCACTGTGCCCACAACTCAGGAGAACGCACTGGACACCATTCGCCAGTTTCTGAAAGACGGCGGACGTGTTTTTGTGGGGCTGGACGATATGAAGAGTCTGGGCATCAGTGCGGCGGATATAATCGCCG
Source organism: Seleniivibrio woodruffii (assembly GCF_004339245.1). Taxonomy (NCBI): domain Bacteria; kingdom Pseudomonadati; phylum Deferribacterota; class Deferribacteres; order Deferribacterales; family Geovibrionaceae; genus Seleniivibrio; species Seleniivibrio woodruffii. The sequence continues at coordinate 341,553 of NZ_SMGG01000003.1, forward strand.
GATGCGAACAGGCCGAAACCGGATATCTGTTTAATATTCTGCTGTCTGATCAGGCAGTTATAATGTCGTGGTAGCATGCCCCCCAGAAAGAGCGTAAAAAAGCCCGCACCCAGACCCAGACGGGCGCAAAGAAGCGGAAAAAGCAATAAACAGCTGCCTGTGGGTGTGCTGATAATCTTTCTGCCCCTTATCATTGCGTCTCTTTTCTATATTTTCAAAGACGATGAAAAATCTCCCGCCAAAAAGCCTGCCGTGCCGAAGCAGGAGACCGTTCAGGCTCCGAAAGCCGAGAAGAAGCCTGAGGTCAGGATAGTCGAAAAAACGGTTGAAAAAACCGTGGAAAAGACGGTCGAAAAGCCTGTTGAGGTCATCAGTGCGGTGAACGCCGTAAAACTCTTCATGTTTGACAGAGGCCTCAGTCAGGACAGAATAGACAGGGCAGACGGAAAGATAACCATTGAGGCTGAAAGCGAAGCCGAAGCGAAAAAGCTGGCGGCCGACCTTGCCCAGTATCTGAATGACAACGGACTTGAAGTAGTTTCTAAAAAGCCTCTGATGGTGAAGGATACTCATGGCGAGATTTCTGTTGGTTTTTCGGTGATAAAAAAACCTGAAATCGCAAAACCGGAGCCCGAAAAGCCGAAACCTGCGGAAAAACCCAAGCAGGAAGTGAAAAAACCTGTGGTGAAACAGCCTGAACCTCCCAAAAAAGAGGAAAAACCCGCTGTTATTATTAAAAAACCGATAAAATACACGGCAAAAATGGCCGTTGTAATAGATGATTGCGGATACAGCGTTCCCCTTGCGAAACAGCTTGCGGCAGTGGGCTATCCCGTAACGTTTGCCGTTATCCCCTATACTCCCTATGGTATAGAGACGGCAAAAATAGCCAGAAACAGTTCAAACGTACTTTTCATACACTTTCCCATGCAGCCGAAGAACTATCCGGATTTTGACCCCGGAAAGGGTGCACTGCTTCTCAGCATGCCCGATGCGCTCATAGGTGCGATCACAAAGGCCAACTTCGACTGGTTCGGAATGCAGCTTGACGGAGCAAACAACCACACTGGTTCAGCCTTCACAGAGGACGCAGAGAAGATGTCTCAGGCTCTAAGCTACATCAAAAACTACACCGGAAGATTCCTCGACAGCCACACCTCACCTGCATCAAAAGCATACGATGAATGCCGTAAAGCGGGGATGAAATGCGGAACCAATAATATTTTTCTTGATAACGAAGAACCGGGACTGGTCACTAAGACCGACAAAGAGAACCATGTCCGTGTCCAGCTTGTTCAGGCAGCACGCCTTGCCCTGTCCAGAGGGAGCGCAATTGCCATCGGTCATCTGAGAGATGGCACTGTTGCGGCACTGCCGGAGGCTCTGGCGGAGATTGAGAAGATGGGAGTGAAAGTCGTACCCGTAACCGACCTTATGCCTTGATTGGCGGTTATAACACTTCGCACTTCTGCGTTGCCGTTTAAAAAATAATGCTCATGTACAGGGCGTACACTGCGCTTATTTTTTAAACTTCGCCTTGAATTGCTCGGTTCTAACCACCAAGTGGAGACAGGCAGTCACTCTGAGGCGCTAGCCGAAGAGTCTCACCTTTCCCGTCACTGCGAACCGATGTAATCGGTGCGGCAGTCTCATAACGTCTGGTTTGTGGTTGATCCGGATTCAGATGATGTTTTAATATGTGAGTTTGCCACGTCAGCCTGACGGCCTCCTCGCAAAGACGGAGACACTGAAAACCGTCACTCTGAGGCGGCAGCCGAAGAGTCTCATTAATGAAAACAGGATGTTGGTTTTTTGCCTAACCTTTCTGACACTTCGGGCAGATGCCGTAGAGGTTGAGAGAGTGATCAACCAGTTTATAGCCGTATTTGTTCACTATCCTGTTCTGGAGTGTTTCTATCTCTTCATCAAGAAATTCGATGTTTTCGCCGCATTTAACGCAGACAAGGTGGTCGTGGTGTTCTTTTGCCGTGTCGGGCTCATAGCGCACTGAACCCTCGCCAAAGTTAAGCTCCCTTGCTATTCCTGCTTCGGTGAGCAGTTTCATGGTGCGGTAGACGGTGGCATGGCCGATGGTAGGGTCGATCTTCTTAAGGATCTCATAAAGCTGTTCGGCGGTGACGTGCTTTTTCTGCTTGCAGAAAGTTTTCAAAATGAGTTCCCGCTGGGTGGTCATCCTCAGATTCTGCTCGCTCAGATATTTTGTGAAAATACCGTAAATATCCTTTTGGTTTAAAGTCATGACCATCCTCAACAGTTTTCTTTTGCTACCGAATAATAACCCGATAATTAACAATCTTCCATATCTTTTTATTGTCTGAAACAATTTTAGGTATAAAAAAGTTGATTACGGGTACTGATTTGATATTGATAATGAATTTCATTAGCTGTATAGTCATGTTAAGGAGAAATGCCCGTGACAAACGCATGTTGTGAAAAAACAGCTGATACGGTTCAGCTTTCAATGATGAAAGCCGGCAGCAGAGGCGTCATTCAGAACCTTGTGATCGACTGCGAAGACAAGGAGCACTGCCGCTTTGCCCGCCGTCTGAAAGAGATGGGCATATACGAGGGCGCAAAGATCGAGGTTTCCGGCAACGACGGAGACGGAGAGATAATCGCCATCTGCGAAGGCACAAAGATAGTTCTCGGCCGTGGAATGGCCGGAAAGATCCGTGTTCAGATGCATGCGGGTGCCCTTCTGGACGACACTCCTTTCGGCAGAATATGCCGCAAGTTCGGAATCGGCTGCCGCATCTGATCTTTCTTTAGATTGCCGAAATCCCCTTCTTGTATTATCATCTCCCCATGAAAAAACTACTGATTCCCTATCTTCTTGCCGCAGTTTCGGCATTTCTGCTCACACTTGCATCCCCCGGGATAGACCTGTGGTTTCTGGCTTATTTCGCTCTGGTTCCCGTTCTTATCGGTGCATCCGGAAACAGGCGGCCATGGCTTGTCTTCTTTACTTTCGCTTTCCTTTATTACAGTTATAACCTTAGATGGGTCGAAACGTCCGTTTCCTACTTCGGCGGTGCGCCCTCTGTGGTCGGTTATCTTCTGGTGGGAGTCTTTTCTGCGGTTCTTGCCCTTTTCTGGGCGGGTTTCGGCTGGATATATGCCAGACGTCCCTCTGCAAGCATCCTTGCCGCAACGGTGATAGTTGCTCTTGAGGTGCTCAGGGCGAACGTTTTCACAGGGTTTCCCTGGCTGTATCTGGGACACACTCAGACGTCGTTTCTGCCTGCCTTTCAGGCGGCGGATCTGGGCGGAGAATATCTGATAACCCTTGTTGTTGCCTATTTCAACCTTGCCTTGGCGGCTTTTGTCAGAGACAGGAACACAAATTCCATCTCCATTGCCTTTGTTCTGGTTGTGGCTGTTTTTTCATACGGCTTTCTGGCCAAAGGCAGGGAATATAACCACGAGATCCTTAAAACCAGAATAATCCAGCCCGCCTACAAACAGACGGACAAATGGAACAAGGATAAGGAGGCCGAGGTTATTCTGCAGGTGAGCGAGATGATACGCAACTCGGCTCCCCAGAATTATGATCTTCTGGTGCTGCCGGAGAGCGTGTATCCCAACATGATGAACAGGGATTTCGCCGGATACAGGCTTATGAGCATTGTCTCGGAGATAACTCCGGTTCTGGCGGGCGTGATACGCAACAACGGAAAGGTTGAGGACAGGGAATATTTTAACAGCGTCTATCTGTTTGACGGAAAAGACGTTCAGACATATGATAAAAGGAAACTGGTTCCCTTCGGCGAATATTTTCCGATGGGTTCGCTGTTTAAGCCTATAGATTATTATTTTTTCAAGGGTGCCGAAGACTTTTCGGCGGGCAGAGAGCCCACGGTCTTCAGCCATGAAAAGATAAAGGCTGCGCCGATGGTCTGCTATGAGAGTGCATACAGTAATCTTGTCCGTCCGCAGATAGATGCGGGTGCGAACATGATAGCCGTTGTCACAAACGACAGCTGGTTTGGCGACACTCAGGGACCCTATCAGCATATGGCTGTTGACATTATGCGTGCGGTGGAGTACAGACGCAGTGTGGTAAGGGCTGCCCAGACCGGTGTGTCGGCCTGTATCGATCCTGATGGAACTATTCAGGCGGAGCTTGGTCTAAACAAAGCGGGGTATCTTGACTGCGAAGTGAAGACCGTTACAGCAAAGAGCATATTTTCCGTAACAGGCTACCTGTGGCTTGTTCTGCTTATAGCGGGGATATTTATTTATGAACGCAGGCAACGTCTTATCAAATAAACATTGAGTTTTTCCATTATTGTATATATTAGTGGAGAACAACGGAGGAGACACATGTTCGGACTTGGTTCTACAGAAATTGTTGTTATTTTAGTTATCGCACTTGTTGTATTCGGTGCAGGCAAACTTCCCCAGATCGGTGAAGGAATGGGAAAAGCCATCAAAAACTTTAAGAAAGCCGCTAACGAAGTGGACACCAGCGATGTAGTGGATATCACACCTAAATCACAAAAAAAGATCGCTGACGACGAAGAAAAGAAAGCCTGAGAATAAATCAACATGGCAGCAGGCGTTAAGACTGCTGCCGGTTCCGTTCTCTACGAGCTGAATCCGGCGGTTAAGCTGATCATATTTCTGAGTATAATCCAGATGGTCGGCATGTCCGGTTCGGTATTGTCATATTCGCTGATAACCATTCCCGCAATACTGGTGCAGTTTTTTGCAAGGATACATCCCATCGATGTGTTCTATAAGATTAAACCGTTCATAACAGTGCTTATTGTCACATTTGCGGTGAATTTTTTCTTTGCGGCGGGACTTAAAAGCTCTGCGGTTTTGACATATCGCTTTTTTCTGATTATATATTATTCAATCCTGCTTACTGCCGTCACCGACACCAGGGCGCTGGTTGCCCTGCTCTCTCTGCCTGTGCGGGGTAAGGCGGGAAAAAACCTGCGAGTGGTGATGATGGTGGCTCTGGAGTTTATCCCGATTTTCATTGACGATGCCAAAAGAACAGTTAAAAAGATCACTCTTTCGCCCGAATACAGCGGAAAGGCTTATAAGGTTTTTCTGCGCCCCAACGAATATATTAAACCTCTGATGCACAGCCTGCTGAACCATGCGGATACTGTGGCGAAGAAGGTCGAGGCGGGGGAATATGCGGCTGTTCCGCTCAGGATGCCTGGGATGTATGAGATGCTTCTGGGAGCCTGCGCAGTGGCTTTTGCGGTGCTTTATGCAGTTATATAACAAAGCGGTCATCATCCAGTACGACGGAACAAACTATTCCGGCTGGCAGTGGCAGACCCACTCCCCTTCTATTCAGGAGGAACTGCAAAAGGCGCTGAAAGTGGTTTACAAAAGGGATGTTAATGCTGTCGGCTCAGGCAGGACAGATTCGGGAGTGCACTCCATAGGCCAGACTGCAAATTTTATCACCGATACCTATATCCCCGATGAAGCGGTGGTGCTGGGGCTGAACAGTATTCTGCCGATGGACATTTCAATTACGAAGGCATGGGATGTTCCTCTGGAGTTTCATGCTCAGAAATCAGCAAAATCCAAAACATATTTGTATCGAATGTACCCTTCCAGAGTGCGCAGCGCTTTCATGCATAACAGAGCATGGTGGGTCAAGGGGCGTCTGGACTTATCCGGAGCGGCGGAGATTCTTTCTGCGTTTGAGGGTACCCACGATTTCACAGCCTGCTGTGCGGCGGAGAGCCTGCGGGAAAACTGCGTCAGAACAATATATTTCACAAAGTTTTATAAAGAGGGTGATGTCTGGTGTCTGGAGGTGAACGGAAGCGGATTCCTCCACAACATGGTGCGGATAATCACCGGAACGGTGGTGAAGTTCTGCCGTGACGGTCACGGACCTGAAAGGGTCAGGCAGATGCTTGAAACAAAAAACAGAAAGCTCGGCGGTCCGACGGCACCCGCCGAGGGCTTATATCTTAAAGAAGTCTTCTATTAATATCAGCAGCCTTCGCCGGGCTTGATGAATATCTTTGTTTCAACATCAAGATACATCGCATACCACTCCGAGAAGGCGTTGTCATACCACTGTCTGTCAGCATCGTTCAGGGCGTTGTAAAGCTCGTCGTGCTTTTCCTGAAGTTTGCTGAGTTCCTCCTGCTCGTGCGGCTCAAGTTCTTCAAAGGTGTCCTTAAGGGGGAGAATCTTTTTTCTGATCTTAAGAGCTTCCTCTTTCATAATGCACCTCGGTTTTTAATCTTATAATCACACTATAAAGGTCTCAATTGATATTGTCAAGCAGATGACAATAATTATCCTCATGTTTCCCCTTGTTTTCGGTCATTATTTTTATAGATTAAATGTTATGCCCTTTCTGGTAATCATAGCAGTGTTTGCTCTGCCGGACGTTTCGTTTGCATGGGGATTTGAAACCCATATAAATATCGGCATGCAGATACTGCAGAGCAGTAAAATAAGTGTTATCGCCAACAACCCGCAGTTCTTTCTGTGCGGGAACATATTCCCCGATCTTTTCAACCTTTTCAAGGATTTCTCCAAATTTAAGAAGGAGCTGCCCACCCACAGCTGGCAGACGGTCTCAAAATTGTTCAACGACGTCCGGGGTGATGAGGAGCAGGCGTTTGCCTATGGCTACAGTGCCCATCTCTCGGCGGATATAATCGCCCACAACCACATGGTTCCTCAGCATATTGCATATGTTGACGAAGGGCGCATGCGCTCCCACCTTCTGTTTGAAATGGCCGAGGAATCGGTTCATAACAACCGCTATTCGAATATGCTGATGATGCTTCTGCGTTTTTCGCCCAAATACGGCAATATATTCCTCAGAAACATGGGGATAAAGCAGGAGTGGTTCGAAACGGAGACAAAAGCCATCAGATTCGGCGTAATGTCGCAGAAGACCCTGAAACTCCACGCCATTTCAAGGGCGATTAAAAAGTCCGCCCAGCCGGGATTTGAAGAGCGGGTGGGCTATTTTCGTGAGGCCGCAATAAAGCAGGCCATAGAGGCTGTCGAGCAGGGATTTGCACATCTGGAACAGAGAGATCCGTCGGGCAAAGACAGCATGGAGTCCGCCCGCAGAATGCGCAGAGAGATGCTGAAAACCAATTCAAAAAAAGAACTTCGGGACGAATATCACAACCACATCGATCAGAAACTGTTCCCTCTGAACGAAAACGACGCATCCTGACCTTTTCATTTGTTTACTTTATATGTCAGTTTTTTTATAATAAAAGAACCTGCTTTCGGGCAGGTATGATTATTTTCAGAGGTTGATATGAGCAGTATTTCCCATTCAGTCAAAGACGGAGCCTGTTTCATAACTGTTTCATGTGAAAACTCAGGCAATCCGTTCTATATGGAGACACTTCAGGAGCTTTTTTCGGCACTTGATGCCGCAGAGGGCGACAAAGACGTCAATCTGGCCGTAATCAGAAGCGGTCAGGCGGGTGTTTTTTCAAAAGGACACGACATCGAAAGACTTTCAAAGGCGGACACGGCGGTCATAAAACAATATAACCTTCTGGGTCAGCGTCTTATCTCTTATATCAGAAAGATGAAAAAGCCTGTGCTGGCCGCTGTCGACGGCGACTGCTTCGGCCCCGCATTCGAGCTTATCCTTGCCTGCGACATAGTGTATGCTTCGGCAAAGAGCCGTTTCGGATTCAATGAGACTGAGTATGGTTTCGTTCCGGGCTTCGGCGGCACTCAGCTTGCCGCCAGAAAGGCTTATGAGACGTTCGCAAAATATCTTGTTTTCACAGGTGAGCCTGTCGGAGCGGCAGAACTTTTTGCGAAGGGCATGGTCACAAAAATAACCGACTGCGCCGATTCACTGGAAAAAGCGGTGACAGAAACCGCACAGCTGATGAGCAAACGCAGCTCTTTTGCGGTGGGGCTGGCCAAAGAGACGATTAACAGCACGATAGATATGGATTTCGACAAGGGGCTTCTGCTGGAGCAGAATGCGTTCACCTTCTCATTTTCGACCTTCGACAAGACCGAGGGCACAAAGGCCTTTGTTGAGAAGCGTGAACCGCAGTTCAGAGACAGATGGGAAGATTACAGGTTCTGATATGGTAGAAACACGCATAGAAGGGCTGACCGCCCATATCAGGCTTATTCCCCAGACAGGGCAGTTCACTCTGCTGGATGTTGAGACCATTAAAGAGATAATAAAGAACCTGCGAATGGTGAAGGAGAGCCCTGCCAAATGTCTGCGGATATACGGCGAGGGCGGATGTTTTGCCGTGGGTGCCGATCTCAGAACACTGAGCACCTATGACGGGTTTGATGCCAAATGGTTTTCAATGCTCGGCAACACAATGTTCGGCACGATGCGGACAATGCCTCAGGTCGTCATAGCTGAGATAGACGGTTTCTGCATGGGCGGCGGAATGGATTTTGCGGCGGCGTGCGATTTCCGATATGCCACAGGCAAAAGTAAGTTCGCACATCCGGGGTCGAAACTGGGGATCATAACCGGATTCGGCGGCACACAGGCGATACCCAGACTGATGAAGTCGGCCTGTGCTTCGGAGTTTCTCATAACCGGAAACGCATTTGACACGGATTATATGCTGAAAGGCGGATTTCTGAAAGGTGTTGCGCACAACACGGAAGAGCTGATGCATATGACCGGCATTCTTTGTGAGAAGATAAACCGCAAGAGCAGAACCCTGCTCTCAGGTTTCAAGCTTTCGCTGAACGGTTCGGCGGGGATATAAATTTTCCTTTATTTTTTCAGTGGCAGGCGTAAATTTAAAACTACCATTTAATTAAGTGAGGCAGACTTTGGGAAAGATATTTTTGGCCGCAGCGCTTATTGTTGTTGTAGTGTTTGCTACATATGAGAAAAAAGCTGTTTATGCATCGGAGAACTTCAGGGACGGAAAGTTCCACAACCTGACAGAAACTCCCACGGGGATATCAGGGAACAAACTCGGCTCCATTTACAGGATCCTTTTTCAGAGCGGAAAATTCTCCCCGAAAGAGACCATCAAGGCTCACAGGATAAATCCCGCATATGCTGTGTCAAACACCGAAGGACAGCTTCAGGCTGTGTGGCTCGGTCATGCCAGCGTAATGCTTAAATATGACAACCTCAAGATAATAACAGACCCCGTATTTTCGGAAAGGGTTTCGCCCTTCAGCTTTATGGGGCCTAAAAGATTCAGCGATATAAACCCCATCGAGGGAACCGACATGGGCTTTATCGATGCGGTGATAATCTCTCACAACCATTACGACCACCTTGACGAAAAGGCTGTGAAAGCCCTTAAAGACAGAGTGGGAATGTTCGTTGTTCCCCTTGGTGTCGGCGAATATCTGAAAGAGTGGGGAGTCGATCCACTGCATATTGTTGAGTTGGACTGGTTCGGTTCGCTCTCCATGCCCGACATTAAGATAACTGCAACTCCCGCACAGCACAGATCAGGCAGGGGCTATTTTGACGGCAACAAGACATTCTGGGCTTCGTGGGTTATTGAGCTGGGCGGAAAGAGAGTGTATTTCAGCGGCGATTCAGGCTACACGGATATATTCGGCAACATAGGACAAACTTACGGTCCTTTTGATCTGGCTCTTATGGATATCGGGGCATACAACAGCAAATGGCCGTATAGCCATATGACACCGGAACAGGCTGTTCAGGCCTCTGTGGAGCTTGGCGCAGGACTTGTTCTGCCAATCCACTGGGGAACGTTCACCCTTTCGGAGTTCCACTGGAAAGAACCCGCAGACAGGTTTACCGCTGAGGCCGAAAAGAGCGGTTTGAAATATGTTGTCCCTGAGATAGGACAGCCATTCACCGTGGGCGGATATAACCCCACTGCCAGATGGTGGGACAACTATAAATGAAAAAACAGCCTGAGTTCAAAGGATTTTCCGAAAAGTCGCTGGCGTTTCTGGCGGGAATGCGTGAGAACAATGAACACGAATGGTACGAAGCTCATAAAGATGAGTATGTGAAATACGTTCAGGAACCGATGAAGGCTCTCTCATTCGAGCTTTCGGACGTCATGCTCTCTGTTGACGAATATTTTGTCACCGGAGGCAGAACAGTTTCCCGTATACGCAGGGATACCCGCTTTTCCAGAAATAAGTTGCCGTACAAGTCAGTCAGCTGGCTTGTTTTCAAACGGCCGAACAAAGACTGGATCTCACTTCCGGCGTTCTTTTTCGAGCTGAATCCGGAAGGATATATGTACGGAATGGGATTTTACAGCGCAGAGCCTTCGACTATGAAGAGCTTCCGCAATATCATAGATTCCCAGAGGAAGAGATTTGACGAGGCGGTGGATTTTTACTATACGGATAAAACCCAGCCCTTCACTTTGGTGGGTGATAAGTACAAAAGAATACTGGACGCATCAAAGGATGAGCGCACCATGGATTGGTATCAGAGAAAAAACCTTTGCCTGCTGGCGGAAAGGCCTGTGGAACCTGTTCTGTTCAACAGCAGTCTGGCCGGAACGCTCCTTGAGGACTTTTTCAGGGCTGCGCCTTTATATCGTCTTTTTCTGGAGGCATCAAGAACTCCGGCCGAGTGACAAAACCTATCCCGCAGGTTTTAAATTCTTCATCCAGCTTCCGTCGGAGAGGCTTATATCAAGCATTTCCGATATCTTTCTTTTTCTCAGTTCATTCAGAAACATGGCTTTCGCAGAGCTGAAAGCATCGCTCAGGCCGCATCTTCCGGCCAATCCGCACTTTCTGGATCTGCTTTCGCATTTGTAGAAAGTATCCCCTTCAACAGCGTTGAAAATGTCTTCCAGAGTAATGCAGTCCGAAGGCTTGGCTAAAACATATCCTCCATTTACCCCCACGGAGGACTTCAATATTCCGCTCTTTGTGAGCAGACGCATCACCTTCGCCAGATACTCTCTGGAAATTCCCTGCGCAGAAAGTTCATCCAACAGAACTGTCCGGTCTTTGTAATAGGTAATATAGAGCACACTGTGCACAGCGTACTCGGTTTTCTTGGATATTCGCATGAGTAATTATATCATGATTGTCTAATCATGTGATAGAAAATGTAAAAAAAATTTACATATAAATGAAAATAGTTAGTCCTGTATCAGGCGATATTGAAGAGCTTCCAGAAGATGTCTGGATTCTATGTCGGGTGCGCCTGCCAGATCGGCAATTGTGCGTGCGGTCTTCAGAACTTTCGAATAGCTTCTGGCGGAGAGATGGTATTTTTTTGCGGCGGTCTCCAGCAGTTTTTCAGATGCGGTGTCGAGTTTACAGAATTTTCTGGTCTCCTTTTCACTCATGCGGCTGTTGAACCGGGTGGATGATTTTTTGAACCGTTCAGACTGAATCCTGTGTGCGGCCTCAACCCTTTTCCTTATCTCCGAAGAGGGCTCTCCCTCGTTCATTGCGGAGAGTTCGGATATGTCTGCGGAGCTGACCTCAACGTGCATGTCTATTCTGTCCATGAGGGGGCCGGACATTCTGGAGCGGTATTTGTGAATCTGTGTGGGCGTGCAGGTGCATTCCTTCTGTTTATCCCCCATATATCCGCAGGGGCAGGGATTGGCCGCCGCCACAAGCATGAAGTTTGCAGGATATACTACAGTTCTGCCGGCTCTGGCCACTGTGACCTCTCTGTCCTCAAGGGGCTGGCGAAGGGTTTCCAGCACGTTTCGGGGAAACTCCAGAAGTTCATCGAGGAAAAGAACTCCGTTGGATGCCAGACTCACCTGACCGGGGATGGCCTTCGATGTTCCGCCTATGAGCGAAACACTGCTGCTTGTGTGGTGGGGACTGCAAAAGGGGCGGTGAACCGCAAGGTCCCTGCCGTTCTTTATCAGTCCTGCGACAGAATATATCTTTGTGGTTTCAATGGCCTCTGTGATGGTCATATCCGGAAGGATTGTGGGTATCCTGCGGGCTATCATTGTCTTTCCGCTGCCTGGGGATCCTATCATGAAAAGGTTGTGCATTCCCGCCGCCGCTATCTCGGCACATCTGCGGGCGGAGAACTGCCCCTTAACATCGGAAAAGTCCACTTCGTATTCCTTTACGGATGCGAAAAGTTTTGTGCGGTTTATGGCGTAGGGAGTTCCGACGCATCCGCCGTTGATGAACTCGACCACGGATGAAAGGTCTTCGAAGGGATATATCTCTATGCCGTCTATAACAGCGGCCTCGTCTGCGTTGTCTGCTGGCACTACCAGTTTGGTGAAGCCCGCCAGTTTTGCGCCCTCCGCAATGGGCAGTATCCCGCCCACAGCTCTCAGCCTGCCGTCCAGCGAAAGCTCTCCGGCGAACATGCAGTCCTCAGGAACTGATTTGACCATCCCTGCGGAGCATGTCAGTCCCACAGCCACCGGAAGGTCGAAGTGGGTTCCCTCTTTTTTTATGTCGGCGGGTGCAAGGTTGATGGTTATAGGATGGGAGAAAACGTTCAGATTCATGTTCTTCATGGCGGATTTTACACGGTCACGGCTCTCTTTAACGGCGGTTTCCGCCAGCCCCACCATGTTAAACGTTGGAAGCCCCACGGAGCTTATATCCGTCTCAACTTCCACTATCTCCGCCTGAATACCGTTCACCAGCGCACTGAACACTTTTGAAAACATTTTCACCGCCTGCAATACGTTCATTATAAATGTTTTGGCGGCATGTGCAAACTGTTTTGCAATTTCCCCTTGCAGAAATCAAAACGGGATACATATTAAGGGTATAGTTACAGCTTAAGCAGTAACAAATACACTTCCCGAACGAAGAAAAGGTATCCGAAAGAAGTTAAGGCGGACTGAAGATTTCTGAAGAGAGTTCGGGACAGGAGAAAGTCCAATGGGTTCTGAGGTGACACCACCCAACTCGTAAAGCCCCGTAAATCGGCAAAGATTACGGGGCTTTATATTTTTCAACCCTGTGAAGCTCGTCGCTTCTGTCTTTTGCCAGATCAAGCTCCTCAAGCCCCTTTTCGGGCAGAATCATCCTGAATTTGTTCTGTTTATCTATTGAAACCGTGCCGCCGGTCATCTCAAACGCCAGAATGTGGCCTCCGTAGGTCTTTGAACTGTCTATGAAATGCAGGTGATACCCTGCCACGTTTATACCTTTGACATAAGCCGGAAGGCGGTAGCCTACTATTGTTCCCTCTATGTCCTTATACTCAAAAACAGGCTGTGTTCTGACAACTTCCGCAAGAGGTCTGTAGGGCTTTGACTGAGCAGGAACCGAACGGACTGTCATAGCCTTGAATTTCCCTTCAGCTTTTACGGCATAGAAAAGGTTATCGTCTTTTATGAGGCTGTCGGCGAACATCTCAAATGCTTTGAAGTCAACAGGCGAACCGAGCTTCATGGTGATGTCCGGTCTGAAAAGCGACACCGATGCAAAGGGTGTTGTGCCCTGTCCGACCTTATATATCCTGCCGTCGGCCTTTGCCTGATATACCTGCCCGTCAAGGATTATCATCTCCCCTTCGAGTCTGTCAAAAGTACCTATGCCGAAATCCCCGTAGGATTTAAGGTTTTTTATCTGTGCAGAACCGTCATAGCCTCCGGCCAAGAGAGCGTCTATGGTTGATATCTGGGTTACGGTGTTTTCGTTGTGGGCACAGCCGAAAAGCAGCAGTGCGAACAGAAGAAAAGAGGATGTGCGCATCATTTGAGGTTTTCCTGATATTTATCGTAGCTCATGCCGCCCTTTTGCAGGCACTTTTCACGGGCATCGCCCTCAAGATTTCCGCACTGATAGTTATGTCCCGACTTAAATCCGTTATACCATGCCCTTTTGGAGCATCCGGCGGTGAGTGTCAGAACGGTGAGCAGAAGAAGTAACATTTTTTGCATGTCAGCCCTCGTAAACGGACAGGATTGTGTTAAGCGCAGTGTCTATGAGCGGTTCGTCCTTTCTCTCTTTAAGGCAGGAGATGCAGACAGGAACGGTTATTGTTCTGTCGTGGAGGATATCAACATATCCCTGCTCCGCCAGCCATACTGCGTCATCTTCACGAAGTACGCACACGCCTGAGCCTGTCTTCACCAGTTCAATCATGAGGTACTCATCGGACGCAACGATTATCTTTTTCGGATTTTTTATGTCCGGCAGCGATTTTATGAGTTCCGTGCGGAAGGGGCAGTCCTCGCTTCCCCATACCCATGGAATTTCCGCCAGAGTGTTCCATGAAACGTTCTCTGCGGTTTCAAGTATGCCCTTGGATACCACCATGCATATCTGAACGGGGAATATGTCTATAGTGTGGATGTCCTTTTCGGCGTATCTGCCGTAGGAAAATCCGAGGTCAAGCTCGCCAGAGCGGAGCATCTGGGGTGTTTTGCCGGATTCACTCAGGGCAAACCTCAGAGATATCTCAGGAAGGCATTTAAGGATTGCGGCGTTGATGCTCTGCACCCGCAGAAAGACCGGATTGGTGTTCACGCCGATGGTGATGCTCCCTTTTATCTCTTTCTGCATGCGCATAGCCTGCCGCTTTATGCTTTGTACCGTGTCGTTGACTGCTATGGCACTTTCAAGCAGAGCCGCCCCCTCCTGAGTAAGCTCAACGCCTCTGGCCTGCCTTGAGAACAGGGTGACGTTCAGCTCCTCCTCAAGGAGTTTTATCTGTGTGGAGAGCGCAGAAAGGCTGAGATTCAGCTTCTGTGCCGCCTTGGTCATATTTTTCAGTTCCGCCGTAGCGGCAAATGCCGCCAGCTGTGCCAGTTCCATGGATCAAAATCCGGGCCTGTAGAGGTAATAGATCCCTCCGTCGACACCCTTAGACTGTGTTATGCTCTTTGCCTGTGAAAGAAGGGTTCTTATGAGGCTCTGTTCAGGCTCGTAGAACTCCTCAATTGCGATGTCGGGCATATCCAGCTGTTTTTTCATGGCGTTTTCGGCCTCCTCACGGGTGCCGATGGTGTCTATAAGGTCATACTGCTTCGCCTGACGGCCGCTGAAAACACGTCCGTCCGCAAGCTCACGCAGTTTTTTCTCATCTATCTTTCTGCGTTTCAGGATATCCCGCAGAAACTGCTCGTAAAAATCGTTGATGTTGCTCTGAAGGTACTTCTGTTCCTCTTCGGTCAGCTCTCTGGTGGGCGAGGGCACGTCCTTCATCTTTCCGCTTTTGATAACCACGCTCTGAACGCCGAACTTGTCCATCAGCCCTCTGAAATTGGTATATTCCATGATAACGCCGATGCTTCCGGTTATGGTGCTCTCCATGGCAAATATTTTGTCACAGGCTGCGGCGGTGTAATATCCGCCGGATGCGGCTACGGATTCCATAACGGCATAGACAGGCTTGTGCATCTTCATTATGCGCAGATAGAGCTGCTGGGTTGGGGCTATGGCTCCGCCTGGAGAGTTTATCTCAAGGATAACGCCTTTGATCTTTTCGTTTTCATCCAGAGACTTGAGCTTTTCGTCAAGGTATCTGGTGTCCATTATGACACCCTCAAGACGGACAACTGCGATGGTGTCCTCCATCAGAAGGTCCTCACCGGTTGCACCCATGACTGTGATGATGCGTACGATCACTGCGAAAATAAGGACAAAAAGGATAGCTTTACCGAAGAATCTGAAGAATTTACTCATAAAACCTCACAAAGAACATGTAAGGAAAAACAGGCTGATGGCAAAATTCTTAGCCTCCCTTTAATAAAGGGAGGTCTGGAGGGATTTTCTTATACAGCAGGGAAATCCACCCCTACCCTCCTTTCCCAAAGGAGGGTGAAAAGAACATGCAAAAGCCAAAAAGCCGCCCCGTTTGGGGCGGCGTTGCTGTTTATGTTACTGCAGTTTGCCTTTAAGGATGTTTCCGAGGCTGAAGCTGCTGTCGTCTGACTGCTCCAGTTTTCTGAGGTATTCTTTAACCTCACGTTTTTCGGAATCCTGCTGGAATCTGCGGACTGAAAGGAGAACGTTTCTTTCTTTCGCATCGTTGCGGAAAACAACCGCTTTAATGGTGTCGCCCACTGCAAATTTGCTGGCGGGGTCGATTCTTTCCACATCAAGCTCGTTTTCGGGGATGAAGCCCACAAGCTCTCTGGGGAGTTCAACTTCCAGACCGTCTTTGCGAACGGAAAGAACTTTGACCTCGACAACTTTGCCCTGAGGCAGGAGTTTGCCGATCTCTCTCCAGGGGTTTGTCTCCATCTGCTTGATACCAAGGCTGATGCGCTCTCTTTCGGGGTCTATTTTAAGGACTTTTGCCTCAATGCTGTCGCCCTCTTTGTAAAGAGCGTGCAGATCCTGAGGTTCTTCAGTCCATGAGATGTCCTTTTTGCGGATGAGACCGTCAAGGAACTCGCCGAAATCGACAAACAGGCCGAACTCTGTGATGGACTTTATGGTTCCGGATACGACAGAGCCTTCGGGGTGGTTGTTCTTAAGAGCTGACCAGGGGTTTTCCTGAAGAGCTTTCAGAGAGATAACCAGTTTTTTCTTTTCGTTGTCAACGTCGGTCACTCTGCCGAGGACTGCGTCTTTAGGCTCGATGGATATCTTGGCGTTTTTGAGCCATGAGATTTCCTCAAGGGGAATGAAACCGTCCACTCCCTGCTCGATCTCCATTACGAATCCTTTATTTTTTCTGGCAACAACTGTGCCTTTAACTTCTGAGCCAACGGGATATTTGTCTGCGGCTTTATCCCAGGGATCGTTATCCATCTGCTTCAGGCCAACTTCAAGTTTCTCATTTTCGAGGTCAATGCTGAGAACTTTGACTTCAAGCTCGTCGCCTTCTTCAAGATATTGGTTGGGGTGTTTTACGACTCCCCATGCTATGTTGTTTTTGCGGAGGAAGCCGTCAACTGCGCCGAAGTTCATGAATGCGCCGTAATGCTTAATGGTCTTAACTTTACCTTTAAGCACCTGACCTTCGGAGATCTCATCGAAGAAGCCTTTTTTGTTCTTTTCGATGGACTGGATCATGTGCAGTTTGCGGGAAGCGAGGAATGAGCGCTGTTTTTTGTTTGACTTAAGAACCTTGCAGTCGAAGGTCTTGCCGATGTACTCCTCGGGTTTAAGGGTTGCGTTTTTGAAATCCATGTGGTTTTCGGGGATGAAACACTCGATTTCGCCGTATTTTCCGAGAAAACCTTTATCTACAGCAGCAGTGATCTTAACGCTGAGGGGAGTTCCGTTGTCCAGAGCTTTGTCAACGTCTATCCAGTCAGTCTCTTTCTCGATGGCTTTTCTGGACAGCTTGAGATATCCGCCGCCGCCTGAAACGCCGAGAAAAAGAACTTCGATTTCATCGCCGACTTTAATGGAGAGTTTCCCGTCTTTGAGAAATTCGGAGCTGGGGACGACGCCCTCAGTTTTGTACCCGATATTCACCAGCACATCGCTGTCGTTTATCTGGGCCACGGTTCCTTTTACGATGGAGTTCTTTTCAGGCTGCTGGAGAGATTCCTCAAGCATCGCTTCAAAGTCTTCCATACGCATGTTGTCGCCGCCGTTTTCGTTAATCCTGCTCATTAGTGACCTCTTTTAAAAATTCTATTACTTCGTCCACCAGATAACCGGGGGTACTGGCTCCCGCAGTGATGCCAACCTTCCGGCTGTCTTTGAACAACTCTTTGCAGAGCTCATCCTTCGTTTCAATATGCATGGTTCTGGGGCATATCCCTTTGCAGATTTCATAAAGACGGGTGGTGTTCCCGCTGTTTTTTCCGCCGATGACCAGCATTGTGTCCACCTGTCCTGCGAGACTGATGGCCGCTGCCTGCCTGAGATTTGTTGCGTTGCATATCGTATTGCTGACGGTGAGACCGCTGCATTTAGTTTTAAGTATTTCTGCAATTTTGTCAAATGATTCCGAATTCTGAGTTGTCTGCGCTATGAGCGCATATTGCTCACGGAAGGGAAGAGCATTTGCCTCCGCTTCTCCGGAAACTATGAAATATTCTGAATCTATAAAGCTGACAATGCTTTGTACTTCGGGGTGATTGTTCTCCCCGTAGACTACCACACTGGCGCCGCCCTGTCCGAGCTTCTGTGCGGAATTCTGCGCTTTTTTCACGAAAGGGCATGTGGCATCTACCACATTGACCGATTTTTCGCTTAAGTCGCCGTATGTTTGCTTTGGAACGCCATGGGAGCGTATGACAACCGTGTTTTCATTGCTGAAGTTATCTGTGTCTTCGCATACGCCGACACCCTGTTCGGCGAATTTTCTGACTATCTGCGGGTTGTGAATGATAGGCCCTAGGGTATAAACACCCGTGTGTTTTCTGGATGTCTCCTCCACCAGACCCACGGCTCTTTCCACACCGAAACAGAATCCGGCATGGTCAGCTATTATTATTTCCACCTACACTCCGTAAGTATTCTTTAAAGAATCAGACCGCCAGGCTTTGACTGGGCGTTCTATTTTATTTGTTGGAAGCTGTCTCGGTTATTATTGATATAACTTGCTCTATTGTCAAGTTAGTTGTGTCGATTTCGAGGGCATCGGCCGCCTTTTTCAAAGGCGCATGCTCCCTTTCGGAGTCCTGTTTGTCCCTCTTTATGATTTCCGCCTCGATATCGTCAATGGTTTTATTGAACCCCATAGCCTCGAAATCCTTCATTCTGCGCCTTGCCCGCTCACGGGGAGAGGCCACAAGAAAGAATTTGTATTCGGCATCGGGAAAAACGTGTGTGCCTATATCACGTCCGTCCATTATGACGGATGTTTTTGAGGCCATCTTGCGCAGTTTGTCGGTTACCAGCGTGCGGATATCCTCCATGGCGGCAACGGCGCTTACCTTTGCGGCTATTTCGGGTGTTCTTATCACAGTAGAGATGTCCTCGGTTTTGCCGTTCAGAGTGAGAAAGAGTTTTCCTGCGGTGTCGAACTCAAGCTCCGCATGGGAAACGGCCTCAACAAGTTCCGCACCGTCTTTTCCTGTTACTGTGCCTATGTATGCGCAGGCTCTGTAGAGTGCGCCTGAATCCAGATATGTTATCCCTAGGTTTTTCGCAACAACCTTGCTGACGGTGCTTTTGCCGCTTCCTGCGGGTCCGTCCACTGCTATCTTCATCAATCCTCCAGACTTTTAAAGGTCTCCATAAACGTGGGGAATGATACATCGACACACTCTATGTTGTCCACAGTGATTTCACCGCCGAAACGCTTGGCAAGCATAATGGCCACCATGGCGATCCTGTGGTCTTCGAATGATTTTAAAGCGGCTTTGGTGTTTATGTTTTTAATGGGATAGACTTTCATGCCGTCTTCGTACTCCTCGGTCTCCGCTCCCAGAGCGTTGAGGTTGTAAAGTGTTGCGGCGATCCGGTCGCTCTCCTTAACCCTAAGTTCCTTTGCATTGCGGATGGTCACGGGGCTGTCGGCAAAAAGTCCCAGAGTGGCTATCATGGGGAGTTCGTCTATTATGTTGGGGATTATGTCCCCTTCAACTGTACATCCGCTGAAAGACTGTGAGGAGATTATGATATCCCCTAGCTTTTCTGCTCCGCCCCTTTCGTTTTCGATGGTGTATTTAACGCCCATATCGTCCAGAATCTTGAGCATTCCGCTTCTGGTGGGGTTAAGCCCGACGTTTTCAAGCATCAGTTCCGAGCCTTCGAACATGAGAGCCGCACCGAGAAAGAAAGCCGCAGAGGAGAAGTCGCCTGGAACAACAATGTCGATTGCGTTCAGTTCCGCCGCACCCTCAACGGTTATTTTAAGCCCTTCGGTGGTTATCTTCGCACCCAGTGCCGAAAGCATTATCTCCGTGTGGTTTCTGGTGACTGCTTTTTCGGTGTAGGTTGTGATGCCCTCCGCCTGAACGCCAGCCAGAAGAATTGCACTCTTCACCTGTGCGCTCTTTGTTTCGGCGATGATATCTGCCGAATGGAGCTTTGAAGGCATGATGGTGAGGGGCAGGCATCTGCCGTTGTCCCTTGCCGCAAACTTTGCGCCCATCTGTGACAGAGGGATTATCACCCTGTCCATGGGGCGGCGGCGCAGTGATGCGTCACCTGTCAGAACGATATATTTGCCGGATGGTGCATAGACCCCTGTCAGAAGTCTTGCAGTTGTTCCGGAGTTCATACAGTCGATAACGTTTTCAGGTTCCTTAAAGTCTTTATAGCCCTGAGATGTCACCACGAAACCGTTTACAGTCTCCTCAAAGGTGACACCCATAGCTTGCATGGCCGCCATTGTTGCCTTTGTGTCGGCGGACAGAAGCGGATCTATGATACGCCCCCTTCCCTTTGCCATTGAAAGGAACATGAACGAGCGATGGCTGATGGACTTGTCCGAGGGAACACGGACAGTACCTTTGAGGCTTTTAACCTGTTTGAATGCGGTCATTTCAAGGCTCTCCTGATACCCGCCGCCTTCTCGATCATTGAGTATACGGCTTCGGTATCTCTGTTCTTTATTGCCTCCCGCCAGACGTTGAGGGAGGAGATGTAATCGTCTATCATTGCAAGCATATTCTTGTCGTTTTCCATAAAGATGTCCGTCCACATGCGGGGGTCGCTTGCCGCTATCCGTGTGAAGTCACGGAATCCGCCGCCCGTGTAGTTCAGGGCATCCTTGTCTATGTGGAACACGGACTGCACCAGCGCAAATGCGGATATGTGGGGCAGATGGCTTATCAGCCCGAAGACCCTGTCGTGGGTCTCGCCGTCCATAACGCATACACGCATTCCGATGGATTCGTGCAACTCCTTCAGGTCTGCGCAGTCAAATCCGCCCTCGATGGGGGTCAGGATGTGATACGCTCCGCCGAAAAGTCCGCTTATTGCATTTGAAAATCCGGAGACCTCTTTTCCTGCTATGGGATGTCCGCCGCAGAAATTCAGCCCCGCCGCTTTTGCCGCCCCGACTATTGCGCTCTTTGTGCTTCCGCCGTCGGTCACAGGCCTTTTAAACCCTTTGGCTCCGAGATATTCTATAAACTCAACTGCCGAACGAACCGGCAGGCAGATATAGAGCAGGTCGAAGTCAAGTGACAGAAGGGTATCCGCATCATCTGTGACATACTCGAAAAGTCCCGTTTCCGCTGCCTTTGCAAGGGTGTCGGTGTTTTTGTCGTATGCGATGAGACGGATGTTCTTTTCGGCGAATGAAAGAGCCAGAGAACCGCCGATGAGTCCCAGACCCGCAAAAGCTATGGTGTTTATCTTCATTCGGTTATCAGTTTTCTTCCGATGGTCTCTGCAATGATGTTCAGACGCTTCATCAGAACGTCGAAATCATCAGGCAGAATGGACTGGTCGCCGTCGCTGAACGCCTCTTCGGGGCAGTTATGCACCTCGACCATAAGTCCGTCGGCACCCGCCGCAACCGCCGCCTGCGACATGGGCAGAATGCAGTCTCTTCGTCCTGTGCCGTGGCTGGGGTCTGCCACAACGGGCAGATGGCTCATGCTCTTAAGCACGGGAATTGCGGAGAGATCCAGAGTGTTTCTTGTCTCGGTTTCAAAGGTTCTGATGCCCCTTTCGCAGAGGATTATCTCATCGTTACCGCCCGCCGCAACGTATTCCGCCGCCATGAGCAGTTCCTTCATTGTTGCGGACAAACCCCTTTTAAGCATAACGGGTTTGCGCACTGTGCCGAGATCTTTCAGCAGACGGAAATTCTGCATGTTCCGTGCGCCTATCTGGATTATGTCTGTATACTCACAGATGAGATCCATATCTCTGGGATCCATCAGCTCAGTGATAACGAGCATTCCGTTGGCGTCCGCCGCCTCACGCAGATATTTCAGCCCCTCCTCCCCGAGTCCCTGAAAGACATAAGGGGATGTGCGGGGTTTGAAAGCTCCGCCCCTGAGGATCTTCGCTCCGGCCTTGCGTGTGCGCTCGGCAAGATACATAAGCATCTCACGGTTTTCAACGGAACAGGGGCCTGCCATGACCACGACGTTTCCGCCGCCAATTTTGACCCCTTTTATATCGATAACGGTTTCAGTCTTTTTAAAGTCGGAGCTCACCAGCTTGTATGGCTTTGAAATAGGTACGACCTTTTCAACGCCGGGCATGGCGAACAGCGGCTTCTCACGCAGGATACGCTCGTCGCCTATTGCGCCGAGGATTGTTCTGTCCTGCGTTTCGGACATGCTGGTTTTAAAGCCGAATTGCTCCAGCCTGTTCTTCACATGTTCGATGTCCTGTTTTGCCGCATCCTTCTTAAATACGATTATCATTTGCCGAGAACCTTTTTAAGCTGTTCGATGAAGGCTTCGTTCTCTGGCATTGTGCCTACGGACACACGGATATATTTTGCGAGGCCGGGGCCGAGATAGCGGACGATTATTCCCTTTTTCAGAAGTTCGTTGAAAACCTTTTCGCCATCGCCGACTTCAACAAGTATGAAGTTCGCCTGAGACTTTACGAAATCAAGCCCAAGCTTTTTGAACTCCTTCTGGAGATAGTTTCTGCCCTTCTTATTCTTTTTGATGACCTTGTCCAGATATGCAGCGTCTTCCACAGCCGCTTCTGCCGCAACCTGTGCCGCCATGTTTGTGTTGAAGGGCTGGCGCACACGGTTCATCATGTCGATGGCCATTGCGTCCGCAACAACGTATCCGCAGCGGAGAGCCGCCAGACCGTATGCCTTGGAGAAGGTGCGCATTATGAACACGTTGTGGAACGCATCCAGATATTTCATAGTGTCGGGGAAGTCCTTTGCGTCGGCAAACTCAACGTATGCCTCGTCAAACACGACTATAACGTCGGAAGGGACTTTCTCCATGAACGCACGGAGTTTTTTGTCGCCTGTGTAGCCCCCTGTGGGGTTGTTGGGGTTTGCGATGAATATCATGCGTGTTTTTTCGTCCACAGCGGCAAGAACCGCATCAAGGTCGAAAGAGAAATCCTTTTTACAGGGTATCCACTTGCATGTTTTTCCCGCCGCCTGAGCTATTGATGAATACACCGAAAAGCTGGGCGCAGGGCTTATTACATGCTCGCCGTCTTTCAGGAAAGTGCGGATGGCGAGTTCGATTATTTCGTTTGAACCTGTGCCGAAAAGGAGCATATCTGCGGGGACTTCCAGTTTCGCCGCAAGTTTTGTGCGGAGATAATGGGCATCGCCGTAGGGATAGCGTGATATTTCGGGAAAGAAGTTTTTAAGAGCGGTTTTAACCTTCGGCGAAGGACCGAAAGGGTTTTCGTTTGAGGCGAGTTTGATGGCCTCTTTAATGCCGAGCTCTCTCTCAAGCTCTTTTACGGGCTTGCCGGGTTTGTAGGGAACGATGTCTGCTATTTCTTTTCCGGCGAGTTTCTTGAAATCTGTCATTTTTCCCCCTTAGGATAGGAACCGAGCACTTTGAAAAATGCCGTATGTTCGCTTAAGCCGCTGAGTGCGGTTTTAAGTCTGTTATCTGCTATATGTCCCTCCACGTCAACAAAAAAGACGTATTCCCACGCCTTTTGGCGGGACGGACGGGACTCGATTTTGGTCATGTTTATGTCAGCATTTGCAAGCACCGACAGAGCTTCATAAAGGGAGCCTGCCTTGTGCGCCACAGAGAAAACTATGGATGTCTTGTCGTTGCCTGTGGGCAGGGGTTCGTAGTTTCCGATGAGCAGAAAGCGGGTGAAGTTGTTGGGGTTGTCCTCTATGGATTTCTCCACAACGCGCAGGTTATATTTCAACTGTGCCATCTCGCTTGAAATTGCGGCTACGGTTTCGTCCTTCGATGCCAGCTCCGCCGCTTTTGCAGTTGAGTCAATTTCGTGGACGGGGATGTCCGGACAGTTGGCCGCAAGCCATTTGCGGCACTGGCCAATGGCCTGATAGTGGCTGTATATCACCTGAACGTCTTCAAAGTTTCCGGTTCTGTTCATAAGGTTGTGGCTTATTTCAAGGAATATTTCGCCGCATATCTTAAGATTGCTGGTGGTGAAGGTGTCCAGTGTGTGGTTGACGATGCCTTCCAGAGAGTTTTCCACAGGCACGATGCCGAATGCCAGCCTGCCCCGCTCAACGCTGTCGAACACCTCGGGGATGTTGCGGATGGGGATGAGCGTTGCGGAGAGTCCGAACTGCTTTATGGCGGCCATGTTTGTGAACGTGCCTTCGGGGCCCAGATATCCCACCTTCTGCACCTCTTCCAGAGAGAGGGACGCGGAGATTATCTCACGGTAGACCGAGCGCAGGGCATCGTTGGGAAACGGTCCTTTGTTCAGCCCTGTAAGACGCTCAAAAATCTTCTTCTCTCTGGACGGAACATAAAGAGGCTGTCCGGCGGCCTTCTTTATCTCGCCGATGTGCATTGCCTCGTTCGCCCTTCTGTTCAGAAGATCGAGAATCTGCTGGTCGATGTCGTCAATGTTTTGTCTGTGTTTATCAAGTTCATCCATAAAAGGGAAGATAGCAGACAAACACCCGTTGCGCAAGAGTTTGAAGCGTGTTCAAAGCAAAAAAATTTATGTGCTATATTATATGCGGGTTTGAACGGCTTATGATTAGTATTGCAATTAATTCGAAACAGATTGATTTCATATGCGGCAGTCTGTATATTTTGGGAAAATAACTGCATAGGGTTTTGTTCCCCTCTTTGACAAATAGGTGCTTAACTTGAAAATATTAATCTTTAACCCGTCATTCCTCGGCGACAGCGTGCTCACAACGCCGCTGATAAAAGCCGTAAAATTAAAACATCCCGATGCGGAGATATCCTTCTGTGTCCGTCCTGAATACGCACCCCTTTTTGAGGGACTCGATGAAATTTCAGAGGTTATCCCTTTTGACAAGCGAAAGAGCTATTCCGGTCTGTCGGGTATCTTCCGCTTTGCCGAAGAGCTTAAGAGCAGAGGATTCGATATGGTGCTAGCTCCCCATAAGTCTTTCCGCACCAATCTCACCCTGTTTCTGGCGAAGATCCCCGTGCGTATCGGCTTCGTTGAGAGTGCGTTCTCCACACTGCTGACAGCCACCCGCTCAAGAGATATGGATCTCCACGAGGTTCAGCGCAATATGCTCCTTTATGAGGCCGCATTCGGCGAACTGCCCCCGAAACTTCCCTTGAGCGTATATATAGATGAAGAGGCGAAATCAAAATTCGCCGCACTGGGCAAAAATCTTGTGGGGATTGCGCCGGGCAGTGTATGGGCTACAAAGATGTGGCCTGCGGAGAACTTTGCCGCCGTTGCCGACTGGCTTAAGGACAACGGATACACCCCTGTGATAATCGGTGCGCCTGACGACGTTCCCGCTGCCGAAAAACTAATGCACTCATCAAAATATGAGCATATCAACATGTGCGGAAAAACTTCTCTGAAGGAACTTCCGGCACTGATAGCTAATTTTGAGTTTCTGGTGACCAACGATTCAGGCCCCATGCATATCGCCGTTGCGACTGGTGTGCGCTGTGTGGCTGTGTTCGGCCCAACTGTAAAGGAGCTTGGCTTCACCCCCTACGATGAGAACAGCAGAGTTGCCGAGGTGGAGGGTCTCTCCTGCCGCCCCTGCGGACTGCACGGCAGCAACAAATGTCCTAAGAAGCATTTCCGGTGTATGCTGGAGATACTGCCTGAAGACGTTATAAAGCTCATTGACAAAGAGGAGGCGGTCACCCGCACGGAAAAATACGAAACGGTTAAGGCGAACTGATGAAAGTTCTTTTTGTCCGTTTCAGCTCGCTGGGGGATATAATCCTCACCACCGGAGTTATAAGAAAGTTTAAGGAACTGTTTCCGGACGCTCAGGCGGACGTGCTCACCTATGCGCCGTTTGCCGAGGTCTATAAAGGCCTGCCGTTCGTAAACAGGGTGCTTTCATATGATAAGAAAGACGGAATAATAGCATATTTCAGCCTTATCCAGAAGGAGGCAGAGGAGTATGACCACATCTTCGACCTCCACGGAAAGCTTCTGTCAATGTTTCTCCGCTTTCATGCACAGGCTGACTATCATAAATATATGAAGGATTCCGCCGCCCGTCGCAGATTCGTCAAAACCGGAAAGCGTGACCCCAGACTTGATATACATGTGGTTCAGAAATATTTTGAGCCGGTTGCAGAGACTTTTAATGTTCCCATGCCGGAGCTTGAAGAACTGCGCCCTGTTCTGGCATCCAAGGCCGAACCCGTTAAAGGACACATTCTGGTGCACCCGTTCGCCAGTAAATATACGAAGACCTACCCGTTTGCAGGGGAGCTTGCGGAACTGCTTCTGCAAAACGGTTATACCCCTGTGTTTGTCGGAGACGGCAAAGCTCCGGACGTTGACGGCATAATCAATAAAACGGGTAAAACGACCATCAGAGAGCTTTTCGATAATATAGCCGCATGCGAAAAGGTGATATCCACCGATTCGGGGCCTCTGCACATCGCAACGGCTCTGGGCAGGCCGACTGTGGCTGTTTTCGGTTCAACCACAAAGGATTTCGGGTTCTATCCGTCATTCGGCGGGGTCAGGGTTGTGGAGGACAACTCCGTTTCGTGCCGCCCATGCCATGTCCACGGTCAGGATGCCTGTCCGAAAGGCCATTTCGACTGCATGATGCACCTCACGCCTGAAAAGGTTCTGGAAGCCCTTTCGTAAGCCTTATCTTTGTTGACACTTCAAAGTATACGTTATATAAAGCCAAAGCCTGATACAGGTCTATGCATAGAAAACTGAGGTATTATATATGAGAAACTGTGGATTTGACGTGGATTTCACCCCGAAAGACATGCAGGAACTTGCTGAAACGGCAAAACTCTGCCGCGGCGATATTCTGAAAATGACAACGCTGGCTGGCAGCGGACACCCCGGCGGTTCCATGTCGTCTATAGATATGTATCTGACAGTGTACAGATATGCCAACATCACCCCCGAAAACGTTAAATCCCCTTCAAGGGACAGGGTTTTCGTGTCCCACGGACACACAAGCCCCGGTGTATACTCCGCCCTTGCACGCAACGGATTTTTCGATATAGACCAGGCTGTTGCCGAGTTTCGTCTGGCCGGAAGCATCTATGAAGGCCACATCGAAAGGATGGTTAACGGTGTCGAGTGGACAACGGGCAACCTCGGACAGGGACTCTCTGCCGCATGCGGAGCCGCTATGGCTGGCGAGATAGCAGGCGAGGAGTTCAGCGTATTCTGCTTCATGGGCGACGGCGAACAGCAGAAGGGTCAGCAGGCTGAGGCGAGACGCTTTGCCGCAATGCACGGCCTTAACAACATCACCGCTTTCATCGACTATAACAAGCTTCAGATAAGCGGCAACATTGAAGACGTAATGTATCAGAACATAAAGGACGACTACACTGCAGACGGCTGGTTCGTTATCACTGTTGACGGCCATGACTTCGAAAAACTTTTCACAGCCATCAAATATGGTCAGAAGATAGAACAGCCCGTGCTTATCCTTGCTGAAACAGTGATGAGCAAAGGCGTATCCTTCATGGAGAACATCCACGGATACCACGGAAAGCCCCTTACAGACGAGCAGCTTGACAAAGCTCTTGCGGAGCTTGGTCTGGAAAACGACATCGCAAGATACAGAGAGATGCGTAAGGCGTTCGTGTTCGACCCCTCACACCACGAGCTTGAGATCCCCGAAGTTAAGGTGGCCTACGACAGAAACAAGGAATACGGACTGGACGTTAAGACCGACTGCCGTTCGGCGTTCGGCGATGCGATATACGATATAGTTAAGAACTCTCAGGAAGAGGGAATGACCCCCGTTGCAGTTTTCGACTGCGACCTCGCCAGCTCTGTTAAAACAGACAAGGTTGAGAAAGAGTTTCCCGATAACTTCGTTCAGGCGGGCATTCAGGAGCACCACGCATGTGTTGCCGGCGGTTCGGCCAGCGTTAACGGCGTTCTGGCTTTCTTCGCCGACTTCGGCGTATTCGGAGTGGACGAGGTTTACAACCAGCAGAGACTTAACGACATCAACGGCGCAAGCCTTAAGACCGTCACAACCCACATAGGTATCGACGTGGGCGAGGACGGCAAGACTCACCAGTGCATCGACTACCTCGGAACACTGCGCAACCTGTTCGGATTCAGAGTCATCATCCCCGCCGATCCCAACCAGACCTATAAGGCTGTTGGCTTTGCGGCTGAGAACCCCGGAAACTTCCTTGTGGGTATGGGTCGTTCAAAACTCGCAGTGATAGCTGACGGCGACAAGCCTTTCTTCGGCAAGGGATACGACTTCAAATACGGTCAGGTGGACGTTCTGCGTGACGGCGATTTCGCCATCGCAACCTACGGCAGCATGACTGCCCGTGCGTTGAAAGTTGCCGAAATTCTGGAAAAACAGGGTATCAAGGCGGCAGTGCTCAACTGCTCATGCCCTCTGCATCCTGATATGGAAGCATTTGAGAAATATACGGATAAACCCGTTTTTGTATATGAGGATCACAACGAATTCACAGGTCTGGCGGCCACTCTGGCAAACAAATTTGCAGACGACGGCGAGCCTGTGCGCATAGTCCGTTTCGGCGTGAGAGGCTATGCCTTCTCCGGTACTCCCGAGGACATTTTCAAACTCTTAGGCCTCGACCCCGAAACAGTGGCAGAGAGCATTAAAGCGGAGCTTGCATGATAATACACGGAAGAAACACTGTCGAGGAAGCACTCAAGCTGGATATAGTTAAACTGCTCCATGTGAAGGTTAACTCGACCTTTGACCCTAAGAAATATAAAGTTGAATGCCGCACCTACGGCTCTAAGGAGTTCGAACACTTTTTCGGACAGGAGGCGCAGGGAGTTGCGGCGGAGATAAGAGACCTTGAGCCGAAGTTTTTCGATAAGGTCTTTGATAAGATACTTGAAAACGGTCCCGTTGTTATTCTCGACAGGATTTTTGACCCCCATAACTACGGGGCGATAATAAGAGCGGCCAACTGCTTCGGCATAAAGACCGTTCTGGTGGGCTTCGATAAGCAGGCTCCTATCACTGCGGCGGTCTGCAAGGCTTCCAGCGGAACAATATTCCACACTCTGGTGGCGGGCGCAGGAAACACTGCAACAGCATTGAAAAAACTTCAGGATGCCGGATACAAGGCCTATGCGGCGGACGTCCACGGGCAGACAGCCCTTAAGGACGTTGTTTTCGACCATAAATCCGTCATTATTATGGGTTCCGAAGGTAAAGGCATACGCCCCGCACTTCTGGAGCTTGCGAACACACATGTGAAAATTCCCATGAGGGGCGATATCGACTCTCTGAACGTAGCTCAGAGTGCGGCGGTCATCATGTACGAGTTCACACGGGGGCTATAAAAGCGCAAAAAGCTCCGAAAATTGTTGACATAGTAGAACTCATTCTATATTTTACGAGCAATTCCGATGCTGATAAAAATTGTTATGGCATCCAAGATCAAAGAGCCTGAAATAAAGGCGTTGGTTGACAGATATATAAAGATGTCCAACGGATTTATGCCTGTTTCGGTCGAGGTCGACAAGAACAGGCAGGGAGCCCAGCAGAAGGGACTTCTGGTGGGAATGGATCCCAAAGGGACAAAATTCACCAGTGAGAGTTTTGCCGCATGGCTTAACAAACGGGTGGAAACCTACGGCGACATCACTTTTTATATAGGTGAGGCCGAAGGGCTTCCGGCGGATGTCAGGGCTTCGGCTAAAGAATTCATTTCATTGTCCGAAATGACAATGGCACACAGGGTTAGCCTGTTGGTTCTTGCGGAGCAGGTTTATAGGGCGCTGACCATTATCAACGGTCATCCGTATCATAAATAGAAACTGCGTGTAAAAGGCTTTTCTGCTTTTACATCTGGCTTGTAAGGAGGGCTGGTATGGACAGGGAAAAACTGAAATACCACAGGGACAAACTGCTGAAGATGAGACGTGAGCTCATCGATAAGCTCAATGAGAGATATCACGATGCTATGAGCCTCGGCGAAGACGGAACACAGGACGCCGCAGACGAAGCATATAATCTCTATAACAAAAACCTTATGCTTGGCCGTGTTGAGACGGATGCTCTTAAGCTCCGCCTTATCGAGCAGGCTCTGGTTCGAATCGACAACGGAACCTACGGCGTCTGTATCGAGTGTGAAGAGGATATTGAGGAAAAACGCCTCGAATACGTTCCTTTCGCCAGATACTGCACCGACTGTAAGACCGAACTGGAAAAGAAAGGCCTCATCAAGATGTAATCCCGAGCCCCGTCGCTATGGCGGGGCTTTCGTTTTTGTGCTACAATCCCCTCAACTTACCAATCATCTTTGGAGAATGTCATGTCTGAACGCAAAACCGTACTTCTCATCCTTGACGGCTGGGGTCTGAGAGACGAAGAGGACTTCAACGCTGTCAGAATCAGCAAAGCACCCAATTTCCATAAACTGATGGCCGAGTGCCCCCACACAAGGCTGAACGCCAGTGAGGAATATGTCGGTCTGCCCAAGGGGCAGATGGGCAACTCCGAGGTTGGACACACAAACATCGGAGCCGGAAGAGTGGTTTATCAGGAGCTTCTCAGGGTCACATTGGCCATCAAAGACGGCAGCATGGCAAAGAACCCTGACTTTGCGGCGTTTCTGAACACAGTTAAGGCGGACAGCGGCAGACTACACCTTTTCGGACTTCTGTCCGACGGCGGCGTACACAGCCACATCGAACATCTCAAAGGAATCATAGGCATAGCGAAACAGTTCGGCATTCCGGAAGTATACGTCCATGCGTTCATGGACGGGCGTGACACTCCCCCCAAGAGCGGTCTGGGATATATGAAGGAACTGACTGAATACATGAAAAATACGGAGTGCGGACAGGTGGCAACGGTTGCCGGCCGCTACTATCCCATGGACAGGGACAAAAGGTGGGACAGAACAAAGCTGGGCTACGATGCTGTCAGAAACGGAGTCGGCCTTGAGTCTGCGGACGCATGCAGTG